>NZ_RAWA01000120.1 GCF_003611675.1 Corallococcus sp. CA053C
CCCCGCCCCCCAGGCCAGCGCCGAGGACGATGCCCGCGAGCGCATCGCTTCCATGGAGCGCGAGGCCAAGGCGCTCGCCACCACCGAACCCCAGACGGCCGCCCTCCTCTTCCACGAGGTGGGCCTGCTCTGGGAAGAGCCGCTCAAGAACCCTCGCAACGCCGCCGTCGCGTTCCAGAACGCCTACAAGCTGGCGCCTCGCTTCCTCGCCAACATCCGCGCCGCCCGTCGCCTCTTCGCCGACGTCGGCAACTGGCAGATGGTCGTCCAGCTCATCGACGCGGAGCTCATCGCCTCCGAGGACCCTCGCCAGCAGGCCTCCCTCCTCTTCGAGAAGGGCTCCATCCTCGAGGAGCGCCTGTCCCGCGACAACGACGCCGCGGATGCCCTGCGCCAGGCCCTGGACCGCAAGCCCACCGACATCACCCTCCTCACCCAGCTCGAGTCCGTCTACGCCTCGCGCAATGACGCCGGCGCCCTGGTGGAGATCTACCAGCTGCTCGCCGCCGCGGTCGTTCCGCCGGGCCTGCGCGCGCACTACCTCACCGCCGCGGGCATGCTCCTGGAGGAGCGTCTCAAGAACAAGGACGCCGCCGCCGTCTGCTTCCGCGAGGCGTTCGCGCTGGATCGCTCCGACCCGCTGCTCCAGGCCGCCGTCAAGCGCATCGCCGAGCGCGAGGGCCGCACCGACGAGCTGCTCGCCGCCCTCCTCGCCGAGGCCGAGGGCCAGGGCTCCCAGGCCGCTCCCGCCTACCTCCACATCGCCAAGGTCCATGACCGCCTGGGCCGCAAGGACGACGCCCTCTCCGCGCTGCTCGCCGCGCGGCGCGTGAGCCCGCATGAGCCGCTCGTCCTCTCCGCGCTCGCCGGCATCTACGAGACACAAGGGCGCTTCGAGGAGCTGGCCGACGTGCTGCTCGCGTGGGTGGGCTCCATCAACGACGAGAGCGAGCTCGTCGCCATCAACATGCGCCTCGCCGCGCTGTACGAGGACGACCTCAAGCGCGATCAGGAGGCCGCCGCGCGCTACCAGGCCATCCTCGCGCGCATCCCCAGCCACGCCGCCGCGCTCGCGGGCCTGGGCAAGCTGTCCTACCGGATGCAGAACTGGGAAGGCCTCGTCGTCGTCTTCGACGCGGAGGTCACCGCCGCCGAGGACGCCAAGGGCAAGGCCGCGCGCATGTACAAGGCGGCCGAGATCCTGGAAGAGCGCCTGGGCCGCCCCGAGGACGCCATCGCGCGCTACAACGCGTGCCTCCAGCTCCAGCCGGGCTACCTCCCCGCGCAGAAGGCCCTCACCCGCCTCTACGAGCGCCAGGGCCGCTTCGCGGAGCTCGTGTCGATGTTCGAGCAGGACCTGCTCCAGACCAACGACCGCGACCAGCTGATCACCACCCTCAACAAGATGGCGGTCATCTACGAGGACCGCCTGGGGGACCTGGACCACGCCATCGAGTGCATGAAGCGCATCCTCGATCTCGCGTCGGATCACCTGCCCACGCTGCGCAACCTGGCCCGCCTCTACGAGCGCGCCGGACGCCACCGCGAGCTCCTGGAGACCAACGACCTGGAGGCGTCGTTCGCCGGCGACACCAAGCAGGTGCTGTCGCTCCTGCACCGCAACGCCGAGATCCTCGATGAGCACCTGAAGGATCGCGCGGGCGCCATCAGCGCCTACGAGCGCGTGCTCGCGCTGTCGCCCTCGTACCTGCCCGCGCTCAAGGCCCTGGGCCGGCTGTACGCGCAGGACGGCCGCTGGGAGAAGCTCATCGATATGTACCGGGCGGAGTCGGAGATCTCCTCCTCCACCGACCAGGCCGCCGCGCTCATCTACAAGATTGGCGAGCTGTACGAGCACCGCCTCAAGCAGGAGAACGAGGCGCTCGCGTCGTACCAGGAGGCGCTGATGCTGGCGCCCAGCTACTTCCCGGCGCTGCGCGCGCTCGCCCGCATCCACCGGGCCCACGGCGCGTGGGAGAACCTGGTGGAGGTGCTGCGCGCGGACGCCGCCAACCGCACCGACCCGATGGAGCGCGCCAATGCGCTGTATCAGGCCGCCGCCATCTGGGAGGACCAGCTCGCCCGTCCGGAGCTGGCCATCGACGGCTACCAGGAAGTGCTGCGCCTGACGCCGGGCCACGCCGCCACGCTGCGCGCGCTGGAGCGCCTGTACGTCGCGCAGGACAACGTGAAGGAGCTGGTCGCCATCCTCGACCGCGAGACGCAGGTGGGCCAGACGCCGTCCGCGAAGGTCACCGCGTACCTGAAGCTCGCGCGGCTGTACCTGGACCGCTTCCAGGAGCCCTCGCGCGCGGCGCAGTGCTGCGAATCCGTGCTGGCCCTGGAGCCGGGCAACTTCTCCGCGCTCACCCTGCTGGAGCGCATCCGCGTGTCGGACCGCCCGCGCCGCGCCGAATTGCGCAGCCGCATCGCCGACCGCGTGACGGACGCGCGCCTGTCCAGCGCCCTGCGCCTGCTGGCCGCGGCGGATCAGGAGAAGGGCCCGCCCACCGAGCGCACCCTGGACGTGTACCAGCGCGCCTTCGACGAGGACCCCAGCGATGCGCGCCTCGCCCTCAGCCTGGAGCGCGTGCTGCGCCAGACGGGCGACACCGCGGGCCTGTCGCGCATGTACGGCATGCGGCTGGCCGTGACGACGGACGCCACCGAGGCTCTGGAGCTGCTGCTGCGCGCGGCGGAGCTGGCCGAAGGCAAGAGCGCCGACCTGGAGCAGGCCGCCGCCCTCTACCGGCAGGCGCTGGAGCTCCAGTCGCAGTGCCTCCCCGCGCTCCAGGGCGCGCGCCGCGTGGCCCTGCGCCGCTCCGACTTCGCCACCGCCCGCACCATGCTGGAGACCGAGGCGAAGGCGAGCCGCGACCCCAAGGGCGCCATCGAGTGCTTCGTCGCCGCCGCGAAGCTCGCGGTGCACAAGCTGAATGATCCGGACGGCGGCGCGGCCCTGTACCGGCTGGCCCTGGAGCGCGATCCGCTGCACCCGGGCGCGGCCACCGGCCTGGAGGAGCTGCTCGCGCAGCGCGGCGGGTCCTCCGACCTCGCGGCCCTGCACGAGCGGCGCGCGGAGGCGCGGCTGGCGCAGCGTGACGCGGAGGCAGCGGCGGCGGCGTACGTCACCGCGGCCCGGCTGCACAACGTGGCGCTGGGTGACCGCAACCGTGCGCTCGCGGTGCTGGAGAAGGCCCTCGCGGCCCGGCCCGGCTTCCCGGACGCGCTGGAGACGCGCGGCCTCTTGCTCCTCGAAGCGCAGCAATACGCCGAGGCGGCGGTGATGCTCAGCCAGCGCGTGCAGCAGGGCGGCGATCCTCGCGTGCTCGCGCAGCACCACCTGACGCTGGGCTCGCTGTACCAGACGCACCTCAACGACCCGAACCGCGCGGCCTCGCACCTGCAGACGGCGCTGACCACCCTGCCCCGCCACCCGGAGGCGCTGGAGCGGCTGGCCACGGTGTACGCGCAGGGCCGCAACTTCGGCGGCGCGGTGGACTGCCTGCGCAAGCTGCTGGATCAGGACCTGCCCACCGACGCGCGGGCGCGCTTCACGGTGGAGCTGGCGCGCATCCACGACGAAGGCCTGGGTGACGCGGCCTCCGCGACGGCGCTGTACCGCAAGGCGCTGGAGCTGACGCCGGGCGAGCCCGCGCTGGTGGACCGGCTGGTGGTCCTCTACGAGCGGGCCCGCAACCTGCCGGAGCTGGCGCAGATGCTGGACGCCCAGGCGGCGGCCACGGCGTCATCGGACGTCAAGCGCGCCGCGTCCCTGCGCATGCGCGTGGCGAGCCTCTACGCGGGCCCCCTGTCGGAGCCTGCCCGCGCGACCGCCATCTACCGCCAGGTCGTCGAACAGGATCCGCTCAACAGCCAGGCCCGCGCCGCGCTGGCGGAGCTGTACGGCCGCGACACCAACAGCTACCCGCTGGCCATCGAGGAGCACCGGCAGCTGTTGCGCCAGGACCCCACGCGCGTGGACAGCCTGCACGCCCTCTTCAAGCTGTGGGACGCCCAGAAGCAGGCGGACAAGGCCTTCGCCGTGTCCGCGGTGCTGACGTTCATGCGCGCCACCAACGAGGTGGAGCAGTCGTACTACTCGGAGGGCCGCGCCCGGCAGCCGCAGGAGCCTCGCGAGGCGCTGACCCCGTCGGACGTGGACTCCGTGCTGATGCACCCTGCCGCGCGGGGCGCGATGACGGAGCTGCTGCGCGCGATTGGCGACCAGCTCAGCAAGGTGTACCCGCCGCAGTTCGAAATGCTCGGCGTCAACCCGAAGACGGACAAGCTCAAGCCGGACTCGGCCGTGTTCAAGGCCGTGCGCGCGGTGGCACAGACCTTCGGCGTGGAGGAGTTCGAGGTCTACCTCGCCCGCCGCGGGCTGATGCAGCCGGAGACGACGGAGCCCCTGTCGCTCTGCGTGGGCCAGGACGTGGTGCGCCGCTTCAACGCCCGTGAGCAGAAGTTCCTCATCGGCAAGGCGGTGCTGGGCCTGCTCAACAAGACGGCCGTGCTCTCCAAGCTGTCCCAGGGCGAGACGGCGGACCTGTTCGGCAATGCCGTCCGCATCCATGTGTCTCAGTTCAACGGCCTGGGCCGGCGCAACGACGACGTGAGCAAGCAGCTCAAGAAGGCCTTCTCGCGCAAGGCCCTCAAGGCCTCCGAGGTCCCCGCGCAGATGCTGTCCGAGCAGCCGAAGCTCGACGTGGGCACGGTGGTGGACGCGCTCGGCTACTCCGCCGACCGCGCGGGCCTGCTCGTGTGCGGAGACCCGTCAGTGGCCCTCACCATGGTGCTGCGCGAGGATCCGAACATCGCGGCCAACCGTCAGGAGGGCACCGAGCCCGTCCTCCAGGCGGTGCGCGAGCGCGCGGACCTGCGTGCGCTGCTCACCTGGCTGCTCACCGACGACTTCTTCCGCCTGCGTCAGCGGATGGGCCTGTCGCTGTAGCCCTTCGGAAAGCTACTCCCGGCGGACCAGCGCGTCCGTCGGGAGTGCAGTGAGGAGGCGGCCCACGGCGTCATCCACGTGGGCACGCTCCGCGGCTTCGACGGTCACCTTCACGCGGTAGTCCAGGGCCGTGTCGAACACCGGGTACGAGCCGATGGCCACGTGGGGCATGTCCAGCGCCACGCGGTCCAGCACCGCGGCCAGGGCGCTCTCTCCCAGGTTGAAGAACAGGTTGACCAGATGCACCGGCGTGCCGCTCAACCGCGCCAGCACCGTCTCCAATTGCAGCCGGAAGAGCTGCGGGACGCCCGGGAGCAGGTAGATGTCGTCCACGGTCAGCACCGGGAACCACATCCCCGGCTGGGCCAGCAGCACCGCCCCCTCCGGCGCGTCCGCCAGCCGCAGGCCCTCCGCCGTCACCGGCGTGTTGCCCGCGCGGGCGTGGATCGCGGAGACCATCTCCGGCAGGCGCACCACGGAGCGGCCCAGGGCGAGCGCCACCGCGCGCACCGTGACGTCATCGTGGGTGGGCCCGATGCCACCGCTGGTGAAGACGTAGCGGGCCCGCCGCCGGGCGCGTGCCACCGCGTCCACGATGGCGTCCACGTCGTCCAGGATGGTCTCCACCGAGCGCAGCGGGATGCCCAGCTCCCGCAGGCGCTGGATGAGGTGGGGTCCGTTCTCGTCCTTCACCTTCGCGGTGAGGACCTCGTTGCCGATGATGATCGCCGCCGCGCCGGTGCGCTCCATGGAGCGGCGGACTCTAGCCCATCGGGGCCGTGCGGATGGAAGCGCCGAAGCCCCCGCGTTCATGACCCGATGCGTAGGCCACACACCATTGCGCCCTGGAAGCGCTTGACGAAGCTCCCGGGACAGGCCCGTGAAGGCCCCGCCCCGGTGAATAGTCTTTCAGCTCGGACAGGTCATTCCCTCTCAGGTTTCATGGGTGCGGGGGACCTGCCAGCCGCTCCCAACTCGCAATGCAATGCATGAAGATGGAAGCCATGAATGCCCAAGACGACACCCGGGAGGCGATCCGGTCGTCCGTGCGCGCCATCTGCGCCCGGTTCCCTCCGACGTACTGGCGGACCCTCGACTCGCAGCGCGAATACCCACACGCCTTCGTCAATGCCCTGACGGAAGCCGGGCTGCTGGCCGCGCTCATTCCCACGGAGTATGGCGGGGCGGGCCTGGGATTGCTGGAGGCGGCGACCGTGCTCGGGGAGATCAATCACTTCGGCGGTAACGCCTCCGCCTGTCATGCCCAGATGTATGTGATGAGTGTGCTGTTGCGCCATGGCTCGGAGGAGCAGAAGAACCGCTTCCTCCCGGAGATCGCCGCTGGCCGGCTGCGTCTCCAGGCGTTCGCCGTCACGGAACCGAACTCGGGTTCGGACACCACCGCCATCGAGACGACCGCGGTGCGCTCCGGCGACCGGTACGTCGTGAACGGCCAGAAGATCTTCATCTCGCGGGTGCTCCAGTCCGACCTGATGCTGCTGCTCGCTCGGACGACGCCCCGGGCGGCGGTGCAGAAGAAGACGGAGGGCATCAGCCTGTTCCTGATCGACCTGCGGAAGACGAAGGGGCTCGAGGTCCGGCCCATTCGCACCATGCTCAACCATGCAACGAACGCCCTCTTCTTCGAGGACGTCGAAGTGCCGGCCGACCAGCTCATTGGCGAAGAGGGCAAGGGGTTCTCCTACGTCCTGGACGGGATGAATGCGGAGCGGGTGCTCGTCGCGGCCGAGGCGATTGGCGACGGGCGGTGGTTCATCGAGAAGGCCGTGGCCTATGCCAGGGAGCGCGTCGTCTTCGGCAAGCCCATTGGCGCCAACCAGGGCGTGCAGTTCCCCATCGCGAAGGCCCACACGGCCATCACGGCCGCCTCGATGCTGACCGAGAACGCCGCGACGCTCTTCGATGCCCGGCAGTCCTGTGCCGCCGAAGCGAACATGGCGAAGTACCTGGCCGCCGAGGCCGCCTGGGAAGCCGCCAACGTCTGCATGGACACCTTCGGGGGCTACGGCTTCGCCGAGGAGTACGACGTGGAGCGCAAGTTCCGGGAGGTGCGCCTGTACATCAACGCACCGGTCAGTCGGAACATGGCGCTATCGTACATCGGTCAGCACCTGCTCGGGCTGCCCCGGTCCTTCTCATAGGCCGCCGTCACGAACGCAGACCACGAGCTTTCCGATGGCGCGCCGCTCCTCCAGGGCGCGCAGTCCCTCGGAGGTCCTGCTCAGCGGCAACCGCCCGGTGATGCGCGGGGAGACCTTGCCCTGCGCGTACCAGGTGAACAGCTGCTCCATCGTCTCTCGCAGGGCGGCCGGCTCGCGGTAGCGGAAGTAGCGCAGCGAGGAGCCGAGGACCGCGCGGTGCTTCACGAGGAGCCGGTGGGCCGGTATCTGGGGCACCTGGCCCGCCGCGAACCCGACGAGCACGTAGCGTCCCCCCCAGCCGAGCGTCGAGAGCGCTGGGTCGAAGAGCGGGCCTCCGACGGGATCGAAACAGACGTCCACGCTTGACGGTCCCGCCGCGCCCTGGACCTGCTCCTTCCAGTCGGGGTCATGGTGGCTGATGACGTGATCCGCGCCAGCTTCGCGCGCGGTGGCGAGCTTGTCCGTCGTCCCCGCGACCGCGATGACGGTCGCGCCCAGCGCCTTGCCCAACTGCACGGCCGCCAGGCCCACGCCTCCGCTGGCCCCGAGGACGAGCAGCGTCTGGGAGGGCATCAGGCGGGCGACCCGCTGCAGCGCCAACGCGGTGCTCACGTACGCGCTGGTCAGGGCCGCCGCGACTTCGAACGAGACACCGGCCGGAAGCAGGAACGTCTCTCGCGGCGCGGCCACGGCCTGTTCGGCGTAGCCCCCGTGCCACAGGATTGCCACGACCCGGTCGCCGGGCTGGAAGCCGGAGCCATCGGGAGCACTCGCAATCGTTCCCGCCGCCTCCAGCCCTGGGACGAAGGGCAACGGCGGTTTGGTTTGATAGGTGCCGCCAATCATGAGGAGGTCGGCGAAGTTCACGCTGCATGCGTGCACGTCGATCTTCACCTCTCCGTCTCCCGGAACGGGTTCCGGCATGTCCTCAAGGGTCAGCTGCCCGGGTCCACCCCAGGTCCGGCAAACGATTGCGCGCATGTTATTGGCCCGGAGAAGAGAGGGTCCGCCACAGCCCGTCGTTCACGGGCAGGTCCAAGGCCTGGGTCACGAGTTGCTCCAACTGGTCGGGGCTGCGCGCGCCCACGAGCACCGACGTCACGAAGGGGCAGTGCAGCAGCCACCAGGTCGCGAGCCCTGCGGGTGAAAGCGAGTGGGCGGCGGCCTGGAGCTTCAATTGCTCGACGCGCAAGGCGTTCTCCGGGCTCCAGGCCTTGGCATAGAGGTCCTGGCGCTGCCCGATGCGCGTGTCCTCTGGAATGGAGCCTGAGAGGCTGTACTTGCCGCTCAGCAGGCCACCGGCCAGGGGAGAGTACGGGGTGTATTGAAGCCCCAGCTTCCGGCAGGCCTCCAACACGCCGTTGTGCTCGTCGTCCCGTTCGAGCAGGTTGAAGCGATTCTGGACCCAACCGAACCCCGGGATTCTTCCAATGCCGGCAGCGCTCCAAAGCTCGCTCGCGGACACGTTGGATAGGCCGAACTGACGAACCTTCCCCAGCTTGACCAGGGTTTGGAAGGTCCCGAGCACTTCGTCCCACGGTGTGGCGGGATCCGGCACGTGCGACAGGTAGAGATCAAGCGTGTCGACGCGAAGACGGGCCAGCGTGCGCTCCACCTCCTCGAAGACATGCTTCCGGCCAAGGCCACCGCGAATCCCGACCTTGGACGAGAGGAGAACCCTGTCCCGCATCGCCGGGCCCCGCGAGGCCAGCCAGGAACCGATGAAGGACTCGCTGGCTCCGTCCGCGTACGTGCCCGCCGTGTCGATGAGGTTGATCCCCAGCGCCACGGCACGATCCAGGAGCGCGTGCGCTTCGGCCTCGGTCTCGCCCTTCCCCACCAGCTTCCGTGAGCTTCCAATGCCTCCGAAGTTCGCCGCGCCGAGCGCGAACACAGAGACCTCAAGGCCACCGAGCCTGCGGTAGATCATGTCCGCCACTCCTCGGGAAAGGGCAGCCGCAGGTCGCCTTCTCCAGCACCGGCCGAAGCCGGTATCCCGATCAGGGTGTAGTGCGCCGTGTACGTCGCGGCGGGCTCCCCCTCATCGATGAGGACGTGCGACGTGGCCGAGAGCCGCTCCTTGCCTCCGCGCCGCAGGGCTTCGACCTCCAGGACGGGCAACGAGTCGCACCGCGCCCGGTAGTCCCCTGTGATGGGACGGTGGAGGGCGAACTCGCAGCGCCGCAGGAGGATCTGCACGGCGAGCCTCTCCGACCAGGCCTTCCGCACGAGCAGCAGCCACGGCGCGAGCCCGGCAGCGGTGAAGACCCCGGGACCGAAGGCCGTGCCCCGGTGGTTAAGCGAGGGGCCGAGCGGCGCCGCGAGCACGATTTGCTGGGGCTCGAACTCCGCGAAGGTGATCCCGAGGAACTTCGTCATCGGGATCTGCTCATGAAGCCCTCGTGCAAGCGAAGCCAGGACCTCCGTGGGGTCCGCGAGCGCTCTCATGAGCCCAGTTCCAAGGCATCCGGGCCCGCTTCGAGCACGACGTGATAATGCGTCCCGCCCGCCCCCGCCGCGTTGAGGCCTGCGAAGCGCGCCTCCTTCAACTCCTGGGGCTCGGTGATGACACGGAGGTTCTCCTGTGTGCCGACGAGCGGGCTCCTCACGCCCACCGTCGCAGGGGCCTTCTTCGTGCTCAGCATGAAGAGGGCCTTCATCAGACTCGCGGCGCCCGCCGCGGCCCCGGTGTGCCCGATGTTGGGCATGACGGCGCCAATGGGGAGCGGCTTGGCCCGCGCGGCGGCCAGCGTGCGTCCGAGCGCGGCGGTCTCCGCGACGTCACTGGCGAGGTGTCCGCTGCCGAAGCATTCGACGAACGCGAGGTCGTCCGCCGACACGTCACACCGCGAGTAGGCGCGTCGGATGGCCAGGCTCATCGCAGTCTCGGAGACGAGGCCGCGGTCTGGAAGCGGTGCGAAGGCGCTGCCAATGGAACGGATGATCCCGTGGATCCGCTCGCCGCGTGCCTTCGCATCCGACAACCGCCGCAGCAGGCACACCGTGGCGCCCTCCCCGGGCAGATACCCGTCGGCGGAAGCGTCGAGCGCGGTCGGTGCATCCCGCCGTGACAGGTGCCCCATCGCGCACTCGTCGGCGTAGCGCGTGAACCCGAGGCGCATGTCCGCCGTCGCCCAGAAGGCCGCGTCCACCTCCCGGGCCCCGAGACGGCTGCACGCGACTTCGAGGCCTCCGATGGAAGACGCGGCGGCTCCGGCTTCGATGGCGCAGGTGGGCCCAGTCAGGTCGAAGGCGCGGGCGATCCGCGCCGCCATGAAGCTGGGGGATAGGTTGAACAGGCTGCCTGCCCACAGCTCGGGCAGGTCGCCCGAGAGTCGCTTCATCGCCGCACGCAGCGTGCGCGCCACCCCCTTGGGATCCCTGCCCGTCCCCCGCAACGCGCGCAGCAGCTGTTCCTCAAGCTCCGGCAGCCGCGCTGCCGCGACCTGGCGCAGCCCGTACTCGCTGCAGTGCTCCGCGGACACGACCACGGAGACGTTGCTCCCTGGCTCGATGGGCACCTTCGACGCCGCGATCCGTGCCAGGTCCACGAGCAGGTAATGGAGGGGGTCGTAGCGCAGGATGTCGGAAGGCCGCTCCGCGTACTGGCTGGCGTTGTCGGCGAAGCGCTCCGGGTCCAGCTCCAGCGGCGCCCCGTAATCGGAGTAGAGCTCGGCGCGCGCGGACTGTGACAACCCCTGGTCGAGCGAGAGCCGCCGGAAGGACCGCTGCCCCTGGAGGAGGTTCCGCCACAGCGTGGAGAGTCCAGGAGCGCCCGCGAACGCGCCGGCCACGCCCACGATGGCGATGGGCTCGTCACTCCTCGCGTGGCCTCGGGGCTGGTTTCGGAGCAGGGTCTTGATCCGTGCTGGCGAAGGCCGGTCCTCCACCACCGCGTGATAGTTCTGTCCGCCACTCGCGATGGCGCTCACGCCTCCAATGCGTGGCGTTTCACCCGCCGGCCAGGGACGGGCGGTCTTGTCGAGTTCGATGAGTCCCCCCGGCGCGATCAACGCTCCATCCTTGTCATCACGGAGCGGGCCCGGGATGCGACCCTCCTCGAACATGGAGAGGAGCGCTACGAGGTTCGCCAACCCTGACGCCTCCTTGGCATGTCCGACGTTCCCCTTGATCGACAGCACGGGCACGGGAGACCGCGGCTGCCCGGCCTCACCGTGCATCCTCAACGCACCATTGAAGACCTTCGTCTCCACCGCATCACCGGCGCGGGTGCCCGTTCCGTGCGAGAGCAGCACTCCCAGCTCGGATGGAGAGACACCGGCGTGCTCGACGGCCCGCTGGATTGCGACCTGGTGCCCGCGCGGGTTCGGAACGAGCATGTACCCTTCGGTCGCGCCATCGTTGCCGCCGCCGACTCCGCGGATCACGCCATGGACCGGCAGGCCCTCCTTCTGGGCCCGCTCCAGGGTCGTGAGCACCAGCATGACCACACTGTCGGAGATGACCGTGCCCGTGCCCTTCCTGGCGAAGGGGAAGCAGCCCTCGGCCGACAGCAGGCGCGCGTTCGAGTAGAGGACTTGATTGACGGTGTCGACATACGACAGCGCGCCCGCGAGCGCCCACGGTGCACCGCTCGCGAGCTCCCGTGCGGCGAGCTCCACCGCGATGAGCCCCCCGGTGCAGTTGCCATCGACGATCAGCGCCTTCTCCGTGGTGCCCAGGTCCTCCGCGATCCCACTGGCCAGCCGGTGGATGGCCCGCTCGCGTGGGTCGGCGACGAAGCGGGGACCGAACGCGTCCCGCAGCTCGCGGCGCACCTTCTCCGCGACGTTCAACAGCTCCTGGGGGGTGAACTCGCCGGGGTGCGCGCCATGGACGAGGTACGGCTGGAGCCGACCCGCCAGGGCGAGGACCGCGGCGTCGTAGAGCCCGTGGCCGCCACCGCGTGAGTGCGCCAGGAAGACCGGTACAGGCTGCCCGCTGAGCGAGCCAGGAGGCAGCCGCGCCGACGCGAGCGCGCGGTGGACCGCGTCCAACACCCAGCGCTGCGCGAGCCCGGGTCGACCCGCCGGGTCTTCCGGGCGCGCGTCGTCTTCGATGACGCCGCCCAGCGCCGTGTACAGCTTCGCGGACCCCACCGTCGCAGCGGGATCCAGGTACGTCGCAGGAGGAATGCGATCCGCGGGCCAGACGCCATACGTCGTCTTCCCGCGCTGAAGAACATCGGACAGCTCATGGAGTGAACGAGCACCAGGAAGCGCAAATGCAAAACCAGTGATCGCTATCGGGGCAGCACGAACCCAAGGTGATTGCAGCATTGCAATGATCGTAGGGACCTGCCCTGGCAATAGCCATAACCAGACGAGTGAAGCCAGCAGTGCCCAATCCTTCGCACGCGAGGGGTTGCGCGCGCCGCACCCCATGGACCACCTGGGGAAGTCGTTCCCCAGGCCGACAATCAAATGCTACCGTGTCTGCGAATGTATAGATTGTTTCTCAAGTCATTCATCCCTTCAGACCTGGACAATCCATGAAAAAGATCGATCCGAGCCGCATCAAGGATTCGCTCATCGACGTCTCGACCTTCCCGGCGGACTTGAGCCAAGGCGACTCCGCTCCCCCGAACCGCGCGCTGGTGGATGCCATCATCGAGGCCGTCGAGAAGAAGAACGGCTTCGCGGTGGTCCACGGTGCGAACAAGCTGCTCGCGGCGCAGAAGCTCGACATCCACACCGACGCCGGGGCGGAGCTGGCCCGCAACTACCTGGAAGGCGTCTTCCGCGCCGCCGCGCCGCGCTTCGACCTGGCGAAGTACAGCCCGGTGGAGGTCCCCTACGACCGCGTCGTCAAGATGGACGTGGACGGGTACAACAAGAACAAGAGCTTCACGCCGAACAACGACCACACCGAGAGCCGCGAGTTCGTGACGACGAAGTGCATCCACTTCGACGCGGCGACGCCGTTCATCGCCAACCTCTACGGCCCCAACCAGAACATCAGCGGCGGGCTGCCGATGATCTGCGACACGCGCCGGTTCTGTCAGGACAAGGGCATCGACCCGAAGTCTCTCATCGAGAACATCCCCAACAACTACAACGTCGCGCTCAAGCAGGAGTTCTACGAGGAGGTCCTGAACGACTACTCGTTCGCGCTGAAGCTCGACCTGGAGAACGACGTCGTCATGATCGTCCTGCACAACGAGGTGGTGGGCGGCGTGGCCCACGCGGCGACCCAGCCCATGCGGCCCGACGCCACGAAGGGAGCCCGCCGGCCCATCCGCCATGTCGAGTACCAGGTGGCGGGCGCCGATGACCTCAAGCGCTGGTACGACTTCTATGGCCTCACGCTCTCCAAGGCGGACGACCACAAGGAGGACCCCAGCGTCTCGCGCTACCTCCGAGGCGAGCTCAACACGTTCCCGCACGTCATCGACGTCCTGGCCTGAGGCGCGACATGACGACACGAGAGAACGCCGCGCGGAATGCCGCGGAGATGAAGGAGCTGCTCGCGTACCTGGATGCCCGGCCCTGGCCGGACGACTTCAAGGAAGCGCGGGTGCACTATGACGCGCTCGGGACGCCCCTCGCGTCCGACATCGGGGTGGCGCCGCTCAACCTCAATGGGGTCGGCGCCCAGGTGCTCACCCCTCCTGAGTACGATGCGGACCGGGCCCTGCTGTACCTGCACGGCGGCGGGTTCGTCTTCGGCTCGCTGAAGAGTCACGCCGGCATGGTCGGCGAGGTGGCCCGGGCCGCGCGTTGCCGCGTGCTCCAACTCGACTACCGCCGGGCCCCCGAGCACCCCTACCCGGCCGCCGTGGAGGACGCCACCGCCGCATATCAGTGGCTGTTGGGACAGGGGTTCGCGCCTGAGCGCATCACCATCGCGGGCGACTCCGCGGGCGGTGGGCTGGTGCTCGCGATGCTGGTCGAGGCCAGGGTGCGGGGGCTTCCGCTCGCGGGGGCCGCGGTGAGCATCTCGCCGCTGGTCGACATGGAGCCCACGGGCGAGAGCTACCGGACGCGCGAACACATGGACCCGCTCGTGCAGCGCAAGGTGGTGGACCAGGTCATCCGGCTGTACCTCAACGGGAAGAACCTCCGGCACCCGACCGCCGCGCCCATCCACGCGGACCTCACCGGCTTCCCGCCGCTGCTCATCCAGGTGGGCGAGCGGGAGATCCTCTTCAGCGACTCCGAGGCGCTCGCGAAGAAGGCGCGGGCCTCCGGCGTGGACGTCACGTTGGAGGAGTGGCCCGACATGGTGCACGTCTGGCACCTGCACCACCCGCGGCTTTCGAGCGGGCGTGAAGCCATTGCCCGCATTGGACAGTTCGTGATCGAGAAGACAGGAGCCCGCCCGTGACGACTCACACCGACCCCGTCATCGGTCCCCATGCGCACCGCAACAACCAGAAGATGGTCCCGGCGAGCGAGAGCGCCTGGCGGGTGGCGCAGGACGCCAACATGCTCGGCATCCGTGTCGAGTTCAACGGCAGCCAGAACCGGCTGCGCGAGGTCGACACCGGGCACGAGTTCGTCAACCTGTGCTCGTGCTCCTACCTGGGGTTGAACAGCCACCCGGACGTCATCCAGGGCGGCATCGACGCGCTCCGGAGCGAGGGCGTCACCGGGCTGTCGATGGCCGAGTTCCGCATCCGGCTGGGCTTGATGGAGGAGCTGGAGCTGCAGCTCGCGGACCTGTTCGGCGGGCCCGTGCTCCCCGCGGTCACGTCCAGCGCGCTCACGGCGGCGATATTGCCGATGCTCGGCTCGGGCCATTTGACGGACAGCGAGCCGTTGGTGATGGTGTTCGACAAGTTCGCGCACTTCTCCATGGCGTTCGTGAAGCCCATCGTCGCCGACGAGACGCTGGTGCTGAACAGCCCGCACAACGACATGAACTACCTGGAGGATGTCTGTCGCAAGTACCCGCGCGTGGCGTACGTGTGCGACGGCGTCTACTCCGTGGGCGGGGTGACGAACCTCGAAGCGCTGCGGACGCTCCAGGAGAAGTACGGGCTGTTCCTGTACATCGATGACTCCCACTCGCTCTCCACGCAGGGCAAGCATGGCGAGGGGTACATCCGCTCGCGGCTTCCCTCGCTGAATGATCGGACGCTGATCATCGCCTCCACCGCCAAGGCGTTCGGCAGCACGGGCGGCATCGCGATGCTCGGCTCGCGCAAGCACTACGACTTCCTCTACCGGACGGGCCCGATGGGGTGGTCGCAGAGCCTGCGCACGGCTGCGATTGGCACTTCGCTGGGCAGCATCAAGGTGCACCGCAGCCCCGAGCTGGGGAAGCGCCAGGAACAGCTCCGGAAGAACATCGCGCTGTTCGATGAGCACATCCAGACGGCGCAGCGGGGCGACGGACTCCACATCAAGGTCGTGGAGGTCGGCGAACAGGACAAGGCCGTCAAGCTCTCGCGCGAGCTGTACCGGCGGGGCTTCTACTGCTCGGCGGTCTTCTTCCCCATCGTGCCCGTCGGCCGCGCCGGCATCCGACTCATGCTGCGCGGCGACCTGCCCACGGAGACGGTCCAGTCGTTCATCGACAACCTGAAGCAAGTCCTCGCCACGCTGTAGGCGAGAGGGCCCGCGCGATGACCCCGTTCTACTCACACAGCGTCGTCGCCGCGCGCGGCAACCTCCTACGGCTCGTGCGGGAGCTGGAATCAGCCCTCACGGAGGGCCTGCATGAGCGCATGCAGGTCCCCCTGCGCGAGGTGGTCTCCAGGGAGCAGCCCCGCGCCGCGTTCCTGTCGATGCCAGCGGTGTCGGAGCACTTCGGCCTCTACCTCAACAAGGTGGCGACGATCTTCGAGCGGTCCGCCACCGACCCGCTGCCCACCGTGAACGCCGTGGTCACCGCGTTCTCGACCCGCACGGGCGAGCTGCTCGCGATGCTCGACGGCGCGGCGGTGACGAACCTCAAGTGCGCCGCGGTGTCGGCGCTGGTAACGGACCGCTGTGCGCGCGCGGATGCCCGGGTGCTGGCAATCGCCGGGACGGGCGTGCAGGCGCGGCAGCAGGCGGTGTCGGTCTGCGCGGTCCGTCCCATCCAGGAGATGCGGCTCTGGGCGCGGAATGCGTCCCGGTGCGCCGCGTTCGCATCGGAGCTGCGCGAGTCCCTGGGCCAGGACGTGCGGATCATCACGTGCGACACCCTGGATGAAGCAGTCCGGACCGCGGACGTCATCGGCACCGCGACGGCATCGAAGTCTCCGCTGGGCCGCTTCGCGGACCTGTCCCCCACCGTGCACCTCAACTGCATGGGCGGGCACACGACGGAAGCGCGGGAGGTGCCGCTCGAGCTGCTGCGCACGTCGACACTCATCGTGGAGGACCTGGCGACCGCCGTGGCCGAGGCGGGGCCGGTCCATGCGAGCGCCCTCTCCCTGGGCCAGTTGGTCCGGACGGAGCGCGAAACCCTGCGGGCGGGCCGCACCATCTTCAGCTCCACGGGCCACGCGTTCCTCGACGTCATCACGACCGCGCATCTGCTGCGCGAGCTCGAACACCACCGGGATTGAAGGAGGAGAAGAGAGATGACCGAGCTACCCCGAATCGATTTGACGTCCGCGACGCCGGGCTCCGAAGCGGAGCGCCGGGTGGCGTTCGAGATTGACCGTGCGTGCAAGGAGGTGGGCTTCTTCACCCTGAGCGGGCATGGCATCGCCCCCTCCACTTTCGAGGATGCCTACGCGACCTCGCGCGCCTTCTTCGGCCTGCCGTTCGAGGTGAAGGACCGGTGCAGGCTCCAGTCCGGCTTCACCATGGCCGCGGACGACTACACGCCCTACGGCTACAGCGGCATGCTGGAGGAGAATGCCTTCGCGTACACGGGCAAGAAGGGGCTCCCCAGCGACTACGTGGAGAAGTTCAGCGTGGGCCGCCGCATCGACGACGATGGCGCGCCCCTGCCCTTCAGCCCGGACGTCACGGGCCGGCAACTCCGCGCGGCGCTGAAGGCGTACTTCCGGGAGTGCGAGGCGTTGACGGCCCGGCTCACCGAACTGTTCAGCATCGCCCTGGACCTGCCCCGGGACTTCTTCGCGAAGAAGACCTCCGCGTCCAATGACTCGCTCCGCTCCCTGCTCTATCCGCAGCTCAGCAGCGAGCTGGTCAATGACCAGGGCATGGGCGAGCACACGGACGGGACGCTGTTGACCATGCTCGCGCAGACCGGGCCCGGCATCCAGGTCAGGGACCGGAGCGGGACCTGGATCACGCCCAGGCTGGCCGCGCGTGACCACTTGATCGTCAACATCGGCGACCTGATGGCCCGGTGGTCCAATGACGAATACGTCTCCACGCCCCACCGCGTCGTGCTGTCCGGCGACGAGCGACAGTCCATCGCGTTCTTCAAGCTCGCCAACGATGACGCGTTGATCGAGTGCTTCCCCAAGTTCTGCAAGGAGACGCCGGCGAAGTACGAGCCCGTCGTCTACAAGGCCTTCTCCCTGCAGAAGATGAACGCGCTCTTCGGTGTTGCGTGATGTATCCTGCTCACTTCCCCAGACACCCTTTGCGCAGCCCCTCCCGCCCATGATCGGTGCATTCAACGAAGAGTTCTTCGCTGCCCTCGAAGAAGGACGGGACCCGGCCAGGGAAGCGGTGGCGCACGCGAACGCCGAGGCCCTGATGCGAGGGCTTGGCTCGACGATGTTCGAGAAGCGCCAGCTCGCGCATCCGCTCCTGTTCGACGCGGCGGAGTTCGCCGAGCTGGGACGCGCGTGCAGCGCCCTGCTCTCCGCGCAGTTGAAGATCATCCAGCACCTGCTCGCGACGCGCTCCAAGGAGAGCGTGCTCGACCTGTTCCGGATGCCGAAGCGGCTCGCCGCGTTCATCCACTGGGACAACCTGAAGCACGGTGACGCGACGGTGGGCCGGATGGACATCGTCCCGACGCGCGACGGGTACTCCTTCTGCGAGTTCAACATCTTCCCCGGCGTGGGCGGCGGCGAGGCGTACGAGGGGGCGAACGCATACCTCGAGGCGCTGGGGTATCCCCAGGCGGGGCTGACGGGCAGCGCGCTCCGGGACCTCGCCGGGCTGTACGCCGCGGAGTGCAGGAAGCGGGACCTGCGCCGGGTCGTGATCCTCGACTCCACCGCGCACGGGCAGCTGGGCTATCCACGCCAGGAGTTGCTGAAGCGCTACCTCGAGGCGGCAAACCCGGGCCTGACCGTGGAACTGCTCGACGAAGCGCGGTATCCCAAGGCGTGGCTGAGCCGTGGCGAAGGCGAGAAGACCCTTGTGCACCGCATGTTCACGCACGAGGAGGTCACCGACGACTTCGCGTTCGTGGAGAAGCTGTGGGACAGCGGCGCGGTGCTGACCAACGGCTTCGAACCGGAGCTGCGGATGAGCAAGCGGTTCCTCGCGCTGCTGTGGGAGCCGGGGTTCCAGGCGCTGTTCGGCGCAGAGGAGGTCGCCGCCATCCGGAAATACCTTCCGCACGCCTTCTCTTTGTCCGAGGACACCCTCACGGCCGCGCTGCGTGACAAGGGCGAGCTCGTCTTCAAGTGGGACGGCGGCGCGTCCTATGGCGGGAGCGGCGTGTTGATGGGCGTGGACTGGCCCGCGGACGTGCTGGAGCAGAAGCTGCGCGAGGCGGGCCTCGACCGTTGGATCTGCCAGCGCGGAGTGGAAGCAGAGACCGTCGCGCTGCGCGCGGTCGAGGACGCGACGCCCGTGGAGTACCGGCTGGTGCTCGGGCTGTATTCCTATGGCGGCAAGCCCAACGGGTTCCTGGTGCGAGGCAGCCGCACCTCCAAGGTCGTGAACATCTCCAGCGGAGGCAAGCTGGGTTGGGCCTTCGTCGTCTCCGAGGCCGGACGCCGCGACTTCATCCGTCACGCGCGGAGCCGGCGAACCTCACCGTGAAATCACCAGGGAGCCCCTGAACCATGGCGTCAGACATCATCCTCCTGGGCGCGAGGCCCTTCATCTGTGAGCGGGCGTGGCAGCTGGGTGCCAGGCCGTTCGTCATCCAGCACCCGGAGCGCTCGGAGGACGCCGTCAACCGGCAGTCGGACCGGGTGCTCCTCATGAGCTACGAGGATCCAGCGCTGATCCCGATGCTGGCGGCCTCGCACGCGATCACCCCGTTCGTGAGCGCGGTCAGCATCGCCGAGGAAGCGCTCATTCCCTGCGCGAGGATCAACCAGGCGCTGGGGCTGCCGGGGACTCCGCTGGACCTGGTGGAGAAGACGCGCGACAAGCAGGCGATGCGGCGGGTGCTGGACGCGGGTGGCTTCTCGCCCGTGCAGTGGGCCGCGGTGAAGATGCCCGGCGATGCCGCGGCGTTCGCCGAGCGGAGGGGCTACCCTTTCATCCTGAAGCCCGTGGATGGCGTGGGCAGCATCGACGTGCGGCTGGTCCGCTCCGCGAGGGACCTGGAGGGCGTGCTCGACGGCAAGTCGTCGTGGATCGCCGAAGAGTACCTGGACGGCCCCGAGTACTCCGTGGAGGCCTTCTCGTTCGCGGGGCGCCACGTCATCCTCGGCATCAACGTGGAGACGAAGAATTCGGACCCCACCGGCAGCGAGTTCCTGGAGGTGGCCCACCAGGTCCCGGCGCCGATGAGCCCGGACCGCGACCGCGAGGTGCGAGCCTTCATTCGCGGCTTCCTGGATGTGCTGGGCATCAAGGATGGCCCTTCGCACACGGAGCTGAAGTTCACCTCGCGTGGCCCGAGGATCGTGGAAACCCATACACGGCTGGGCGGGGATCGGCTGTGGGACCTGGTGCGGCTGACGACCGGGTACGACCTGCTGGACATGACGCTCCAGTGGGCCATGGGGACGCTGAAGCCCCTGGAGGCCGACCCCGTTCCTCGGGGCGGCGCGGCCATCCAGTACTTCACCCCGCCGCCCGGCAAGCTCAAGCGCCTGCATGGCATGCACGCGCTGAAGAGGATCCCGGGCGTGGTGGACATCTCGCTCGTGGTCGACGTGGGGACCACCATCCGTCCGGCCATGAAGTCCGAGGACCGTGCGGGCTATGTGCTGGCCTATGCCGACACGGTCCAGCAGGCGCAGGCGATCTGCAGGGAAGTCACCCAGCGGCTCGTGTTCGAGACCGCCTGAGCAGACTTCGCGCGGGATTGGATAGACTGGCAGGATGACCGCTCGTCTCCTGCTACTGCCCTTCGTGCTGTTGCCCCTGCTTGCCTCGGCGAAGGAGCCGAAGCCTCGCACCTACGACATCATCATCCTCGGAGGTGGGAAGACGGAGGCCGAGGCGCAGGCCCCGTTGGAGGCCCTCAAGAAGCAGGTGCTCTGGGTGAAGCTGACCGAGGGGAGCTGGCACTACCCCCGGGTGGAGAAGTCCGACGACTACCCCGGCCTCAACAAGGGGTTGTACATCGCAGTGCTCGGGCTCTGTGCCCGTGATGGCGACACGAATGCCAAGGCACTCGTGAAGGCGGTGAAGGCCCTGGCGCCGGGCACCTATTCCAAGAGCATCAAGGGCGCGTATGGCGACCCGTGCCCGCCCACCGGCGCGTTCACTCCGCCGAGCGCCGAGGAGAAGGTGCACCTGGACCGCATCGCGAAGGAGCCGAAGTCCGCAGCCGCCTACTTCGCGTATGCCGTGGCGCTCAAGGAAGAGGGACGCCTGGGGGAGGCGAGCATCATCGTCGACGAGGCGACGAAGCTCGACCCGAAATACCCGGGGGCGCTGGAGCTGGCCCAGACGCTCATGGTGCTGCTGACGGACTGAGATTTACGCCTTTGCAGCATCGTGCTCGTGGCCAACATCACGGCCGACCTCAAGAAGACCTTCGGAAAGCGCGCGGGCCCGTTCGGTCACGACGCGCCGAAGCTCGATGACGACACCTGGGAGGCCGTCGACAAAGCGGCGCCGCTCCTCGACAAGCGCTTCGCGGCGTGGCTTGCGAAGTAGGCTGGCGCTCAGCCCCGGTCCAGGTGCACCGTGAGCACGGGGCAGGTGATCGAGTCGCTCTCCCCTCCCGCATTGGCCCAGGGGGCCTCATGACCTACTTCGGCGGGGGACGTTCCGAAGGGGACGCGCGCTGGGGCTCGGCCTTGTAGGAGGCCCAGGACAGGGACACCTCCTGGCCCTTCGCATCACGCCCATGGAGGAAGTCGATGACCTGCTTCACGTCCGGCCGCACGTCGGACGGAAGCACGGTGACGTGGCCCCGGAAGCCTCCACGGCCCAGGTCCTGCTCCACGGTGATGACCTCGCGCCAGCCGCTTGTGCGAACGTCCACCTGGTCGTCCCATGTCACGGTGAGTCGCTCCACACGCTCCCATGTGACGTCGCTGCCCTCGGGCACGTCGACCTGGACCTGACTCCTCCAGCCTTCGCTTGCGGCGCGGCCGGTCACCCGCTCGACCTTCAGGATTGCCCCGGGTGGCGCATCGGAAGGCGGCTGCGCGCGGACCTGCACGAACGTCGTCACGGTCTGCTCCCCTTCCGCGCCTCGGGCGGACAACGACACCGTGAAGCTGCGCACGTCCGGCTCGCCGGGTGCCTGCGCGGCATAGGCATGCGTGGCACCGGGCTCCGTCGTCACGGTGGAGCTCCCATCGCCGAAGTCCCACCTGTACGTGGTCGCTGGCTTCGGTGACACCGCCCGGAAGGAGAAGGCTTCGTTGCCCCGCTGGGAGACTTCGACGCGAAGCGCATGGGCCTGTCCCTCATCCGGACCGCATGTGCGCACGTCGATGCTGACGACCTGCTCGGCCAGCACGCCGACGCGCCGGCCGCCCAGGTCCTTGCAGAGCTGGAAGCGCACGAAGTACCGCCCCGCCGTGGCCGGTGCACGCCACGGGAGCCGGGCGCCGGGTTGCAGCTCCGCGCCCGTCTCCGAACCCGGCCACACCCAGCGCGAGACCATGCCCGGCTCGGCCTCCCCTCCCGTGCGAGCCGACAGCGTCAGCAGTTCGCCCGTGCACACCCACGGACGGTCCGCATCGATGCCCTCGATGCGGGCGCTCGATGACACCTCCACCCGCTCCTCGTTCAGCGCGGCGGAGAGGGCTGCTCCCGTCGCGGCGGGCGGAACAACGTCGGGAGCCAGGGGCCGCAGCCGCGCACGCACGGCGGGGGCTGGAGTCACCTCCGCCACGCGTTCGGGCGCTGGCGTGACGGTGGGCCGCAGCGACGACTCACCGTCCCTGAGCAGCACCCACGCGATGGCGACGCTCAGCAGGACGCCACTGGCCAGCAGGAGCCTGCGTCCACGACCTCCAGGGCCCACGGAAGACATGCGAGTCGCGAGCGTCAGAAGCCGAAGTCGTTCAAGTGGCGCCGGTAGCCCTGGGAGTTGGGCCGGTACCACTGATCATCCCAGCCCGTGAACTCCACGTCGTCGAGCAGGCGTTCCGTCTTGCCATTGAGGACGACCGGGTTGATCAACTGCACCGCCGTGGAGCCCACGTTGCGAGAGGCCAGCTTGTTCGTCGTGGTGTCGAGATACTGGGCCGTGGTGCGGCTGCAGAAGTCCTGGGAGAAGCACCCACGGTCGCACGTGGCCAGGTTGTTGTAGGACGCGTGTTTGTCTTCGGCCATGTAGAGGACGGGCCACCCACGATAGCCATTGCGCGAGTCGCTCAGGTCGTACTCGAGCTGATCGAACGAGTACCAGGCAGACGACTCACACGAGCTCTTGCGGTGCGCGGACAGGTAGGCCGCGTCGAGATACCAGCGCCCTCCGGAGGCGTGCACCTCGAAGATCTGGAACTCGGGGTCGCCGTCGTGGCCGGTGGTGACGCCGGAGTCCTCGAAGAACGTGTCCATATAGAAGATGCGCACCGTGCGGGTGGCGAACGCCTCGCTCTTCACGGCGAAGTACGGCCGGCGGGCAGCGCCGCTCTCACCGCTATCGAACCAGAACAGCGGCATGAACCACTTCGCGAGCTGGTACTCGCAGTCGTCATTGAGCCCATCCCGGTCCGCGTCCGTGCCGGTGCCCCAACAGTTGTCGCCATACGGGATGACGGAGAGGCCATCCGCCCGGGCCGCCGGAGCCGCCAGCGCGAGGACCAGGCCCAATGACACGACGACGGTGCGGATACCGCTGTTCATGGAAGCGCTCCGGGGGTGGAGACGTCGAGGGAGGCCGGAGGATACCGCGCTCCGCCCCCTCCCTCCGAAATCCCCGGGAAATCATTTCTGGGACGGCGCGGCACGAGCACGGCTCTCCCTTCTGGAACCCCTCGCCCCCAACGTCGAAGCCAGGAGCACGGACATGAGAGCCATTGACGCCTTCCGGAGTGCCGCCACCCTCATC
>NZ_RAWA01000121.1 GCF_003611675.1 Corallococcus sp. CA053C
AGCTGTGTATAAGAGACAGGTACCGGCACCACCCGCTCCGCCACCTCCGCCCGTGACATTCCCATTGATGCCGCCATTGGCGACGTTGCTGCTGTTCTCGCTCCCGTCGTTTCCATCCGAGCCGCCGGAGCCACCGTTGCTCTTGGCACCTCCACCCTCGCCACCACCACCGCCGTTCGCGGTGAGCCGTGCACCGGACGTCAGGGTCACCTTGAGGGCTTCCAGCACCACCTGGCCGCCACTGCCGCCGCCGCCGCCGCCCGCGGCTCCCACCGGGCCGGTGGCACCGCCGCCGTTACCGCCGCCGCCGCTGGTGGAGATGAACTTCGAGACGGTCAGTGTGCGTGCCACCGAAATCTGGAGGGCACCACCTCCGGCTCCGCCCTTGCCCTCGATGGTGGGCGTCACGCCGCCTCCGTCGCCTCCCGCGCACCCGCCAACGAGCGGCTGCGGCGTGTTGGATTGCGACGATCCTCCCGTGCCTCGTGCTCCATCGGTAAAGCCCAGTCCGCCTTCTGCTCCGGCGGTGCCATTGCCGCCGCCCCCACCGCCGCCTCCCTCCCTGTTGCTGAACGACCCGTTCGCGCCCTTGGAGAGTGCACATGCCTGATTTCCGCCGGCCCCCGGTTGGGTGCCGCGGCCATTGGCGAGAATGGACTGATCCAGGATCGCATCCCCATACACGGCGAGGATGACGGGACGCGAACCGACGAGTGTCAGCGTTCCTCCCAGACTCACCGAACTCACTGGGATGAGGACCGGGGCCAGCTCACCGCCCACCTGGGGAAGGACCCGGGGCTTGATCTGGTTCGGGTTGGTCACATTGTTGCTGGGCACCCACGCGCGCGTGTCCGAGTTGAACGTCACGTTCCCCGACGTGTTGAGCGCCACGAGGTCCGCCGGGTCGACCACGTCCGGATCGAAGTTGTTGGGCCGGAAGGGGAAGGCACTGCATGCACCATCGCCCGAGCGGCATACCCCCGTGGTCAATCCGGAAGGAGCCAGGCAGAAGTCACCCACCTGGGCCGGATCCGGAGGGTAGTTGCAGGTGTTGTTGGCCACGCATCCGCTGGCCGCCAGGAAGCACTTCTTCTCCGGGCAGGGCGTGGGCGTGCCGCTGACGCATGCGCCGTTGCCATTGCAGGTGTCCCCCACGGTGCACGCATTGGCGTCGACACAGGACGTCCCCGACGGTGCCGGACCGGTGCTGCAGAGGCCCGTCCCCTGGTCGCAGACACCCACCATGCAGCTCGCACCCGCGTTGCACTGTCGCGCGGAGCCCTGGCACGTCGCCGCGGTGCCAACGCCCGAGCAGCGGTCATTGTCCGTGCAGAGGTTTCCGTCATCACACGCCGCGTCCCGGCAGCCCGTCTCCGCGCAGCCCTTCAACGTGTTGCAGTTGAAGTCGTCCGTCCCGGTGCACGTTTCCGCGGCGCCGGGGTGGAAGCGTGGATCCTTGTCGTCGCAGTCGGAGCCCTCGGCCCACGGGACGTTCACGGGCGCGCCGTCTCCATCCCCATCCACCGCCTCCAACGTCACCTCGTGACGGGCGAACGCCTTCAGCGGAATCGGGATGGGCTGGCTCGAAAAGCGCTCCAGGACGGCACCGTCGCAGCGGCCGTTCGCGGCGCTGGCGAGCGACGACACCGTGACGCTCAGCTCCCGGTCCCACTCCGCCTTGCGGAGCACCGCGACCAGGACCTCCTGGGTCTCGCGTTTTTGGAACTGGCTCGCCGGGATGTCCGTCGCCCCCTGGTGGCCATGCGCGTCCTGGACCTCCACGCGCACGCAATTGGGTTTGAAGGAGCCGTACTTCACGGACACGCGGAGCGCGCCCTCCTCCGGGGCCTTCTCGCCGCAGGCAGCCAGCAGCACCACGCATCCCAACAGGCAGAGCCGAACCATGGCGCCACACTGTACTCAACGTTGCTCCTCCCACCGAATGCCGCCGCGGAAGAGCGAGGGAGCGGGGCCTCGCGGACCCCGGCTCCCTGACCCTACACGTCAGCCTCGCAGCGCCACCACCGTGACGCCGTCACCGCCCTCGTGGCTGTCGCCGGGGCGGAACATGCGGATGTACGGCGACGCGGCCAGGTGGTCCCGGATGGCCTGCTTCAAGGCCCCGGTGCCGTGGCCGTGGACGATGAGCGCGGCCTCCTCGCCCCGGCGCATGCCCTGGTCCAGGAACGACTCCAGCTCCGACAGCGCGTCGTCGGCGCGCATGCCCCGCACGTCGCAGCGGAAGTTCGTGGCCTCCACCTGCGCGGGCGCCGCGGAGGCCGCGCGCTTGAGGGCCGCTTCCCCCTTCTGGCGCTCCGGGAACTTCGCCTGCTGCGGCTTGCGGGTTCGCGAGCCGGACAGCTCCGACGTCGGCACCCGCATCTTCAGCGCGCCGCCCGCGGACACCACCGCTTGACCGTCCGTCAGCTCCAGGATCTCCACGTCCCGGCCCAGGCCGGAGTGGTGCACCCACGCGCCCACCTTGAGGTTCGCCGGTCCCGGGGCCTCCACCTGGAACAGCTCCGCCTTGGCCGCCGCCGCGCGCTTCTGCGCTTCATCCGCGCGCTGCTGCAACTGCATGCGCGCCTCCGAGAGGGCCTTCTCGTTCTGCTCCGAACGCAGCTTCGTGAGCAGGTCGCGCACCTCCTGCGCGGCATGGTCCGCCGCCGCGTGCACGTCCTCGTTGAACTGCATCATCCGGCCCTTGCGCTCGCGCTCGAAGGCGACCTTCTGCTTCTCCAGCTCCGCGCGCAGGCTCTCCGCCTCCTTCGCCGCGATGCGGGCCTTCTCCAGCTCCTCGTAGAGCTTGCGCCGGTCATCCTCGGCCGCCGCCAGCGCCTTGGTGAGCGGACCGCCCGCGTTGAGCGACAGCTCCCGCGCGCGCTCGCACACCCGCGAGGGCAGGCCCACCCGCGCCGCCATGTCGATGGCGGATGACTGGCCCGCAGCGCCCATCTGCAGCCGGTACGTGGGCGCCATCCGCTTGGAGTCGAAGCCCACGCGCGCATTCAGGAAGCGCGGATCCATGTGCGCCAGCGCCTTGAGCTCCTCCAGGTGCGTGGTGACCAGGGAATACGCGCCCTTGCCCAGGAGCTCCTCCAGCACCGCGATGGCGATGGCCGCGCCCTCGCGCGGATCCGTGTCCGCCGCGATCTCGTCGATGAGCACCAGCGAGTTCTCACCCACCTCCGCGAGGATGTCGCGCAGCAGGGTGACGTGGGCGCTGAACGTGGACAGGCCCTGCGTCAGGTCCTGCGCGTCGCCCACGGTGGAGTGCACGGAGCGGTACAGCGGCATCCGCGACCCTTCGCCCACCGGGATGGGCAGGCCCGAGCGCAGCATCAGCGCGCACAGCCCCACGCCCGTCAGCGTCACCGTCTTGCCGCCCGCGTTGGGGCCGGACACCACCAGCGCCCGCGCGCCGCCCGTGAGCGTCACGTCGTTGGAGATGACTTCCGTGCCCTTGAGCACGAGGCGCGGGTGGCGCAGGCCGCGCAGGTTCAGCTCCGTCACGTCCACGAACGTGGGCGTCGTGGCGTCCAGGTCCGCGGAGAGGATGGCGATGGCCTCCACCTCGTCCAGCTCCGCCACCGCCTCCAGGCCCTCCAGGAGGCGCGTGGACTCGCGGCCCACGAGCTGGCTCAGCTCCTGGAGCACCCGGCGCTCCTCCTCCGCGACCTCCGACTGCGCGATGGCCAGGTCGTTGCCCAGGCCCACCATCGCCTGCGGCTCCATGAAGAGCGTCTGCCCCGTCTGGCTGGCGTTGTGGACGATGCCGTCCACCTCTGAGCGGTAGTTCGACACCACCGGCACCACGTACCGCCCGTTGCGCAGCGTGTAGTAGTTCTCCCGCAGCTTGGGGATGAACGCCTCGTCGTGGAGCAGCTCGTCCAGCCGCGTCTTGATGCGCCGGTGCAGGCCGCGCGCGCGGTCGCGGGCTTCCTTCAGCTCCGGACTCGCGCGGTCCGAAATCTCACCATCCGGCTCGAAGCACTGGTCGATGCGCCGGGCCATGGCCTCCAGGAAGGGCAGGCGCCGGGAGATCTCCACCAGGCGGGGGACGTTGTCGCGGCGCTCGTCCAGCGCCTCGCGCGTGCGTGCGAAGGCGAAGAGCAGCTGGGCCGCGTCGATGAGCTGACGGGGCTCCAGGATGCCGCCCTTCTCCGCGTGGCCCACGGCGGTGCGCAGGTCCGTCACGCCGCCCAGGGGCAGGGAGAACTGCTGCTGTGACAGGAAGCGGGCCTCGTCCACGAGCGCCAGCGCTTCGGTCACTTCCTCCTCGGTGTCGTGGAACGGGCGGGCAAGCACCCGCTCCCTTCCTGGTTCCGTACGACAGCGCTGCGTCAGCGCGCGGAGCACTTCCGAGAAACCAAGGTCTTCCAACGTTCTTTGGGAGATCTGCACGGTCATGGGTTTCATGCGAGGCCGGGTGTCCGTCAAGGGGAAGTGTTGAGGTGCCCCACCTGGCTCTGCTATCTGCCGGGCATGATGTGGGTTCTCGTGGCGGCGCTGCTGACGGGCGCCTCCGACGCACAGGCGCAACCGGTCCTGACAGCTCCGGCGGTCCCGGCGGCCCCGAGTCCCCTGTCAGACGCCCTGGCGCTGGAGGCGGCCGGGAACGACGCGGGAGCCCTCGCCGCCCTGGAGCGACTGGCGCTCGCGCAGCCCCGGTGGGAGCTGCCCCGGCTGGAGGCGGCCCGGCTGCTGCTCAAGGCGGGGAGCGCCCCGGAGCTGGACCGGGCCCAGGCGCACCTGGACGCGGCCGAGCGCGACGCCCCCCAGAACCCCCGCGTCTTCTTCCTGCGCGGCATGCTCTTGGAGGAGCGGGGCGCCACCTTCGACGCCATCCGCGCCTATGAGAAGGCCGTGGGACTGCGCCCGTCCTACGACGATGCGCGCTTCCGACTCGCGGGCCTCTGGGCGCGGGCGGGGGACTTCCTCAAGGCGGAGTGGCACTACCGGCCCCTGTCCAAATCCAAACCCGAGTGGGTCCAGGTGCGTCTCCAGCTCGCGTCGGTGCTGGAGCAGCAGGGGCGGGTGCCTGACGCGGAGAAGGAGTTTCTCGCCGCGCGAGAGGCCCAGCCGACCAACCCGGGGGTGCTCCGGACGCTCGCTGCCTTCTACGAGCGGACGGACAGGCCCCAGCTCGCCGCCAAGGTGAGGGCGCAGCTCGCGGCGCCGGAGAAGCGCTCGATGCGCGCGCTCAAGCCGTCGAAGCGCTGAAAGTCGACATTCGACCGCCGGGGCAAGCGGCCCGGCCATGGCGATTGCTTCGCGCGACGCGCTGCATACACTGCGCGCGCTTTGAAGACCGCCAACCTCGCCATCGTCTTCACCGACATCAAGGGCTTCACCGAACGCACCAGTCGGCAGACGCTGGAAGAAAACCAGCGGTTGCTCCACGTGCACGAGGCGTTGCTCGTGCCTCTGTTCAAGGCCTTCGGTGGACGCATCATCAAGTCGATTGGCGATGCCTTCCTGGTCACCTTCGAGTCCCCCACGCAGGCGGTGCTGAGCGGCATCGCCATCCAGGACCGGCTGTGGCAGCACAACCGGAACCTCGTGGAGGACGAGCAGCTGCACGTGCGCGTCGCCGTCAACGTGGGCGAGGTGCGGCTGGAGGCCAACGACATCTTCGGCGAGCCGGTGAACATCGCCGCGCGCGTGGAGGGCATCACCGACGCGGACGAGGTCTTCTTCACGGAGGCCGTCTACCTGTCCATGAACAAGGCGGAGGTGCCGTCGCAGGAGGTGGGCTCCTTCGAGCTGAAGGGCATCCCCGGGAAGATCCGCGTCTTCCGCGTGCCGCGCGCGCCGTACCGGGTGGAGGCGCCGGCTCCGGGCGCCGTGGTGCTGCCGCAGGACGAGGCCTCGCAGCCGCCGTTCGGCAACCTGGCCCTGGCGCGGGTGATGGACTCCGGCATGGACCTGGGCGCCCTCGGGCAGCGTGCGGCGGTGGGCGCGGCGCAGTTCGGGCAGCGTGCGGCCGTGGGCGCGGCGCAGTTCGGGCAGGGCGCCGCGCAGTTGGGGCAGCGCGCGGCCGTGGGCGCGGCGGCGCTGGGCCAGCGGGCGTCGGTGCTGGGGAAGCAGGCGCGCACCGCGAGCGGAGCGCTCTGGTCGCGCGTGTCGCAAGCGCTGCCGGAGGGGATGGGCTCGCGCCTGGCGCTGTCACCGGCCCGGGGTCGGCGGCTCGCCGCGGTGGGCGTCCTGGCGCTGGTGCTGGGCGTGGGGGTGGTGGCCTGGGGCGGAGGTGCCACACAGCGCGCCATCCGGGCCGTGGAGGGAACCACGGGCGCGGAGAAGGCCGCCCGCGTGAACGAAGCGAAGCGGCTCATCAAGCAGGAAGAGGACGCCGGCCGGCGCCTGTTCCTCACCGGCAGGCTGGAAGAGGCGCAGGGCGAAGTGGCCGAGTCCCTGGCGGCCTACTCGCAGGCGGTGCGCAAGGGCAACGGTGATGCCGCCTCCCGGATCATCTCCCTGCTAGGGCATGAGCAGTGCGGGGTGCGCACGGCGGCGGCGGAGGCCGCGGGCAGCCTGAGGCTGGAGGCCGCGCGGGGAGAACTGGAGGACCTGGCCGACGATGGAGGCGGGGACGACGGGAGCGCCGGGGGCATCTTCGGCCTGGGCACCTGTGATTCGAAGAAGGCCGCCGCGAGCGCGCTCAAGCGCCTGCCCGCGAACTGATCTTCCGCGACCACGCGAACCGCGTGCGACGGGACGAGGCGATGACCGTGACGAAGGTGAAGACGGGACTGGATGTGTGGGCCGCGCAGGGCTTCTCCGCGCTCAAGGGCAAGCGCGTGGGCGCCATCGTGAACCCCACGAGCGTGGACTCGCGCTTCCGCCACCTGGCGGACCTGCTGGCGGGCACGCCCGGCGTGACGCTGGCGGCGCTCTTCGGGCCGGAGCACGGCATCCGCGGCGAGGCCCAGTACATGGTGGCCGTGGACGAGGCGCGCGACCGGCGCACGAACGTCCCCGTGCACAGCCTCTACGGCTCCACCTTCGAGTCGCTCTCGCCGCGCCCGGAGTGGCTCAAGGGCCTGGACGCGCTGGTGTTCGACATCCAGGACGTGGGCAGCCGCTACTACACCTACGTCTACACCATGGCCCTGGCGATGAAGGCCGCCGCCCACGCGCGCGTGCCCTTCTACGTGTTGGATCGGCCCAACCCGCTGGACGGGGTGACGCTGGAGGGCAACCTCGTGGGAGACCGCTTCCGCTCCTTCGTGGGCCTGTACGCGCTGCCCAACCGCCACGGCATGACGGCGGGGGAGCTGGCGCGGCTGTTCAACTCGCAGGAGGGCTTCGGCTGTGAGCTGACGGTGGTGCCGTGCGAGGGCTGGACGCGCGACATGCACTGGAGCGACACGGGGCTGCCCTTCCTGCCGCCGTCGCCCAACATGCCCACCGCGGACACCGCGCTCGTGTACCCGGGCATGTGCCTGGGGGAGGGCACCAACGTGTCGGAGGGGCGCGGCACCTGCCGCCCGTTCGAACAGTTCGGCGCGCCTTGGGTGGACACCGACGCGCTGCTCGCACGGTTGGATCAGGAGCGTCTGCCCGGCGTGGCCTTCCGTCCGGTGGGCTTCACCCCCACGTTCGACAAGTACAAGGGCGAGTCGTGCAGCGGGGCGTTCATCCACGTCACGGACCGGCACGCCTTCCAGCCGCTGCGCACGGGCATCGCCATCTTCCAGGCGCTGCACGACATTGGCCCGAAGCACTTCGACTGGCGGGCGGACGCGTACGAGTTCGTGGAGGACGTGCCCGCGTTCGACCTGCTGTGCGGCACCGACCAGGTGCGTCGCGGCATCGAGGAGGGATGGAGCCTGGACCGGATGCTGGAAGGCTTCGCCCTCCAGACGGAGGCCTTCCGGAAGCACCGGGAGCCCGCCCTGCTGTACGCTCCGGCGCGGTGATCACCCCGTGATTGGCGTCTTCTCCGATACGCACGGCGACCTGGGGGCCTTCGACGCGGCCTATGAGCTGCTGCGGGCCAAGGGCGCTCGGCGCTTCCTCTTCGTGGGCGCGCGCTACACGGACCTGGACGAGTGGGTGCTGTGGCGGCGGCAGAAGAGCCGGGGCGGGCGCGAGTACTCCGACGCGGACTTCCTCGCGGACGTGACGCAGTGGCTGGTGTCGCCCCAGGAGGCGAAGCCGCGCACGCCCGCGTCCCGTGAAGCGCCCGCGGACGTGGCGTCGGAGGACGACCGGCGGCTGGTGATGGAGCGCTTCGTGCGCGTGCCGGAGCGAGAGTCGCTGGCGTACCGGGACCCCACCGTGGCCAACAAGGCGATGGACCTGGTGGGGGACACGCTCTGCTGCGTGGTGCACGACAAGAACGACCTGGTGAAGGACGACCTGCTCAACGCGCAGGTGTTCATCCACGGCAAGGAGTCGGAGCCCAAGGTGGTGCGGATTGGCCCGCGCTACTTCGTGACGCCGGGGCGGCTGGTGGGCGCTTCGGAGCAGACGTGCGGCTTGTTGGAGAAGGCGGAGCGCAACTTGAGCTTCTCCGCGTTCCGGTTGGATGGGCACCTCGTGCTGCCGCCGCAGGTGCTCCAGGTCGATTCGCGCTCGACGAAGCTCACCGTCAAATAAGAGGCCCGCCGTGAAGGTCGCGCTGCTCGGAGGCTCGTTCAACCCGCCGCACGTGGGCCACCTGATGGCGGCCACCTACGTGCATGCGACGCAGGGCGTGGAGGCCGTCTGGCTGATGCCCACGTTCCACCATCCGTTCGGCAAGCAGCTGGAGTCCTTCGAGCAGCGCGTGCGCATGTGCGAAGCGCTCTGCCAGGAGACGTCCGGCTGGCTCCAGACGAGCCAGGTGGAGCGCGAGGTGGGCGGCGGCGGGCGCACGGTGGACACGCTGGCGTTCCTGGTGGAGCGCCACCCGGACATCCAGTTCTCGCTGATCATCGGCAGCGACATCCTGCGAGATTTGCCGAACTGGAAGGACTTCGACCGCATCCAGCGGATGGCGCGCGTGCTGGTGCTCTACCGCGCGGGCTACCCGGCGCCACAGACGGTGGGGCCCCCGCTGGCGGAGGTGTCCTCCACGCAGGTGCGCGAGATGCTTTCGCGCGGGCAGGAGCCGTCGGAGCTGGTGCCGTCCGGGGTGCTCGCGGTGGCCCGCGAGGCGGGCCTGTTCGGGCTGGGCGTCCCGCGCGTCCGGGCGGACTAGAAGGTCAAGCCGACGAGGTGCAGGTCGCCGAAGCGGTCCTCGAAGCGGTGCGCGTACTGGTAGAAGAACGCGAGCGCGTAGGCCTGCCCCACGGTGAGCCGCAGCGTGGCGGCGCCGCCCACCGCGCCGTGGTTGTTCCTGTTGTCCGTGCGCGCGATGGAGCCGAAGCCCTCCACCTCGAACTGGCTGACGAAGAGGGACGGCAGCAGCCACAGCGTGGAGGCCCAGCCGTAGTCGATGATGAAGCGGTAGCGGTAGCGCGCGTTGGCGATGAGCACGTTGCGCGCGCGGAAGGTGTGGTCCTCGTAGCCGCGCAGGTACTCGCTGAAGGCGAGGCCCGGCTGGAGCTGGAGCGGCAGGGGGCCCGGCTCCGTGCTGTCGCGGTTGGTGAAGAAGACCTCGCCCGGCATGATGCCACCCACTTCCAGCAGTCCGTCGGGTGCGCCGGGCAGGTAGCGGCCCACGGCGGAGAGCTGGAAGTTGTCCTTGCCGGTGAAGGGAAGACCGCCCAGGTAGCCGTCCACGCCCAGGCGCACGTCGCCCACGGTGGAGTCGAGCGAGAAGGCCTTCGGGTACACGCCGCCGCTCAAGGACAGGCCCAGGCCCCGCTGCGTGCCGCCGTAGGACGTGCCCTCGCCAGCGAAGTAGGCCGCGGCGACCTCCGGGCCGATGAGGCGCGTGATGAGCTGGGGCCGGCGGTCGGTGGCGTCGAAGCGCCGGTCGAGCGCGAGCACCCCGAACGACACCGGCGTCGTCCAGAACGTGCGCGTCGCGAACAGCGTGCCCTGCAGGTCGGTGCGGTCGGTCTCACGGATGCGTGAGGCGGAGAGCTGGAGGTAGAAGGGCGACAGCTGCGCGTTGCCGTACGCGAACGAGAGGCTGGGCTGCTCCTCCTGCGTGTCGTACGTCAGCAGCAGCGAATACGCGTGGAAGCCCAGCCGGTCCTGCCCCGCCAGCGCCACCCCCGCCACGAGGTACGGGTCCTCGCCGTCGATGTTGCTGGGCACCGTGTAGAAGTAGGGCACGCGGTAGTTCGGGATGAGGAAGCCCTCCAGCGTGGAGTAGGGCTCGTCCGACAGCACGGTGACATCGCGGCCCACCACGACGGGCGGCACCACGGGACCGCTCACGTCGCTGGCGGGGTCGGTCGGCGGTGGCGGCGGCGTCACCGCGGGCACGGGCGCATCGGTCGGGGCCTGCGCGAGCGCTTCCGGTGTGCCTCCGTCCGAGGGCACGGCCTGGCCGGGGAAGCTGACGAAGCCTTCCGGATCATTCGCTGCGCCCGGGCTCGGCGTCGTCGCGACAGGGTCGCCTGCCGGGGGCGGGGACGCGACCGGGACACCCGCGCTCGCCTCGGTGGGGGCCACGCCCGCCGTCGCGGTGGGAGGGGATTCGGGCGTCGCTTGCAGCTCGGCCAGGGCCTGGGTGAGGGGCGCGCTGTCCACGCTGAAGTTCGTGCCGTCGCGGTTGAGGAACACGACGGAGCCCCCGCCCACGGGCGCCGCGTCCATCGCCAGATGGGGCGCGTCGGTGACGCGGGCGATCCTCCGGGTGGACACCGTCATCACGTGGACCTGGAGCCGGCCCTCGTGCTCACGCAGGAACGTGAGGTGATCCGCGTCCAGCCACCGCGGCGAGTAGTTGAACAGGCCATCGCGCGTGAGCCAGCGCAGCGACCCGTCCGACTCGCGCAGCACCAGGTCCCAGCCCTCCACGCCGGAAAAGGGGAACACCTGGCGCTGGCCCTCCGGCGACGTCGCGGGGGGCCCCAAGGCCGTATGGGCCTTGAAGTCCGTCAGTCGCTCGCGCTGTCCGGACTCCAGATCCAGGCGCACGAGGTTCGCTGCGTCACCGCGCACCTCCACGAACACGTAGCCGCGGCCGTCCTCGCTGATGTCGCCGCCCATGCCCTCCAGCCCGTCCCACAGCCGCACGACATCGCCCGTGCGCGCGTCCACGCGCCACAGCTTCGCGGTGTAGCTGCCCAGCTGATCCACGTCCGCGCTGACCAGGTACAGCCAGGCGCCATCGCGGCTGAAGGTCATGCCGCTGGCGAGCGAGGGGCTGGCGAGCACCCACTTGCGCCCCGGGAGCAGCTGCACCAGCGAGCGGCTGAAGCGCTCGCGACCGTCGCGCTCGTACACGGTGAGGCGGGTGATCTGCTCGCGCCCCACGCTCAGGAGCGCCGTGCTGCCGTCCTTCGGGTTCGCGGCGAGCCGGGAGAAGTAGCCCGCGTCGGGCACGCGGACCTGCTGCGTGGCGGGGCGCTCGCGCACCTGGAGGTTCTTCTGGAGGCTCTCCTCGTACTCACTGAACAGCGAGCCGATGTCCTTGCCGTACACGCGCTTGAACCGCAGCGTCACCGCGATGGGCGGGAGGATGGAGTTGCCCTGCTCCTCCACCAGCTTCCACAGGAGCTTCTCGCCGTACTTCTGGGCGAGGTACTCCACGAAGTTCATCCCGGTCAGGTAGTTGCCGCCGAACGGATCCAACGCACGCTGCTCCGGGGACAGGTAGCCCGCGTTGAGCTCCCCGCGTCGGGCCTGCACCGCGCCCTCCCACCAGCCGCGCCACACCGGGCTGTAGGGGCGCCCCGTGTCCTTGCCCAGCCGCCCCTCGTAGTAGGTGGCCAGGCCCTCCAGGAACCAGGACTCGGTGAAGATGTTGGGCTGGAAGAGGCCGCCGCTCAGCACGTTGAGCGTGTTCCACAGGCCGCCCACCTGCTGCATCTGCACGTAGTGGACGGACTCGTGACAGGCCACGTCGCCAATGTCCGTCTCGCCCAGGCCCAGCAGGTTGAACTGCTCCAGCGTCATGTGCTGCGGCAGCACCATCTGCTGGGGCGTGCTCGCGAACTCCGACTGGACGTAGGCGTTGTTGAAGTCCGCGCTGGTCAGGTAGACGAGCACCCGTTTGCGCTCGACGCGGCTCCAGGCGTCGGCGCGGAGGCGGTCCACGCAGCCTTCCATCCGGGCGGCCACGCGCAGGGCCGTGGCGCGCAGTGGGGCCGGGTAGTACAGCTCCATCGAGCGCGTCGTCAGCTTGTGCATGTCGTCCCGCGCGAAGGACGCCTGGACGTTCTGCGGGAAACGGGGTGCGACGAAAGCACACCCGGACGTCAGCAGGAGAAGGCAGGCAAGAAGGGCGGGCTGGCGGGCAGACCCGCTGGAAGCTGACATGGCGGGCATCCTAGCGGTCACAAATCGTGGCCACGACCGCGTTTTTCACGGTAAGGGAACGCGGTCGCTTCTCTTACAGGAACCTTCTCATGTCCGAACCGGCCGAGCCGCAGGCGCTTCCCGTTCCGCAGCATGTCCACAACGCGCAGCTCCAGCTCTCCGCGGCGCTGGAGAAGGCCGAAGGCAAGCCGCTCGACCTGGTGAAGGCGCCGTGGGCGGACGTGGAGCAGGCCGTCATCAAGCTGCTGGGCGGCAAGTTCGAGGCGCAACGGCCGGAGCACCAGGCCGCGGCGCTGGGACTCGCGGGCGGCTTCGCGCTGCGCCTCATCTCCGAGCACCAGGCCTTCTGGTTCCCCAACCGCGACTCCCCGGAGGGGGCCTCGCTGGGTTTCCCCCAGGCCATCATCATGCTGTCGCCGTTTGGCGCGGTGATGGACGCGCTGACGCAAGCGAAGTTGACGCGCCTGGACGACCTGGCCAGCGACATCCGCCGCTCGCTGGGACAGGTGCGCTTCGGCACCAGCCCCGCGCAGGCCCTGGGCAGCCAGCAGCAGACGTTGGCCCCCACGGACTACCAGCGCCTGTTCGATCCGGGCTTCCTCCAGTTCATCGTGGTGGACTCGGCCAAGGCGAAGCAGACGCTGGAGTCGAAGACGGACGCGCTGGCGCGCGACGTGCGTGACGCGCTGGGCCGCACCCAGCCGCCGCTGCCGCCCGAGGCCCGCCAGCAGTTCGAGGGTCAGATCGTCACCTCGCTGCAGCGCATGGAGGTGGGCAAGTCGTTGGCGGAGCAGGCCGAGCGCGCCCCCCGGCTCGCGGAGCTGATGACGCACCTGGTGGCCACGGTGGGTGGCACGGGCTCCGCGCCGGAGGAGTTCTGGCACGACGTGGTGCTGCCGCTGCTCTTCATCGGCACGCCCGCGAGCTTCCCGCCGCTGGACGAGGACGAGCTGGCGGCGTTCAAGCAGGGCGCGGATCCGCTGGCGCTCTTCGTGGACGTGGTGCCGCACGCGCACCCCGCGCCGGACGAGGGCCTGCTGGGCGCGTTCGATATGTCGGAGATCGGTCTGGTGCACCCGGCCTTCCAGAAGGTCGGCGCGCTGCGCCTGATCCGGATCAACCCGGACCGGCTGAAGCCGCTGCTGGACAAGTACGACCCGAACGCGACCATGGACGCGGTGCAGCGCTTCACGGCGCACGTGGCGAAGGCCGCGGGTCAGCCGGCCACGGAGTCCGCGCAGGGCAAGGAGATGCTCCAGGCCGCGCTCACGCTGCTGGCGGACCTGAAGCGCTCCACGTCGGTCGCGGGCGACGTCTGCCTGCGCCGCCTCACCGAGGCCGAGGCCGCCTCCGAGCAGGCCCTGGCCATCGTGCGCCGCGCCCTCCAGAGCCCGCGCATCATCCTCACGTAGTCCCGAGGGTAGGGCGCGCGTCCGGGAGTCACCGTGACGCGCGCCGTTGGGCGCCACCGCTCCGCTCCGTTCAGGGGCTGGAGCGGGGCGGTTTCACTTCTTCGCGAGCACGTCTTGCAGCGCGGTGCGGATCTCTGGACGCAGCCGGTCCGAGGCCAGCCGCAGCGCCCGCCGCGAGAGCTGCGCGTAGAGCGGAGCGATGTCGTCCGGCAGTGCCGCGAGGTGCGCCGCGACGACGCCCGCGTCTCCTCGGACGATGGGACCGGTGAGCCCACCCGAGAGGCCGCGCGCCTCCACGCCCCGAAGCGCCGAGCGCATCAACGGCAGCAGTGCCTTCAGCGCCGCCTCGGGTTCGATGCCCGCCGCGCCGAGCGCGCCCACCGCTGCGTCCGCCAGCGCCACCAGCCCTCCGGCGCTCAGCACCGCGCCCGCGTGGTAGGCGGCCCGGTGCGCCTCCGGCACGTCGAACACGGCGAAGCCCACGTCCTCCGCCATGCGTTGAAGCAGGGCACGCAGGGCAGGGGAGCGCGTGCTGATGGCGGCCGTGTGGCCTGCCAGGGAGTCATGCGCGGAGGACACGGCGCAGAGTGGATGGAAGGAGCCCACCGCGCGTCCCCGCTGCGTCGTCAGCGCGGAGAGGGGCAGTGCCCCCGCGGTGTGCACCAGCGCCACCGTGCGAGGCAGCTCCTTCGACAGTGCCGCGGAAACCGTGGGCACCGCCGCGTCCGGGACGCACAGCACGCAGACGCGCGCCTTCTTCAAGTCCGCCGGGGTCGCGGGCTTCAGCCCCAGTGACCGCGTGCGCTCGCGGCCCGCATCGTCGCGCGAGTAGACGCGCACGGGCCAGCGCTTCGCCTGGAGTGCCAGCGCGAGCGCGCCGCCCAGCCTCCCTGCGCCAACGATGACAACGGGAGCGCGTTTTGCTTTCACCGCCGGGCGACGTCCCACGCGAACGGGAGCCGTCCCGCCGTCATCCCTACCGGCGCTTGCCGTGCCTCGTCCGCCCAAGGCACCACCAGGCGCAGGCGATGAACCGCGCCGGGCTGGCCTTCCCACCGTCAGGCGGCGTCCCGCGCGAACTGGAGCTGGCCCGCCTGCACCGCCACGCGCACGCGGTCGCCCGCGCCGAACTCACCGGCGAGGATGCGCTCCGCGAGGGGACCTTCCACCAACCGCTGCACCACCTGGCGCATCGGCCTTGCTCCCAGCTGCGGATCGAAGCCGCCGGACTTGAGCAGGTGACCCACCACATCCGCGCCGGCCGTGTAGACGATGCCGCGCTCCGTCGCGAGCCGCTTGCTGCTCTCCGCCAGGATGAGCGTGGCGATCTTCGCCACCTCCAGCTCCACCAGCGGCCGGAACGGGAGCCGCTCGTCGATGCGGTTCCACAACTCCGGAGGCAGCGCCTTGCGCGCCGTGTCCGCCGCGAGATCCAACGCGCTCCCCGCCGCCGCGTCCGCCGCGCCGAAGCCCACCGCCCGGCCCGTGCGCGAGAACGCCTCCGCGCCCAGGTTCGTCGTCATCACGATGACCGTGTTGGAGAAGTCGATGTGCCGGCCCTTGCCGTCCGTCAGCCGGCCCTCCTCCAGCACCTGGAGCAGCAGCATCTGCACCTCGCGGTGCGCCTTCTCGATCTCATCCAGCACCACCACCGACGACGGCCGCCGACGCACGGGCTCCGTCAACTGCCCACCCTCGCCGAAGCCCACGTAGCCCGCCGGTGAACCGATGAGGCGCGACACGCCGTGGGACTCGGACATCTCGCTCATGTCCAGCCGCACCAGCGCGTCCCGGTTGCCGAACAGCACCTCCGCCAGCGCCCGCGCCATCTCCGTCTTGCCCACGCCCGTGGGGCCCAGGAAGAGGAAGCTGCCCATGGGACGGCGCGACGCGAAGCCCGCGTAGTTGCGGCGGATGACCCGCGCGATGCGGCCGACGGCCTCCGCGTGGCCGATGACGCGCTCCGACAGGTCGTCCTCCAGCCGCAGCAGGCGCGCCGAGTCGTTCATCAGCAGGCGCTCTTCGGGCACGCCGGCCAGCTTCGCCACCACGCGCGCCACGTCCGCCGCGTCCACCTTGTGCTTGCCCTCGCGGTGGCAGCGGCTGCCCGCCAGGTCCACCACGCTGATGGCCTTGTCCGGCATGAACCGGTCCGTCACGTAGCGGCTCGCCAGCGACGCGGCCGCCACCAGCGCCTCCGGCAGGTAGCGCAGCCCGTGGTGCTCCTCGTAGCGGCCGATGATGCCCTGGAGGATCTCCACCGTCTCCGGCACCGACGGCTCGTTGACCGTCACCGACGTGAAGCGCCGCTCCAGCGCCGGGTCCGCCGCGATGAACTTGCGGTACTCGTCGTGCGTCGTCGCGCCGATGCAGGGGAACTCGCCGCGCGCCATCGCCGTCTTCAGCTCGTTGGCCGCGTCCTGCGGGCCCTCGCCCGTGGAGCCCGCGCCCACCAGCGTGTGGATCTCGTCGATGAACACCACCACGCGCCCCTCGCCCCGCCGCACCTCTTCCTTCAGCGCGTTGAGCTTCTCGGAGAACGAGCCGCGCAGCTGCGTGCCGGCGACCAGCGTGGCCATGTCCAGCTCGATGAGGATCTTCTCCGCCAGCGTGCCCCGCAGGCCCAGCAGGCGCTGCGCCACGCCCTCCACCACCGCCGTCTTGCCCACGCCCGGCTCACCCAGCAGGCACGGGTTGTTCGTGCGGCGCTTGCCCAGGATGTCGATGACCTCCTCGACCTCCCGCGCGCGGCCCACCACCGGGTCCAGCTTCCCCTCGCGCGCCGCCTGGCTCAGGTTGCGGCCCATCGACGTGAGCATCGGGAACGCCTTCGCATCCAGCGTCAGCGTGCCCGCCTTCGCCTGCGCCTGCGGGGTGACCGGCGGCGTGGGCCGGGCCACGGGCGCGGGGGGCGCCACCGGCTCCGCGGTCGGCATGAAGCCGATGACGGTCTTCTCCTCCGGCTCGTCGTCCAGCCCGCTCAGCACGTCGAGCGAGTCGTTGTCGGAGGAGCCCAGCGAGTCGAGCGCGGAGCCCTCCTCCTCGGAGGACGCGTCCAGGTCCGGCGGCGCCACCACGGGCTCTTCCTCGGGCGTGCCGGTGATGGGCTCGGACATGTCGCTGAAGGCTTCGTCCAGCATGTCCAGGTCTTCACCGGGCACCGCGGGCTCCTCGCCCGTGTCCACGGCGATCTCCTCGCCGAAGTCCGGCGACGACTCCTCGCCCAGCGAGTCCAGCGTGAGGCTGTCGTCCACCACCTCGTCGCTGGCGGGCAGCTCCGGGAAGCCGATGAGGCCGCCCACGCGATCCACCAGCGTGTCGGTGTCCACGGGCTTCGCCACGTACTCGTCCGCGCGCGCCTTCAGCTTGCTGTGCGCCGCGAAGCCGTCCGGGCTGCCGATGATGACGATGGGCACCGTCTTCAGCTCGTCGTCCTTCTTCAGCTTGCCGCAGATGAGGTAGCCGTTCTGTCCCGCGGACAGGTCCACGGCGAGCACCACGAGCTCCGGGCGCTCACGCCGGATCAGCTCCACGCTGCCCTTGCCGTCCCCCGTCGTCTGCGCCGTGAAGCCCCGGGCTTCCAGCGCCTGCTGCAGGGTGGCGGAGAGGGTGGCGTCGCTTTCGACGATCAGGATTCGCTTGGACATGAAGGGACGGCCGTCCTGGGAGTGCGGCGCGCGGTGGATCACCACGAAGAGAGCGGCGGCGCGCGAAGAGAAGAAACGCCGTCGAGGCTATCGGCCATGTCTGGGACCGTCAATCTTCACACCGGGTGCAACGCCCGGTATTCAGTTGAGCAGGCGACCACTCAGGCCCCGCGCCGCGGGGCCGCTCAGGGCTGTAGCGAGACGGGCTGCAGGCTCACCTGCGGCTTCACCTGCGCGGGGCGCGGCGTGCCGTTGGAGCGCTGCTCCTGATCCCTCAGCATCTGCAGGATGGCGGCGTCGTCCAGGTCCGTCACGAGCTCGTACGTGATGTCCTGATCACGCCACGTCACGACGTTGTAGGCCTGGCTTGCGTCCACGGCCACGTTCTCCACCGTGGGGGCCTCCTCCACCGTCACCCGCTTGCCCGTCGCCGGATACACGAACACGCCGATGTTGCGCTTGGGCTCGTTCGTGAGGCGGGGCTGCGTCTCATAGCTGACGTAGACGACTTCCTGGCCGTTGAGCGTGGAGAAGCGCGCGCCCACGGGCCGGGCCTGCTGCAGGCGGGGCAGGGTGATGCGGTGCTCCACCTTGTCGTTGAACCACGCTTCAATCTGCTCCGGCGTGCCCGCGACGAACTCCAGGGGCCGCTGCCGCGTGTGCCGCTGCACGGCCTCCAGGATGGACGCGCGCTGCGCCTGGCCGGACTGGTACGTCATCCAGCCGCCGCCCACCGTCACCACCACCAGGGCCACCGCCCCGGCGCGCAGCCACTGGCTCACCTGGGCGCGGCGCTGCTCGCGGTGCAGGCCGGACTGGATGCCCGCGCGCAGCGACGCTGGTGCGCGGGTGCCCTGGGTGGAGACGGCGTGCTTCGCCGCGCGCCGGAGCGCCTGGCGCAGCTGCATCTCCTCGTCCACCCGCGCCACGCAGGCGGAGCAGCCTTCCAGATGCGACTCCACGTCGTGGCGTTCCTCGGGCTGAAACTCGCCGTCGAGGTACGGGTACAGCAATCGCTCGAGTTCCTGGCAGGTCATAGGGGCTCGATGGACTCCAACCTCTGTCTAGCCTGCCTTCTTCCTGCGCCGGTACTCTTCCAGGTCCGCGGGCGCCGGCACCGGATCTCCATCATGCCGGAACACACCCTGACCCTGGGCATACTCGCGCAGCGTCTTCTGCAGCAGCTTGCGACCGCGGAACAGCCGGCTCATCACCGTGCCCACGGGGCACTCCAGAATCTCCGCGATCTCCTTGTAGGAGAACTCCTGGAGGTCCGCGAGGATGACCACCAGCCGGAAGTCGATGGGCAGCGAGTCGATGGCGCGCAGCACGTCGTCCGACAGGAGCCGGTCGAAGAAGTACTGTTCGGGGTTGGCCGCGAAGTCCGTCGCGTCCCGGCTCACGAAGCGCTCGTGCACCGCTTCACGCTCCACGCCCTCCACCACCGTGCGCTCCTTCACCTTGCGCCGGTACCGGTTGATGAACGTGTTCGTGAGGATCTTGAAGAGCCAGGCCTTGATGTTCGTGCCGCGCTCGAACTTGTCGAAGAAGCGATAGGCCCGCATGCAGGTGTCCTGCACCAGATCCTCGGCGTCGCGCTCGTTCTTGGTCAACCGGAGGGCCGCTGAATAGAGCGGATCCAGGTGCGCCAGCGCCAGCTCTTCGAATTCCTGCTTCGTCCGGTTGGGTTGCCTGAAGTCCAGCATCATGCTCCCGCCTTCCAGGGGCCCGAAATGATTTGGGGAATGCGTCGCCTGCCTAACGGTCAATCTATGCACCGGAGCAGGCGGGTCAACAACGCTTTCCCCTGCCGCGCCGCACGCATGCCCGCTTCTGGAGTGCGGAGACGCCCGGCGGGATCATTTATTCCTCAGGGTGGGCACCGGAGGGGTCCACCGGACGGATTTCCCCTCCGGCAACCCGGCCAGAACGCGGCTGGCCGGCTGCTGGACGGCCTGGCTACCGCTTGCCGCCGATGGCGTCCATCAGGGGCACGTAGTCGTAGCCCATGTCCTTCGCGACGGCCTCGTAGGTGATGTGGCCGTTGTAGGTGTTGATGGCACGCTGGAGGGCGCGGTCCGCCTTGATGGCCTCCACCAGGCCCAGGTCCGCGATCCTCCGCGAGTACGGGCGCGTGGTGTTGGTGAGCGCGAACGTGGACGTCTGGGGCACGGCGCCGGGCATGTTGGCCACGCAGTAGTGGACGACGTCGCTCACGGTGAACGTGGGGTTGTCGTGCGTGGTGGGCTTGCAGGTCTCGATGCAGCCGCCCTGATCCACCGCCACGTCGACGACGACGGAGCCGGGCTCCATCTCGCCGATGAGCTCACGCGACACCAGCTTGGGCGCCTTGCCGCCGGGGATGAGCACGCCGCCCACCACCAGGTCGGACTCGCGCACGGTGCGCGCGATGGACTCCGTGTCCGACGCCAGCGTCTGCGCGCGGCCGAGGAACACGTCGTCCAGGTAGGTGAGGCGCTCCAGGTTCACGTCGAGGATGGTCACTTCCGCGCCCATGCCCACCGCGACCTTGGCGGCGCACAGGCCCACCACGCCGCCGCCGATGATGGCCACGCGGCCGCGGCGCACGCCGGGCACGCCGCCCAGCAGGATGCCCTTGCCGCCGTGGGCCTTCTCCAGGCACGCGGCGCCCACCTGGATGGCCATCTTGCCGGCCACCTCGCTCATGGGCTTGAGCAGCGGCAGGCTGCCGTCGTCCAGCTGGAGCGTCTCGTAGGCGACCGCGGTGACCTTCTTCTTCAGGAGCGTCTTGGTGAGCTCCGGATCCACGCCGGCCAGGTGGAAGTACGTGTAGACGATCTGCCCGGGCTGCATGCGCTCGTACTCCGGCGCGATGGGCTCCTTCACCTTCACCACCATCTCCGAGCGCTTCCACACCTCATCCGCGCTGGTGATGATCTGCGCGCCGACGCGCTGGTACTCCGAGTCCGGGATGCCGGAGCCGACGCCAGCGTTCGTCTCGACCAGCACCGTGTGGCCCGCGCTGGTGAGCGCGCGCACGCCCGCAGGCACCATGCCGACACGGTACTCGCGGGTTTTGATCTCCTTGGGAACTCCGACGATCACGACTGCCTCCGGATAGGGGACTGCGAAAACGTGGCGGACCCATAAACCAGCGCCCCATCGCTTTCAAGGCGCGCACGGCCAGCCTGGAGCGTCGGGTGTGATGGGCTTCATTCGCGCATCCACATGACGCGAGGCGTTGGACGCAGGAGGCTCGGCCCGTGGTAGTTAAAAGGGCATGACGCACGCGCCAAAACTGCTCTTCGCGGACCCCAAGGGTCGGGTGATGGAGCATCCGTACCTCATCGCCACCCTGCGCAGCGGCGAGGAGCTCGTGCCGCCGCAGGACAAGCCCATCGCCCTGCCGGCGGCCGGGCGCCTGGTGCACCTGCCCGGCCGCCTGCCCGTGGGGCTCAACCCGGACTCCGGCGAGCTGGAGCTGGTGCGGGAGATGAAGATGGGGGGCAAGACGTTCGTGCCCAACGCCGTGGGCGCGCTCCTGCCGCCCGGCTACACGCGCACGTTCCTGCCTGGCGAGGTGAAGGGCGACGGGCCGGTGCTCCCGCAGTGGGCGTACACGGCGGCGGCGTGGGGGGAGAAGGGGCCGCTCGCGTGGGCCATCCACACCGACCGGCGCTCGCACTGGGAGCCGGAGGCGTACTCCACGCCGGAGCTGAAGGGCCTCGTCAATGCGCACCTGGAGCGCTTCCCGGACAGCCGCGTGCTCAAGCAGCTGAAGACGTGCGCGCTGCTCTACCGGTGCTTCACGTCGCAGAACATCTTCTACGCGCGCGACGAGGGCGCCATCCCCGCGTCGGTGATGTGCAACGCGCGCTGCGTGGGCTGCATCTCGGATCAGCCCGCGGACGGCCCGCCGGCCTCGCACGAGCGCATGGATGACGGCCCCTCCGCGGAGGAGATGGCGGCCATCGGCCTGTACCACCTGGAGCACGCGCCGGGCCGCACCATGGTGAGCTTCGGCCAGGGGTGCGAGGGCGAGCCGCTCACGCGCTGGAAGTACATCGCGGAGTCCATCCGGATGATGCGCGCGAAGACGGACAAGGGCTCCATCAACATCAACACCAACGCCAGCCTCACGCACGGGCTCAAGGCGCTCTTGGACGCGGGGCTGGACGCGGTGCGCGTGTCGCTCAACGCCGCTTCGAAGGGGCTCTACGAGGCCTACTACAAGCCGGTGAAGTACGGCTGGGAGGACGTGGAGGCCTCCATCGCGCTGGCCCGCGAGCGCGGCGCGTACCTGGCGCTCAACCTGCTGCTGTTCCCCGGCGTCACCGACCGCGAGGGCGAGGTGCAGGCGCTGGAGAAACTGGTGCGCAAGTACCGCGTGGATCAGGTGCAGACGCGCTCGCTGTGCATCGACCCGCTCCAGTACCTGGAGGTCGCGCGAGGCGTGGGCGCGGGCGGTGAGCCGGTGGGCATCCGCACGCTCCTGCAGCGGCTGAAGGCGGCGCGGCCGGGGCTCATCATCGGCAACTTCGCGCGCGGCCTGGACGAGCGCGAGAACGCCGCGAGCACGCCAGGGGTTTGACCCTCCGGTGACGGGCGGCTACAGAGCCGGGCATGTCCGTCTCCTCACGCGTCCCGTTCCGTCTGGCCGTCCTCTGTCTCTCCTCCGGCGCCGTGGCCGCCCTCGGTGCGTGCAGCAAGGCGCCCGAGGAGCCGGAGTTCGACCACGGGTTGAAGAAGCCCATCGTGCGCAAGCTGCGCGAGGCCCTGAAGGAGACGCCGTGTGACAAGGCGAAGGCGCAGGAGTACGCGCAGCTCCTGATGACCACCGGCGACCTCAAGGGCGTGACGAAGGCGGCGGACGACTTCACCGCCGCGTGCGGCCCGAACGTCGTCCTGCTCCAGCTCTCGTACACGGCGAACGCGCGCCAGGGGCAGAAGGCCGAGGCGCTCAAGGCCGCCACGGCGCTGGTGGCGGCGCAGCCGGAGAACGCGAGCTACCGGGTGTGGCGCGGCCTGTCGCAGGAGGCGCTGGGTCAGATGGAGGGGGCGGCGGCGGATTACCAGAAGGCCCTGGAGCTCCAGCCGGATCAGCGCCCCATCCTCAACGCGGTGGTGAAGTCCTACGAGACGCTCAACCGGCCCTGTGACGCGCTGGCCGCGTATCAGCGCTACGTGCAGGCGAAGCCCGCGGAGGCGAACAAGGCCGAGATCAAGAACGCCATGGAGGCGCTCGCGCTCAAGACCTCCTGCCCGGCGGCGGAGACGGCGACGGACGGCGGTCCCTCCGAGGCGGCCGAGGCGGCCAAGGCGCCCTGAGAAGCGGGGACTACTCGGCGCCGGGGGGCATCAGCTCCTTGGCGACGAGGTTGCCCATCACGGCGTCCTTCGGGATGTAGCCGTCGGCGCCGGCCTCGCGGCAGATGCGCTGCAGCTCCTCCACGTTCTCACCGGAGCACAGCAGCACCTTGATGCCCTTGAAGAGGCTGTTGCTCTTGATGAAGCGACAGAACTGCTCGCCGTTCACGTTGGGCATGCGCACGTCCAGGAGCACCAGGTCCGGGCGCGTCTGCTTCTTCAGGATGATCTTCGTGGCCTTGTCCGCGGAGTCCGCGATGTGGACCTCGAAGCCCTTGGACACGAGGTCCGCTTCGATGATGCGCGCGGTCATCTCGCTGTCGTCCACGATCAGGATGCGCGGCTTGCGCGCCCCGGGGGCCACCGTCTTCGGCGCGGCGATGCCCGCGGGCGCGGCGACGGCGGCCGGGGG
>NZ_RAWA01000122.1 GCF_003611675.1 Corallococcus sp. CA053C
GGGTGGGAGACGCGGTGGAGGCGCAGCTCGGGTGGTGGAAGGCCCGGCTCCAGGACGCGCCGCCCGCGTTGATGCTGCCCACGGACCTGCCGCGCCCGGCGGTGCAGACCTTCGAGGGCGCGCACCTGCCTTCGCGCGCATCGCCCGCGCTCTCACGGGCCGTCGAGGCGCTGGGACAGCGCTATGGCATCACGCCCTTCATGACGCTGCTCGCGGGCTTCCACGCGCTGCTCGCCCGCTACAGCGGCCAGGACGACCTGGTGATTGGCGCGCCCCTCGCGGGCCGTCAGCGCAAGGAGCTGGAAGGGCTCATCGGCTTCTTCGTCAACACGCTGCCGCTGCGGATCCAGGCCTCGCGCGACACGAGCTTCCGCGACCTCGTGGGCCTCGTGCGCGACGTCAGCCTGAGCGCCTTCGCGCACCAGGACCTGCCCTTCGAACAGCTCGTGAACGCGCTGCAACTGGAGCGGGACCCCTGCCGCACGCCGCTGTTCCAGGTGATGTTCGTGCTCCAGAACGCCGGCAGCCCCACGGACCGGACGTTGCCGGGCCTGTCCGTGGAGGCGCTGGACGTCGAGACGGGGATGGCGAAGTTCGACCTCACGCTCTTCGCGCAGGAGACGCCGGAGGGCCTGAGCTTCCTCTGGGAGTACAACACCGCCCTCTTCGAGGAGGCCACGGTGGCGCGCATGGCGGAGCACTACACGCGCCTGCTCGAAGCGGCCCTCGCGCAGTTCGAACGTCCCCTCTCCCACCTCGACCTGCTCTCCGTCGAAGAGCGCCAGCGATTGCTGGAGACCTGGAACGACACCCGCGCCACCGCCCCGGGTGACGCGTCGCTGCCCGCCCTCTTCGAGGAGCAGGTCGCAAGCGCGCCCCACGCCATCGCGTTGGAGTTCGAGGGCCGCCGGCTGACGTACGCGGAGCTGGACGCCCGCGCCAACCAGCTCGCGCACCACCTGCGGCGCCTGGGCGTGGACGTGGGCACCCCCGTGGGCCTGCTCACCGGCCGCTCGCTGGAGCTGGTCGTCGCCACGCTGGCCATCCTCAAGGCCGGTGGCGCCTACGTGCCGTTGGATCCGGCGTACCCGGCCGAACGCCTGAACTTCATGGCGCGGGACACGCGGCTTCCGGTGCTGCTCGTGCAGCCGGGGCTGGAGGCGAAGGTGCCGGCGCTGGACGCACGGGTGGTGGTGCTGGAGCCCTCGTGGAGCGCCTTCGCACACGAGTCCCCGGAAGCACCGCGCATCGCGGTGCCGTCCGAAGCGCTGGCGGCCGTCCTGTACACGTCCGGCAGCACCGGCCGGCCCAAGGGCGTCTGCATCCCGCACCGGGGCGTGGTGCGCCTGGTGAAGGGCGTGTCGTTCGCGCGGTTCGGGCCGGAGGAGGTCTTCCTCCAGCTCGCGCCCATCTCCTTCGACGCGGCGACGCTGGAGCTGTGGGGCGCGTTGCTCCACGGCGCGAAGCTGGTGGTCTTCGGGGCGCATCAGCCCTCGTTGGAGGAGCTGGGTCAGACGCTGGAGCGCCAGGGCATCACCACGCTGTTCCTCACCACCGCCCTCTTCGAGCAGATGGCGATGGCGCAGCCCCGGGCGCTCGCGCGCATGCGGCAGGTGATGACGGGCGGCGACGTGCTGTCCCCCGTGGCCGCGCGGCGGTTGCTGGAGGCGGGCCGGGGCGTCATCAATGCCTATGGCCCCACGGAGAACACCACGTACTCCACCACCTTCACGGTGACGGAGGCGCGGGACCTGGACCGGCCCGTCCCCATCGGGCGTCCCATCTCCCAATCCACCGCCTACGTCCTCGACGCACGCGGGATGCCGGCGCCGGTGGGCGTGGCGGGCGAGCTGTACGTGGGCGGCGAAGGGCTGGCGTGGGGCTACCTGCGCCAGCCGGCGCTGACCGCCGAGCGCTTCGTCCCGCACCCGTTCAGCACCACGCCCGGAGCGCGGCTGTACCGCACGGGAGACCGGGCGCGGTGGCGGGCGGACGGTGTCCTCGACTTCCTGGGCCGGAACGACGCGCAGGTGAAGGTGCGCGGCTTCCGCATCGAGCCGGGGGAGATTGAGACCACCCTCAAGGAGTCCCCAGGCGTGAGGGACGCGGTGGTGGTCGTGCGCGAGTACGCCCCCGGCGACAAGCGCCTCGTGGCCTACGTCGTCGGCGCGGAGGTGGACCCAAGCGCACTGCGCACGAACCTCGCGGCGAGGCTGCCAGCGCACCTGGTTCCGTCCGCCTTCGTGAAGCTGGAGCGACTGCCGCTGACGCCGTCAGGCAAGGTGGACCGCAAGGCCCTGCCCGCGCCGGACACGGGGACCCAGGGGCAGGACACCTACGTGGCGCCGCGCGAAGGGTGGGAAGCACTGGTGGCGGAGCTGTGGGCACCGCTGCTGGGCGTGCGTCGCGTGGGCGCGCACGACCACTTCTTCGAGCTCGGCGGACACTCGCTGCTGGCCACGCGCGTCGTCTCGCGGCTGCGGGACGTGCTCCAGCAGGACGTGCCCGTGCGCCTGCTCTTCGAGGCCCCCACGGTGGCCCGGTTCGCGGAGCGGCTGGAGGCCTTGGGACAGCGGGAGCGCGGCCCCCAACCGCCGCCCATCGTCCCCGTCTCGCATGAAGCGCCGCTGCCCCTGTCCTTCGCGCAGCAGCGCCTGTGGTTCCTCGCGCGGTTGGATCCGGAAGGGTCCGCGTACAACGTGCCCTTCTTCCTGCGGCTCGGCGGTCCGCTGGACGTGGCCGCGCTGGAGTCCGCGCTCGACGCGCTGGTCCAGCGCCACGAAGCGCTGCGCACCACGTTCGCCGAGGAGCATGGCCAGCCGGTGCAGCGGGTCTCCGCGCATCAGCCCCTCAAGCTCGCGCTCGAAACCGTGGAGGAGGTGGACGCCGCGCTCCGCGAGCAGGCGCTGCGTCAGCGCGCGGAAGCGGAGGTGCGCAAGCCCTTCGACCTGGAGCAGGGGCCGCTGGTGCGCGCCACGCTGGTGCGCACGGCGCCCGACCGTCACGGTCTGCTGCTGGTCATGCACCACATCGTGTGTGACTTCTGGTCCATCGACATCCTGGTGCGCGAGCTGAAGACGCTCTACGCCGCGCGCCTGCGCAACGAGCCCACGGCCCTGCCGGAGCTGCCGGTGCAGTACCCGGACTTCGCGCACTGGCAGCGGCGGGTGATGCAGGGCGAGGCCCTGGAGTCACAACGCGCGTGGTGGAAGCAGCACCTCGAAGGGGCACCGCTGGCGCTGGAGCTGCCCACGGACCGGCCGCGCCCCACGGTGCAGTCCTTCAAGGGGCTCCAGCTTCCCCGCCCCCTGCCCGCCTCGCTGCCCGCCTCCGTCCAATCCCTCGCCCGCGACGCGGGCGTCACGCCCTTCATGCTGCTGCTCGCGGGCTTCCACGCTCTGCTCGCGCGGCACAGCGGACAGGAGGACCTGGTCATCGGCACGCCCATCGCGGGGCGCGGCCGGCGCGAGGTGGAGAACCTCATCGGCTTCTTCACCAACACCCTGGCCCTGCGCGTGGATGCCTCCGGCGCGGAGAGCTTCCGGGCCCTGCTGGGCCGGGTGCGGGAGGCCTGCCTCGGCGCCTACGCCCACCAGGACATGCCCTTCGAACAGCTCGTCGACACGCTGGTGCCCACGCGCGACCTGAGCCGCTCGCCGCTGTTCCAGGTGATGTTCGTCTTCCAGAACGGCGCCGCGCCGTGGGAGCTGCCCGGCGTCTCCGTCGACTTCATCGCCTTCGAGCCGGGCATGGCGAAGTTCGACCTCACCCTCTTCGTGCGCGAGACGCCCGAGGGCTGGTCCAGCGTCTGGGAATACAACACCGCCCTCTTCGACGAGGCCACGGTGGCGCGCTTCGCGGACCACTACACGCGCCTGCTCGAAGGGGCGCTCGCGGCACCGGATGCGCCGCTGGCCACCCTGCCGCTGATCAGCGACGCCGAACAGCGGAAGCTCGCGGAGTGGAGCTTCCGGCAGGTGCCCTACCCCGCCGTGCCCAGCGTCCACGCGTTCTTCGAGGCCACGGCCACGCGCACGCCTGACGCGATTGCCGTGCGCTTCGGAGACCGGACGCTCACGTATGGAGAGCTGGAGCGGCGCGCGAACCAGCTCGCGCACCACCTGCGCAAGCGGGGCGTGGGCGCCGACATCCGCGTGGGCATCCACCTGCGCCGTTCACTGGAGCTGCCCGTGGCCGTGCTGGGAACGCTCAAGGCGGGCGGCGCCTACGTGCCGCTCGATCCGGCGTATCCCCCGGAGCGGCTCACCGCGATGCTCCAGGCCTCCGGGGCGACGGTGCTGCTCACGACGCGCGAGCTGCGCGACGTGCTGCCGGGAGACGGCACGCTGGCGCTGGAGCTCGACACGCAGGCGGACCTCTTCGCCCGCGAGCCCGACACCCGGCCCGAACCCGAGGGCAACGCGCAGGCGCTCACCTACGTCATCTTCACCTCCGGCTCCACCGGAACACCCAAGGGCATCGCGATGCACCGCGAGGCGCTGGTGAACCTGCTCCACTGGCAGCTGGGGGATTCAGTGGCGCCGAGGGTGCGCACGCTCCAGTTCTCCGCGCTGAGCTTCGACGTGTCCTTCCAGGAGCTGTTCGCCACCTGGGCGGCGGGCGGCGAGCTGGTGCTGCTCACCGAGGAGGTCCGCCGCGATGCAACGCAGTTGCTCGCGCTGCTGGAGGGCGCGGGCATCGAGCGGTTCTTCATGCCCTTCGTCGCGCTCCAGAACCTCGCGGAGGTGGCCGAGCGCGATGGCACCTTCCCCACGAAGGTGCGGGAGATCATGGTCGCAGGCGAGCAGCTGCGCATGACGCCCGCCATCCGGCGCTTCATGAAGCGCACGGGCGCGGTGCTGCACAACCACTACGGCCCGTCCGAAGCGCACGCGGTGACGTCGCTCACGCTGAAGGGAGACCCGGCGGCCTGGCCGGACCTGCCCACCATCGGCCGGCCGCTGATCAACGTGGCCGTGCGCCTCCTGGACGCGAACCTGCAACCGGTGCCGCGAGGGGTGACGGGCGAGCTGTACGTGGGCGGGGTCCAGGTCGGCCGCGGCTACCTGAACCAGCCCGACCTCACCGCCGACCGCTTCATCCCGGATCCGTTCAGCACGGTGCCGGGAGGCCGGCTGTACCGCACGGGCGACTGGGCCCGGCACCTGCCGGACGGCACGCTGGAGTTCCTGGGCCGCCGTGACGCGCAGGTGAAGGTGCGCGGCTTCCGCATTGAGCTGGGAGAGATTGAAGCCGCGCTGGCGCAGCACCCGGAGGTGCGCGACTGCATCGTCGACGCGAGGGATGACGGGGCCGGCCAGAAGCGGCTGGTGGCATGGGTGGTGGGCGCCCATCCGAAGTCCCTGGACCTCACCGCGCTGCGAGGCTTCCTCAAGGACCGGCTGCCCGAATACATGGTGCCCGCGCGCTGGGTCGCGATGGAGGCGTTGCCGCTGACGCCGTCGGGCAAGGTGAACCGCAAGGCCCTACCGGCGCCGGAGGGTGGCCGTGACTCCACGCGCGCCTGGGTGGGACCGCGCACGCCGCTGGAGTTGCAGCTCGTGCGCATCTGGGAGGAGGTGCTGGGCGTGCACCCCGTCGGCGTGCGCGACAACTTCTTCGAGCTGGGAGGGCACTCGCTGCTGACGCTGCGGTTGCAGTCGGCCATCCGCTCCAGGCTGGGCCGGCCGTTGCCCGTGGCGGCGCTCTTCCAGAACGCGACGGTGGAGCACCTCGCGGCCCTGCTGCGAGACAACACCGGGCCCTGGACGCCGCTGGTCCAGCTCCAGGCGGGCACGGGAGGAAGGCCCTTCTTCTGCGTCCACGCGGTGGGAGGCAACGTCGTGCCCTACGCGGAGCTGGCCCGGGCACTGGGGCCCGACCAACCGTTCTACGCGCTCCAGGCGCGAGGCCTGGACGGCGCCGAGTCCCCCTGCGAGTCCATCCCGGAGATGGCGGCCCTGTACGTGAAGGCGGTGCGAGCGGTCCAACCGCGAGGCCCCTACCTGCTGGGAGGCTGGTCGATGGGCGGCAGCATCGCGTGGGAGATGGCGCACCAGCTCCGGCGCGAGGGTGAGACGGTGGCGCTGCTCGCCCTGCTGGACACGTCCGCGCGATTGAACACGGGCGACCCTTCGGACGAGAGCGGCAAGGCGAGGCTGAACGCCCTGTTCCTGGAGGATCTGTTGGGAGCAGCGGGGCAGCCCCTGCCGCCGGTGGAAGGTCTGTCAGCGGAGGCGAGGCTGAAGGCGCTGGAGGAAGCCAGTCAGCCCCTGCTCGCCGTCGAGGGCGCCACGGAGCAGCCGCTGCGCGCCCTGCGCCGCGTCTTCGAACACCACCTGCAAGCCGCCTGGACCTACGAGCCACCGAAGGACGCGGGCCCCTTCACGCTGTTCGAAGCGGAGGCGTCACGCTGGGACCACGGCTGGGAGCCCTTCGCGCCCGGCGGGTTGGACGTCCAGAAGGTGCCAGGAGATCACTACACGTTCCTGAAGCCACCCCACGTGGAGGTGCTCGCAGCACGACTCCGCGAGGCCATCACCCAGGCACAGGACACCGCGAAGCAGCAGAGCGCCTGAGGAAGACGCGCTACGGTGGCTCCCATGGCCAACTGGAAGCGCCTTGAGAAGCTCAATGAGGGCAAGAAGATCTACTACGTCGACCCTCGGCTCGACACGAAGCAGGAGGTCTGGTTCTTCGCCGCGGAAAACAAGTTCCGCGTGTGGAGTGACGGCGTCCTCCACAAGGCCGAGGCGAAGCCGCCCCAGGTGACGGGGCCTGTCACGGAGCGCTTCACGCTCTATCAACTGCGCGGAGCGCTCTTCGTCGACGTGGAGGTCCGCAAGGATGCGGCCGTGGTCCGCCGGGGTGTCCTGAACGGCGCCGACCTGTCGACGGCCATCGCACCGTCGGAAATCGAGCCGCTGCTCGCACGCTACCGGGCGCTGGGCTTCCGGGATGGTACGCCGTGGAACGCGACGAAGACGCAGGTGACGCTGCGGGACTACCGCAAGGGCCCATCCACCGGGTGGACGGTGATGGTGGATGGCGACACGGTCATCGAGAATTGGCGCAAGCAGTTCCCCACTCCGAGCCGCGAGGCGGCCATCGCGCTCGCGGAGAAACGCATCCGCGCGAAGGAGAAGGCCGGATTCGCGCTGCACCTCATCGAGCTCACCTCCGCCAGCAAACCCAACCCCATGCCCCGGCCCGCGAAGGGGGCCCCCCAGCGCACGTCGTTTCCGAAGGCGCCTCCATTGTCGAAGCCGAAGGACGCCTACGCGGCGGTGGACGCGGCCATTGGCATCCTCGAGGACCTGCACACGCGCATCCCGATGGCGCACTTCGTCACCGAGTGCCTGGATCCGAAGGCGGACCGAGCCCGCGTCGCCTCGGTGGAGGACGCAGCCACCTTCTTCCTGCGCATGCACAAGGCCCGCGTCGGCCGCTGGGCGAAGGCGAAGCCGCGCGCGCCGAAGAAGGGCGAATCGAGCTGGGCCTACTTCGCGAGGGTGTATGGCTCCATCACATGGATCCTCGACGGTCAGGCCGACAAGGACCTGCCGATGTTCTATTGCGGCAACGTGACGGGGGGAGGCTGGAGCTGCCTGGAGATCGACAGCAACAGCGACTACCCCATCGACGATCTGGTGGAGCTCACGGGCAACGCGGACTTCGAGGACCTCTTCGTGTTCCACGGCGGCTGGCACCATGACCGCTCGTTCGCCTTCGACCCACGCGAGGTCTCGGCCACCGGCGAGCAGGCCATCATCCCGTTCGATGACAACATCACCCGGCTGCCCAGGCGCGTGAAGCCCGAGCGCATCGTCCCGTTCGGGCACTGGCTCTACAAGCGCGTCGTGTCCCTGACGAAGGTCGCGGAGCGAAACCTGCGCGAGCTGAGCTGAGCGAATTCCGGGGGAGCCCCGGGAGAGAAAAGTTAGGGTCCGCCGCCACGCCGGGCGCTTCCTCCCGGCCCTACTCCTCTTGCGAGGTCTCCTGATGCGTCTTCCTGTCCTGATGCGCGCGCTGCGCACCACCTCCTTCTGCCTCGTGGGCGCCTGCTCGCTGCTGACCGCCTGTGACTCCAGCGACGTGCCGCCCGAGCCCCCTCCCCCGAAGGACACCTCGCCGCGCACGCTGACGCTGCTCCAGACGAGCGACCTGCACACCAACATCTTCCCGTGGGACTACTTCACCGGGAAGCCCGATACGAAGCGCGGCGTCGCCAAGGTGGCCACGCTCGTCAAGCAGGAGCGGGCGAAGAACCCGGACTGCACGCTGCTCATCGACACCGGCGACACCATCCAGGGCACGCCGCTCGGCACCTACTACGCCCTCGTGGACAACGCGCCCAAGCACCCCATGGCCACCGCCATGAACGAGCTGGGCTATGCCGCCATGGCCCTGGGCAACCACGAGTTCAACTACGGCCTCAACGTCCTCAACAAGTTCAAGGGCGAGGCGAACTTCCCCCTGCTGGGCGCCAACGTGCGCAAGAGCGCGGATGGTTCGGAGGCCTTCACGCCCTACGTCATCAAGACGGTGTGCGACGTGAAGGTCGGCATCCTCGGCCTCGTGACGCCCGGCGTGGCGACGTGGGAGCGCGCGGAGAACATCCCCGGCCTGCGCTTCGAGGATCCGCTGGAGACCGCGAAGGTCTACGTGCCGAAGATGAAGGCGGAGGGCGTGGACGTGGTGGTGGTGGCCATCCACAGCGGCCCGGACAAGCAGCCGACCGGCAGCGCGAGCAGCCCCGACTCCTGGCTCGCGGACTACGCGGACGCCTCCAAGTGGGCCGACCGCGGCAACCTCCCCGGTGAGAACGAGGCCGTGCAGATTGCCCAGGGCGTGCCCGGCGTGGACGTGATGCTCACCGGCCACACCCACCAGCCCATCCCGAAGATGCTGCTGAAGAACCAGGACGGCAGCGAGGTCCTGCTCACCCAGCCCAACCGCTGGGGCAGCCACCTGGCCAACGTCCAGCTCAACGTCACCTGGAAGGATGACCACTGGGCCGTGGACAGCCACGACGCCCTGCTCAACGCCGTGGACGACACGGTGGCGGCGGATGCCACCGTCACGCAGCTCATCCAGACCTACCACGACACCACGGTCGCCTACGTGAACCAGAAGATTGGCACCACCACCGCGGTGTTCCCGGGCGGCTACGCCGCGCGCTACGTGGACAGCGCCCTGTCGGACCTCATCAACACCGTCCAGGAGGAGGCCGCGCACGAGGCCGGCTACACCGTGGACCTGTCCCTGTCCGCCATCTTCACCAACGACGTCTCGCTGCCGGCGGGTGACGTCACCCTGCGCGACGCCTACAGCATCTACATCTACGACAACACGCTGTACGTGATGGAGATCAACGGCTCCATCCTGCGGCGCGCGCTGGAGATGAACACCCTCTATTTCAAGACGCTCGACGGGGCCAACCTGCCCGCGAAGCCCGCGGACGCGAAGGCCACCACGCCCCCCGTCGCGGACTTCAACTGGGACCTCTACTCGCGCATCGAGTACGGCTACGACCTCACGAAGCCCGCCGGCTCCCGGCTCACGCACTTGCGCTTCCAGGGCCAGAACGTCACGGACGACCAGGTCTTCCGCGTCGCCATCAACAACTACCGCGCGGGCGGAGGCGGCGGCTACAGCATGTTCAAGGAGGGCCGCGTGCTGTGGACCTCCGCGGACGGCGTGCGCGACTACGTCGCTCGCTACATGCAGTCGCACCAGGGCCTGGCGCCGGAGGTGGTGAACACCTGCAACTTCACCCTCGCCCCCGACCTCTACACGCCCTACTACGCGGGCACGTTCGGCGCCGCGAAGTGCGCGCCCGCGAAGTAGCCACGGGCGCGCAGGGGCTCAGGGCTCAGGGCCCGGCGACAGCAGGGCGCGGCGCCGCGTTGGTGCCGCGCCCTGGCTGTCACGGCTCGTCGGCCATGTCGTCCAGTTGTCCCTGGGCCGTTTCGCGGTAGTAGGGGACGACTTCGACGGCGAGCACGTCGCGCATCTCCTGGCGCGCGTCGTCGTAGTTGCCCGCCCGCTGGTGGCGGTACATCCGATGGAGGGCGTCCATCAGTCGATTGGACCCGTCGGTGATGCGCCGCGATGCTTCGGCAAGCAGGGCCAGCGCGCCAGCCTCGGTGCGCAGAGCCTCCACCGCATCGGTGATGGCGACCTCTCGCGCGGTGCGCAGGAGGAGCGCACGCACGTCCTCCGTGAGGACCAGCGGTGCGCCCTCGCGAAGCACCCGGCGGGCGAGCGCCTGAGTCGCGCGCCAGTCCTGGTCCGACATCTACGGCCTCCTCTTTCGCGGGCTGCACATCTTCGCGGGCCATTCGTGCTGGCCCTCACAGTAACGAAGGCAGTCGTAGCAGGGACCTATCCATTCGTTGTCCCGGCAATCGCCATAGGCTCGGATGCAGCGGCGCTTCCACTCCGGCAACTCCGCGTTGTGTGAGTCGTCCCATGCCTCGGCTTGGCCGTGCGTGCCGGTGGCGCCGACGCCGGCAGCCATGATGACGGCGGCCTCGGAGGCGGTAAGTCCGCACGCCTCGGGCATGCCTGGATGACGCTGGAAATTCACCCTCGCCCCCGACCTCTACACGCCCTACTACGCGGGCACGTTCGGCGCCGCGAAGTGCGCGCCCGCGAAGTAGCCACGGGCGCGCGGGTTCGGAAGGCTCAGTGCCCGGCGACCGCGGGCCTGGCGGGCTCGTCGGGGACGGCGGGCTCGGCGACGGCGGGCACGATGCGCGTGCGGGCGATGAGCAGGTAGATGGCCGGCACGAAGTACAAGGTGAAGACCGTGCCCAGGGCCATGCCGGTGACAAGCACCAGCCCGATGCTGTTGCGCGCCGCCGCGCCCGGCCCCGACACCAGGACCAGCGGGAAGTGGCCCGCGACCGTCGCCACGGTCGTCATCAGGATGGGACGAAGCCGTCCGGAGGCCGCTTCCCGCACCGCCTCCAGCTTCGTCCTGCCCTCCTCCTGGAGCCGGTTGGCGAAGTCCACGATGAGGATGCCGTTCTTCGCGATGAGCCCCACCAGCGTCACCAGCCCCACCTGCGAGTAGATGTTGAGCGTGGTGGTGAAGCTGTCGGTAAAGTACGGCATCGTCGGGTTCGGCATCTTCAGGAACGTGGTCATCATCGCGCCGAAGAGCGCCAGCGGCACGGAGCCGGCGAGGATGATGAACGGATCCCGGAAGCTGTTGAACTGGGCCGCGAGCACCAGGAAGATGAGCACCACCGCGAGCATGAACGCCGGGAGGAACGTGTTGCCCTCCACGCGCAGCTGCCGCGACTCGCCCGTGTAGTCGATGCGGTAGCCCGCGGGCAGGATGCGCGCGGCCTCCGTCTCCAGGTAGGTGAGCGCCTCATCCAGCGGCCGGATGGCCACGCCGCTCAGCTTCACCGCATTGAGCTGCTGGAAGCGGTTGAGCGACCGGGGGGCCACCGTCTCCCGCAGCGACGCGATGGACGACAGGGCCACGAGCTTGCCGTCGGGCCCGGTGACGTGAATGTCCTTGAGCTGTTCAGGGTTGAGCCGGGAGACCCGCAGTACCTGCGGGATGACCTTGTAGCTGCGGCCGGCGATGTTGAACCGGTTGACGAAGTTGCCGCCCACCGCCGCGCCCAGGTCCTGGCCCACCGTGCCCAGGTTCAGCCCCAGCTGCGCGACCTTCTCGCGGTCGATCTCCAGCTCCGACTGCGGCTGGTCCAGCTTCACGTCGATGATGGGCGGGAAGGCGAACAGCCCGCTCTGCGTCGCTTTCTCCTGGAGCTGCTGCGCGAACCCCAGCAGCTCCTCCGCCTCCGCCGTGGAGGCGATGACGAACTCCACCGGGAAGTTGCCACCGCCCGGCAGCGCGGAAGGCTGGATGGCGAAGGTCTGCACGCCCGGGAGGACGCCCACCCGCTCCTGCGTCTCCGCGAGCACCTGCGGCGCGGAGCGCTGGCGCTGCTCCCACGGCTTCAACGCCAGACCCCAGAACCCGCTGCCCGGGCTCATGATCTGGAAGATGAAGTCCGACTCCGGCATGGACAGCAGCGTCTTGCTCACCTCGCGGATGGACGGCGCCAGCTGATCCAGCGTGGAGTTGGACGGGGTGCTGACGATGCCGAAGACGATGCCCTGGTCCTCCGTCGGAGCCAGCTCCCGCGGCGACTGGGTGAACATCACGACGGCCAGCAGGCTGAGCACCACCCACGCGGCGTAGACGGGGCCCCGGGTCTCCAGCGAGCGGTCCAGGGTGCGGGCGTACGCGCCCCGCAGGCGTTCGAAGGCGCGGTTGACGACTCCCGCGAGCCCCTGGTCCTCATGGCCTGCCCGCAGGAGCGCGGCGGACATCATGGGTGAGAGCGTCAGCGCCACCACGCCCGACAGGGCCACTGCTCCGGCCAAGGTGAGCGCGAACTCACGGAACAGCGAGCCCGTGAGCCCGCCCTGGAAGGCGATGGGCGCATAGACGGCGGCGAGCGTGAGGGTCATCGCGATGATGGGGCCCACCAGCTCCCGCGCGCTCTTGAGGGCGGCGTTCACCGGACTCAGCCCTTCGCGCAGGTGGCGCTCCACGTTCTCCACCACGACGATGGCGTCGTCCACGACGAGGCCCACCGACAGCACCACGGCCAGCAGGGTGAGCAGGTTCACCGTGAAGCCGAACACCTGCATCAGGAACACCGTGCCGATGAGCGACACCGGGATGGCCACCACCGGCACCAGGATGGAGCGCACGGAGCCCAGGAAGAGGAAGATGACCACCACGACGATGAGCAGCGTCTCCGCCAGCGTGGACACCACCTCGTCGATGGCGTTCTGGATGTACTCCGTCCCGTCGAAGGCGATGCTGCCGTGGATCTGCTCCGGCATCTCCTTCTGCAGCGCGCCCATCTCATCGCGGATGCGCTGCATGACCTCCAGCGAGTTGGCGTTGGGAAGCGACCAGATGCCGATGAAGACGGCCGTCTTCCCGTTGAGGGTCACGTCGGTGTCGTAGTCCTCGGCCCCCAGCACCACGTCCGCGATGTCCGACAGCCGCACCACCGCGCCGCCGTCGCGCCGCACGATGAGCTGCTTGAACTCCTCCACCGAGCGCAGGCTCGTGTTGGTCGTGAGGTTCACCTGCACGAGCGAACCCTTCGTCTGGCCCACGGCGGCAAGGGAGTTGTTGGCGGCGAGCGCCTGCCGCACCTGCGAGGGGCTGACGTTGAGCGCTGCCATCCGGTCCGGCTTCATCCACACCCGCATCGCGAACGTGCGCGCCCCGAGGATGTCCGCGCGCTGCACGCCTTCCACCGACGACAGCCGTGGCTGCACCACCCGCACCAGGTAGTCGGACAGCTCGTTCTGCTGGAGGAAGTCGGAGGAGAAGTTGAGGTAGGCGACGGCGAACTGGCTGTCCGCGGACTCGATGCCGAGCACTGGCACCTGGGCCTCGGGAGGCAGGTCTCCGCGCACCTGATCGACCTTGGCGCTGATCTCGCTCAAGGCGCGGTTGGAGTCGTAGTTGAGCTTGAGTCGGGCGCGGACAATGGAGACGCCCTGGAGGCTCTGGGACTCGACATAGTCGATGCCGTCCGCGGCGGAGATGACGCGCTCCAGCGGGGTGGTGATGAAGCCGCGGACCAGCTCCGCGTTGGCGCCGACATAGGCCGTGGTGACGATGATGTCGGCGTTCTCGCTGCGCGGATACTGCCGCACGTTGAGGGAGCGCAGGGCCTGCAGGCCCGCGATGATGATGAGGAGGTTGACCACCAGCGCCACGACGGGGCGCCGGATGAAGAGGGCGGTGAAGTTCATGGGTTCGCCTTCCTCATCCCTACGGGTTCACGGGCTGGGGCGCGGCCTCGACGGGCGGCGCCAGCGCGTTGTTGAGGACGACGGCCGCGCCGTTCTTCAGCTTGAAGACGCCGCTGCTCACCACGGTCTGCCCGGCCTTCAGGCCCGACGTCACCTCGACGAAGTCGCCCCGTCGCTCCCCCAGCCGCACGAACTGCTGCCGCGCCAGGAGGGCCTTCTTGCCCGCGGCGTCCTTGCCCTCGGCGAGGGTGAACACCGAGTCCCCGTAGGGAGCGAACAGCACCGCGGTGGCGGGAATGGCCACCACGGGCGTGGTCTTCTCGGCGAGCACCTCCACGTTGGCGAACATGCCCGGCAGCAGCCGTCCGTCCGCGTTGGCCACGGTGGCGCGCATGCGCACGTTGCGCGAGGACAACTCCACCTCCGGGTTGATGGTGGTGAGCTCCCCCTCCCACGTGCTCCCCGGGAAGACGTCCACGCGGATCCGCACCTTCTGCCCCTGCTTCACCTGCGCCAGCGCCTGCTGGGGAAGCTGGAACTCCACGAAGGCGGGGGTGATGGACTGCAGGGAGGCGATGGGGTTGCCCGGGGAGACGAGCTGCCCCAGCTCCACCTGCCGGATGCCAACGCGGCCCTCGAAGGGCGCGCGGATGACCTTCTTCGCGATGAGGGTCTTGAGGTGCGCCACCGCGGCCTCGGCCTGGACCGCCCGCGCCCGGACGGCATCCAGCTCCGACTGGGTATTGGCCCCCTGGGTGAGGAGCTTCTCCACGCGGTCCCGGGTCAGCCGCGCGAGCGCCGCGTCCGCCTCGGCGCCGGTCAACTGGGCCGCCTCACTGGAGGTGTCGAGCTGCACGAGCACCTGCCCCTTCTTCACCGACGCGCCACTCTCGAAGCGGATGTCGCTGATGACGCCCGGCAGCTCCGCGCTCAGCGTCACGCCCCGGACCGCGAGCACCGTGCCGACCGCGCCCTGCGTGGCCTGCCAGCCGAAGGACTCCGCCTGGGCGGACGTAACGGACTCCGGCGGCGGCACGAAGGTCTCACCGGCGTTGATCATCGCGACAATCTGGGCCCCCTTGATGGCGACGAGCCCCGCGAAGATGGCGAGCAGGACCACCACTCCGATGATCCACCGCTTGAGACGGCCGCCGGAGCGCGGTGGGGAGGTGGGCACTTCATGGGAAGGGGCGGAAGAGAGCGGTGCATGCATCATGGGCACTCAAACGAGCTGGGTTGCGCAGCCGTGTCAGGGAATGCGCAGCCCTGTAACCGGGCCCCTCGTTCTTCGCTCTCTTGAAAATAGATTTTTCCCGTGTGCAATCCGCACGGGAACCTGGGACCGGCGATGTCCACGCACCGCCCGGAGGCCTTGTTCACCAGTCGGTGTGCGTCCGTGCCGCCCGTCCCATGCGCCACTGCGGAGTGGCGTCAGCGACATGCTCAGGAGACAGAGGAGCCCGAGCGACGCCTGGGGGGGCCGGTGACTTCCTTGAACTTCGTGCCCGTGATGCCGGCCTGTTCCAGCGCCATCTTGATCTCTTCCGAGACGATCAGCGCCAGGGGCCAGCCCCACGTGCGAAAGACCCGGGCTTCGCCCACGGGTGACAGGTCGATGCGCATCCCGGAGACGACTCGATACTCACCGATCTTGTCGGGATGCCCGTCCTCGGGCCCGAAGTACCGGACCTCTTCAGAGGCCGCATCGTCGATGCACCGGATGAGCTTCGTAGCGACCAGGATGAAGTACGGATCCAACTGCCCCGCGATCTCCACGGGAATGAGCTGCACGTCGTCAGGAGCCAGCCGGGTGAAGATGGAGGCCGCGCGGGCATGAACCACGGGCGTGGGCCCCGATCCCGCCAGTGAGAAGTCAATGGCCCTGCCAGGGACGTAGATGGGGATCTGGAGTCGCTCCGCCACGCTGACAGGGTTGCCGGCCGCGAAGATCCACCGCTCGTCCACCACACGTCCCTGGAGGTCAGCAGGATCATTCAGGTCCCAGCGCTCCGGCACATGGACATCGTCCGTCAGCCTGAAATACCGCCGTGGCATGAAAGCACTCTGCGTCATGGGGTTCGGGTGACCAATCGATTGAGCAACGTGTCAGGCGTACAAATCTCCTTCGCAAGCTGCTGGAGTTCCTCTGTCAGCGCCACCCTGCACTGCTCGACGGTGCGGCAGGTACCCGTAGACCGGGTCAACCGGTCGAAGACTTCCTCATGATACTCCTCCGGGTGCGGACCCTTGTGGCCAGGGACACGGACCTTGTTGGCAGGGTCATCCAGTGACATCCCCGCCCTGTCGAAGATGCGCTGGTACCGCGGCGTCCACGGCCCCCCGTTGCGAGTCGACGTGCTGAACTTGTCGGATGCGATGTGGTGCTCGGGTCCGTCTACTTCCACCGCACCTCCGGCCTGGGCCGTCATGGCCACCGCGCCTGGTGCCAGGGAGATCGTCAGGGCTCCGGACGCGGACACGGCCACCGCCTCGACTTGAGCCGCCGCCGGAAACCGGAAGCCTCCCTGCGCCGCGGCGAGCACGGACGCCTGCCCGGATCCCGGCAAGAGAGGAAGCCGCTCGGCCATGACCTGCGCGGAACCACTCAGCGCTGCCGTGGCCAACATGATGAACACGCGCGCCGCGTTCCGGCCCATCACCTGGCCGTATTTCTCGCCCGCGTCCCGGACCTCGTCGAAGGTCCGTGCGTCCTCTGACTCATGTGCCAGCACCCGCCAGCCTTGGATGAGACTCCACACAGTGTCCCAGCCCAGGTACGCGATGAGCCCCACGGTCAGCACCGCCGCGACCCCCTTGGACACAGGCTCCGGCAGCAGCCACAAGCTGAAGTAGAGCACTCCCGTTGCGACCAGCATCGAGACCATCGCGTCCCGGTCCACAAGCTCCCCCACTGCCTCCGCGGTCTCCCCGAAGACCGAGTCCAACGCGAGTCGGAACGCCAGCGCGCGACGGTCCTCCACATCCAGAGCCGGCCCGTCGTCCATCAAGTGAAGACAATCAACCGGTCCGCCCTTCCGCGCACACCACCGACCATAGGCGCCCGTCAACGCCACCGCGGACGCATCCAGCGCCTCGGGCTGTTTGGGGCCCGGCTCCCGTACCAGACCCAGTCGTGTCCGGTAGCGCGGCGCGCTCCCCGGCGAACCCGTCCTATCGAGCAACCGGAGCGCCGCCGGACGAGAATGCACGGAGATGGACAGGTCCCGCGCCGCCGCCGTGACCGCCTCCTTGAAGTCATCGCCGTCCAACGCCACGGGTTCAACACCCGGCGTGGGAGTGAAGGTGATGACGTGCCCCGTCCCCACATCCAGGGACACCTTCCGCGCCACACCGCCGCATCCCGTTGCCAGCACGACCAGCAGGAGCCACACCCCACGCGTCATGACGCAGTCCTTTCGACAGGGAGCTCGGAAGGACAGGGCCGGCGACACGCACCGGCCCCGTCACCTTCTCGTGACCTACTGCGCTTCCAGCCGGAACTGCTGGCAGTCGTTGTTGGACCACGTCCACTGCTGCAGCAGCGTGCCGTCACCGCTGCCGCCCAGGCAGCCCGTCACGTCCAGCACCTTGCCGCTGTGGCGCGCCTCCAGGCGGTGGTAGCCGTTGCCCAGCGCCACGGGCTTGAACTGCTGGTTGGCGCCGCCGGAGTAGGACCACTGCTGGAGCCCCGCGCCGTCCGTGGTGCTCACGTCCTTCACGTCCAGCGCCTTGCCGCTGTAGCGCGACACGAAGCGGTAGTAGCCGCTGTCCGTCGCCTCCATCGTCCACTGCTGGCTGGGGCCGGTGTGACAGGTCCACTGGTGGATGATGGCGCCGTCCGCCGTGCTGGGGCCGGAGATGTCCACGCACCGCCCGGAGGCCTTGTTCACCAGCCGGTACGCGCCCGTCGTGCCCGTGCCCTGCGCCACCGAATAGATGGCGTTGAGCAGCGACGTGCTCCCGGACGTGTCCTGGCTCAGCTCCCAGATCATCACGCCGCCGTTCTGCAGGCCCAGCCGCGTCTTCGCCTGGATGGTGGCGATGCCGTTGTAATAGACGTCCCCCACGTTGTCCTTGTAGGGCGCCTGCGAGTCGCGCGCGACCAGCTCCGAGTACCCCACGTAGCTCGACGGCGAGCGCCCGTAGAACGGCACGCCCAGCACCGCCTTCGACGCCTGCAGCCCGCGCCCCTTCCAGTAGTTCAACGACTGGACGCCGTAGTCGTACGTCGAATGCGGCTGGCCGCCGTCGTAGGCCATGATGTTGAGGAAGTCGACGTCGCTGAACACCGACGTCTGCACCCCGCCACCGGTGGAGCCGTTCGCCACCACCGCCGCCGTCAGCAGCTTGCCCCGGCTGTGCATCGCGGTGCCCAGCTCGCGCATCATCAGCGCGTAGTTGTTCCCCGACGTGCCGGGGTCCGGGTACTCCCAGTCGATGTCCACGCCGTCCAAGCCGGCCGCGTTGACGAAGTTCACCAGGTTGTTCACGAACGCCGTGCGCGTGCTCGCGTTCGCCGCCAGCTGCTCGAAGCCACTGTCGTTGCCGTCATTCCAGCCGCCCACGGCGATGAGCACCTTCACGCCCTGCGCGTGCGCCTGCGTCACCAGCGAGCGCAGCCGCGCGTCCCCGCTGCTCACCCCCGAGAGCCCACCCTGCGCCGTGGGCAGCGCGAACGCGTAGTTGATGTGGCTCAGCTTGCTGTACTGCAGCGTGTTCACGTCCCCCGCCCACGTCGGCAGGTAACCCACCACGCGCGTCGACAGGGCCTGCGACTCCACGGCCCCCATCGATTCGCCGGACGGCGAAACGTCCCCCGGGCCTGAACAGCCCCCCAACGATGCGAGAAACACGGCGCCCAGCGCCAACGTGCGGAACGGTGTTGCGATGCGAGACAAGGCTGACTCCTGCGTCATGGGTTTCACGGGTTGAACCCGCAAAACTCACTAAGCAGCTTTGTCCGGAAGACTCAACGACGGTTCACCTCAGCAGCACCGGCCGCCACCGCCTCGATAGCGGGCTTCGAGGCGGTCGTTGAAAAACTCCGCATACGTCATCACCGCGCTGTCCGGATGGTGACGTCGCATGTGGGCCACATAGGTGTCGTAGTCGGGCACGCCAATCATCTGCCGCGCGATGCGCACAGCCTGGCGCCACCCGTGCTGGAGCGTGCGCACAAGGTCCCTCATGCGCGCTCCACCGAGGCCGCGGCCACGTAGGGCGTCTCGTGGGAGGTGGCCACCGTCGAGCGCCGAGCCGCGAGCATGGCGCGCACCCCGAAGGCGACGGTCGCCACCACCACGGCCATGAAGAACGCAGTGAGGGCGGCGTCCAGATAGTCATTGCCGATGATGCGCTCCATCTCCTCCACGGACTTCGCGGGGGCGATGATGCGGCCTTCCGCCACCGCCTGGGAGAAGGCGCGCGCGTGGGCGACGAAGCTCACGCGCACGTCCCCGCCGAACACCTTCTGGAAGCCGGCGGTGAGCGTGCACAGCACCAGCCACGCGGCGGGGATGCCGGGCACCCAGACGTAGCGCTCGCGCTTCATCTTCACCAGCGCCACGCACCCCAGCGTGAGCGCCACCGCGGCGAGCATCTGGTTGGCGATGCCGAACAGCGGCCACAGCGTGTTGATGCCGCCCAGCGGATCCACCACGCCCTGGTAGAGGAAGTAGCCCCACGCGCCCACGCACAGCGCGGTGGCCAGCAGGTTCGCGCCCCAGGACTCCGTGCGCTTGAGCGGCGCGTACACCAGGCCCGCCAGCTCTTGAATCATGAAGCGCCCCACGCGCGTGCCGGCGTCCACCGTGGTGAGGATGAAGAGCGCCTCGAAGAGGATGGCGTAGTGGTACCAGAAGGCCATCATCCCCTGCCCGGACACGAGCCCGTGGAGGATCTGCGCCATGCCCACCGCCAGCGTCGGCGCGCCGCCCGCGCGCGACAGGATGGTCGTCTCTCCGATGTCGCGCGCCGTCTGCTCCAGCACCTCCGGCGTGATGACGAAGCCCCACTGGCTGATGGTGTGCGCCGCCTGCGTCGCGGTGGTGCCAATCAGGGCCGCGGGCGAGTTCATGGCGAAGTAGACGCCCGGCTCCAGCACCGACGCGGCGATGAGCGCCATGATGGCGACGAAGGCCTCCATCAACATGGCGCCGTAGCCCACGATGCGCGCGTCGCCCTCGCTGGCGAGCATCTTCGGCGTGGTGCCGGACGCGATGAGCGAGTGCCACCCGGACACCGCGCCGCACGCGATGGTGATGAAGAGGAACGGGAACAGGCTGCCGGAGAACACCGGGCCGGAGCCGTCCACGAACCTCGTCATCGCCGGCATGCGCAGCTCCGGCGCCGCCAGCGCGATGCCCACCGCCAAGAGCAGCACGGTGCCAATCTTGAGGAAGGTGGACAGGTAGTCGCGCGGCGCGAGCAGCAGCCACACCGGCAGCACCGCCGCGCAGAACCCGTAGCCGATGAGCAGCCACGCCAGCGTCTTGCTGTCGAAGGTGAACGCGGGCGCCCACGCGGCGGACTCGGACACCTGGCCGCCGAAGTAGATGCTGAGCATCAGCAGGATGAAGCCGACGACGGACACCTCCAGCACGCGGCCCGGGCGCACGTAGCGCAGGTACAGCCCCATCAGCACCGCGATGGGGATGGTCATCGCCACGGTGAAGGTGCCCCAGGGGCTGGCCGTCAGCGCCTTGACCACCACCAGCGCCAGCACCGCGAGGATGATCATCATGATCATCAGCACGCCCACCATCGCCGTCACGCCCGCCGCCGGGCCCAGCTCCATGCGGACCATGTCGCCCAGCGACTTGCCGTCGCGGCGGATGGACAGGAACAGCGTCACGAAGTCCTGCACCGCGCCCGCCACCACCACGCCCACGAGGATCCACAGCGTGCCCGGCAGGTAGCCCATCTGCGCCGCCAGCACCGGCCCCACCAGCGGCCCCGCGCCCGCGATGGCCGCGAAGTGGTGGCCGAACACCACCCACCGGTCCGTGGGCACGTAGTCCAGGCCGTCGTTGCGGCGCTCGGCGGGGGTGGCGCGCGTGGGGTCCAGGCGCAGCGCTTTTTCGGCAATGAAGCGACCGTAGAAGCGATATCCCAGCATGAACACCGCGACCGACGCGACCACCAGCCAGATGGCGTTGATGGACTCACCCCGGTGCAGCGCCACCACGCCCAGGCTGAACGCCCCGGCCAGCGCCACCAGCGCCCATCCCAGCTTCCGAGCGACTCCACCCATGATGTCTCCCCACCACGGGCGCGGCACCGCCACCCTGCGCGGGTTTATAGCGCACCCGTTGTCCTGGTCCGCCCCTCGCGCGACGGGGTGTCGGGTGAAGGAAGCCTCCGCTCCATGAATGGCTGGGCGCGTACCGGATCGGCATCCTCCAGACGGTGCTGCGCGGCCAGGGGCACATGGCCGCGAACCAGCGCGTCCTCTGGGGCTTCGCCGCGCCGCGCGTCGGCTACCTCAACGTGCTGACGATGAGCGGGTTCGTCGCCACGTCGGACGAGGGCTGGACGGTCCACCTGTCGAACGAGCACTCCACGGACGCGAAGGGCCAGGACCCCGAGGCCCACGGCGTCGCGCCCGAGCGGCCCCTGGAGCTGTTCCCGGAGGCCGACCTGCGACAGGGCCACGCCCGCGCGATCCGGGCCCTCGCGGACTCATTTTGAGCCGAGTCCCCGGAAACACTCCGGGGCACCGGTCCGGCGGATCAGCGGGCGAAGGGGACGGGCAGCGCGTCGGCCACGACCTGCTGCTTCGCCAGCTGCACCTTGCCGCTCTTGCGCACGACGAAGTCACACGCGAGCAGCTGGTTGCCCACGAGCACCAGGGCCGAGGCCTCGAAGCCCTCCTCGCCGTCGGTGACCTCGAGGGGGTGCAGCTGCTTGGACACGTCCGCCTTCTGCGCGGAGAGCGTGGGGTCGGTGTTGGTGGCGGGCAGCCACTGCACGTCCTCGGCGCGCTCCACCAGCCGGCGCTTGCCGCCCTCCGTGTTCTCCACGAAGAAGCGCAGGTACTCGGGGACCTCGGCGGCCTCCAGCGTCAGCGCCTCCTCCTGGTTGACCTTGTAGATGGCCTCCGGGGTGGCGGGCGTGAGGTTGACGGCGCTCTTCCCGTCGTCCGCGTACTTGAAGCGCAGCGCCCGGTGCGGCAGCCGCACGTCCACCGTCACCAGCTGGAAGCGCTTGTAGAAACCCAGCGGCTGGCGCGTGAACGCCGTTGCCGCCAGGTTCTGCTTGATGGTCCCGGCATGCACCGGGTCCACCTGCTCGATGCGCTGCAACGTCTGGGCGTCCGCATTCACCTTCGGTTCCTCCAGGGACCCGGCCTTCCCAGGCCGGGCGGTGTCACAGTGAGTGGCGGCCAGCACCCACACGGCAGCGACGAGGATCCGGTGCATGCAGCCTGCTTACGGGTGCGCCTTGTCCCAGCCCTGGCCGTAGTAGTCGGGGTAGTTCTGACCGTTGGTGCTGGTCACGACCTTGCCCGTCTTGAAGCCGTCGAGGACGGCAGCGTAGCCCGCCTTGTCGCCGATTTCACGAAGTTGCGTCTCCGACAGGGACGGGTCCTTCGCCTTCGCGTCGGTGATGGCCTTGGAGGAGGCCGCGTTGTACTCGGCCTCCAGCGGGAAGGTGGCGGTGACCTTGTCGCCGTTGGCGACCAGCTCGTTCTTCGCCTTGATGCTGTCGACGGTGCCGCGCGTCTCCTCGTCGAGCAGCGTCTGCACGTAGTCCGCGCGAGACTGGGTGTTGATGTCGGCCCGGGGGCCGTCCATCGTCGCCTTCGCGTGGTTGATCTCGTGCACCAGCGTCAGGGCCGCTTCCTGCGGGTCCTGGCTGCGGTCGATGACGATCTTGCTGCCGTCCCAGTACGAGCCACCGCCGTCGGCGAACTCCACCGGGATCTTCTTGTCCTCCAGGTACTTCACCGCGGCGGCGCCGGTCGGCGAGTTCTTGAGGACGTCCTTCGTCTCCTGCAGCTTCGCCTTGTCCTTGGAGGCCTGGATGGCGTCGCCGATGGCGCCACCAATCGCACCGCCAAGGCCGGCGCCCGCGGGACCGCCGAGGATGCCACCGAGGATGCCGCCGATGGTGCCCGCGTCCGCCTTCTTCGCCTTGTCGAAGGCGTCCTTGAAGAGGTCGCCCACGGGGTTCGCGTTCACCTGCGCCGGCCGGGGGCTCACCACCGTCCGCGCGGCCTGCGAAGCTTCCGTGTTCTGCACCGGGCGTGAACCGCCACGAATTCCGTCAACCCCCATGACTCTTCTCCCCAGATTTCAAAGTACGGCTTTGAGGAGGTTATCGGAGAAAGGGGGGTGCCAGTTGCGAGTCCCGTTCCTGGTGCCCCGCGTCACGACCTGACAGGGGGGCTGGCAGGGGGACGGG
>NZ_RAWA01000123.1 GCF_003611675.1 Corallococcus sp. CA053C
GAAAGGGGTAGCTTTACGCCCGGGTTCCTGGTTAGTCAGGCGGTGGCGGCACCGGGCGCGTCGCCCCAGCGGGGCGGGCCCGGGAAGGGGAAGTGACATGGCAGGCGACACGGCGAGCAGCGGACGGAGCGGCGCGGCCCGAGGCGGCACGCTCCAGGTGGTGCAGACCCTGGCGGCGCAGGGAGAGCCGGAGCGCGCGGCGCAGCTCTACGAGGAGCTGGGCGCCGCGCAGCGTGAACGGCTGCGCAAGGAGGCCTCCCAGGGCACCGTGAAGGAGCGCCACTGGCTGGTGGACGTGCTGCGCAGGGCGCGCGACTTCACCGGGGCGGCGAAGCTGCTCGACGGCAGCGGCGACGACGTGTCGGTGGCGGACCTGTACGCGCAAGGCGGCCAGCACGTGGCGGCGGCGGAGGCGTACCTGCGCGCGGGCGAGGTGGAGCGCGCCGCGGCGGCCTTCGAGCGGGGCGGGGCGCTGGAGCGGGCGCTGGAGGTGTACCGGGGCCTGGGCGCGCGCGAGTCGATGGCGAACTGCCTGGTCCGGCTGGGGCGCCCCTTCGAGGCCGCGGACCTCTACCGCGAGCTGGGCCAGACGCACGCGGAGGCCGAGGCCCTGGGCGGCGTGCGCACCGAGGACCCCCGCTACGTCGAAGCGGTGCTGCGCACCTGCAAGGCGCTGGACTCCGAAGGCTTCACGCACCGGGCGCTCGCGGTGCTGGCGGACGCGCTGAGCAGCTCCGAACTGCTGCGCGTGGATCCGGTGCTGGTGACGGAGAAGGCGCGGCTGCTGCGGCGCATGGGGTTGGACGTGGAGGCCGAGGCGCTCCTCGCGCGGCTGGCCGCGGGCGCGTCCGTGCCGGAGGCCAGCGGTTACCGCTTCCTCAAGGCCATCCCCATCTTCGGCGAGCTGCCGCTGGACGACATGAAGGACCTCTACCGGGTGGCCCGGCCCGTGGCGGTGCCCCCTGGCGCGGTGCTGCTGGAGAAGGGCGCGCCCGGCACCGGGCTGCTGGTGCTGCTGGAGGGCACGGTGGACGTGTTCAGCGGCAACGAGCCGAACGCGCGGCTCCTCAACACGCTGGGGCCGGGGTCGCACCTGGGCGAAATCTCCCTGGTGCAGGACGGCCCGGTGTCCGCGAACGTGCGGGCGAAGACGGCGGTGCGTGCGCTGCGCATCACGCGCGAGAGCTTCCAGCACTTCCTGGCCACGCACGACACGGCGTCGCTGCACATCTACCGGCTCTTCACCCAGAGCCTCGCGGCCCGCGTACGGGCGCTGAGCGGCTGAAGCGCGCAGGGGCAGGGCAGGCGGGCCTCCGGGCGCTGGCTGTGAGGCGGCAGGCGAGCAGGGGGTGGGGGGCCTTTCGCGGCCCTCGGGTCGTCCTCACCCTCCTGGATGACCCTCGTGCTCGGAAGGACGCCCCATGGCTTTGATTGCGGCATTGAAGACGCAGGCTCGCGCGAACTGGCGCACGTGGCTGGTCCTGGCCGCCGCGCCTGTCGCCGCGCTCCCCTTCTTCGGGGTGGGAAGCTCACGGCACAAGCGGAGCGGGGTGTTCGCCCACGTGGCCTCGGGGGCCCTCGGGCTGGGCGTGGTGTCGTTGGCCTTCATGGGCCTGCGGCGGATCCCACGGAAGCCTCCCCGGAAGGCAGGCGGGAAGGCGTGGCAGCGGGCGCCGAAGGACTTCCCCATCTCCGGCTCGATGGTGCCGGACGAGTTCGCCGCGTCGATGGCGTCCGGCCACTGAGCGCAAGCCTCAGGGGCGGCGTTCAATGCCAATCGAGACCGACGGACCGGTGAGGGCTTCTCCGGTGCCGTCGGACAGCGAGACGATGCCCAGGCTCGCGGAGAACACGGTGGTGCCGGCGCCGCCCGTGCCCTTGAGGAAGCTGCGCACGCCGAGCTCGCCGAAGTTCCAACCGCTGGCGGAGCCGCCGCCCGCGCCGAACAGGGAGAGGCTGGGGGTGAGGGGCACCTGGACTTCGCCCCGGCCCGAACCGAAGCGGAACTGGTTCTCACGCGAGAGGATGGAAGAGCTCCACGCGATGTGGAAGCCGTCGAGCGCGCCCAGCCGCAGCACCTGCTGCACGGTGAGGCCAGCGTTGGACGCGCAGACGTTCTTGCCTTCGATGGCCTCGTACGTGTCCGGGTCCAGTTCGGGGAAGCACTCCTTCTGGCCGAACTGCGCGCCCGCGCCGATTCCGACTTCGAGGAAGTCGGTGGCGTAGGCGGCGGCGACGTAGGCGGAGCCCGGGGTGTGGCGAAGGCCGGTGCCAAGCCCGAAGCCCACGGGTTCCAGCTGGGCGCTCAGGACGAGGGGGAGCTCACCCGGACGCCATGCGACGAAGGCATCCAGCAGCAGGCCGCCAGCGCGAGCGGAGCGACCCAGCCGGGTGGTGGCGTCCAGCGCGAGGAACGGCCGGGCATGGAAGCCATAGCGCAGGTGGGGCACGCCGGGTTCGGGGAAGAAGAGGCGCGCGGTGGCGGGCGCATCGGTGACGACGACGGAGTCCCCCACGCGCACGGTTTCGCCCCGGCCCAGGCGGGCGAGGGCGGAGTTCTCGCGGGTCTCGATGACCTCGAGCACCACTTCGCGTTCGGCCTGCGTGCGGACCCGGACGCGGGAGCCTTCCCGCAGGCCCGCGGTGTCGCCGCCGGAGAGCGTCACGTCGCCATCCTTCACGGCGGTGACGGTGAGGTCTCGCGTTGCTCCCAGCGCGGACGCCAGCGAATCGGGCTGGGGCTGTTCGGGCGTGGCGAGTGAGAACGCGTGGGCCTCCTCGCGCTGCTCGATGGCGAGGAGGGACTGGCCGACGACGACGAGCCGCACGAAGCGCCGACCCTCCTCCAGGCGCCGCAAAAGCTGGGGCGAGGCGCCCTCGAGCTTGAGGACGGCGATGCCACCGCGTCCAAGCGCGGCGTAGGTCACGCCCTGGTGTGTGACGGAATCCAGGACGGGGCCCAGGCCGAGCGTCTCCGCTGCGCGGGACGCGGGGGAGGCGGGCGCCTGGGCGACGATGACGGAGGCGAGGAGGGCGGGCAGGAGCATGGCGGCTGGCTCTATATCGCTCCCACCCCCCACCGTCCCTGAGCTCCAGGTGACTAATCGACGAGCAGCCGCTTAACGGGTGCGGGATCCACGGCGACCATCAGCGGCCGGGTGAAGTGACTGAAGGACATCAAGGCCTGTCCCGGAGCGAGCCGCGACACGCGGTTCCACAGGCTCTCGTCGATGCTGCCCACGCTCTGCTTGAGCCGCCCGATGACCGACCCATCGGTGATCTTGTGGATGATGAAGTTGTTGAGCAGGGCGAGCACTTCGGTGGGCAGATGTTGGGGAAGCTGCGTGACGAAGACGAGCCCCAGCCAGCGCTTGCGGCCCCGCTTCGCGATCCGCGCCACCTGTTCGAAGAGGGTCTTCATCTGGGCGATGCGGCTGGCGGACAGGAACTCGTGCGCCTCCTCGATGATGATGATGACCGGGGTGACCTCTCCACCCTCGCGGTGGGCCTTCTCGTAGCTCACCTCCTGCCGCTCCTGGATCCCGCGCAGGATGTCCGCGATGACCAGGTTGTTGAGCTGGGGCGAGTCCGTGTCCGACAGGTCGATGACGGACACCCGGCCCGGGGAGAGCATGGCGTCGTAGCGAACGCCCTCCGTGGTTCCCATGTCGAAGATGTTCAGCCGGCGCAGCCGCTGGAGCTTGCTGGCCAGCGCCTTCCAGCTGATGACATTGCGGCTGCTCTGGGCCATCACCCGCCGCATGACCTTGCCGGGGTCGGTCTTGAACACGCTGAAGAGCGTCATCCCGTGGGCCGGCGTGGAGTCCTCCTCCTCCAGCGCCTCGATGTCCTCCTGGATCGTCCCCTTGGCCTTCGCGGCCCGACGCGGCCGGCTCTTCCCCTCCGCCTTGCCCTCGTCGCTCAGGCTGTAGAGGTACGCGTTCACGACGTCGAGGACGTGCTGGATGGTCATCTTCGGAAAGCCGGTGGACAGCTCATCGACCTCCAGGGCCTCCCTGCGCTCTTCCTCCGTGACGGGATAGACCTCGAAGTCCTCGAGCAGCAGCTTCGTGACGTCATACGCCTTGAGGAAGCGCTCCTGCTGCGCGTCCGACATGTCGAGGATCTCCGCCAGCGCATACGGCGACAGGCTGGAGAAGTTCAGCGAGAAGCGGTGCAGGTTCTTGTGGCGCGGGTTGCGGCTCTCCCGGCCGACGAGGTGATGGATGTGCAGGTCCTTCACGCCCTCGGGCCGCTGCCCCCGGCGCTTGAGGGTTTCGACCATCGCCACATGGTCGGTGGGCTGGTCCACGTGCGTGTATTCACCCTCCACGTCGAAGACGATGGTGGCGATGCCCTCGCGCTGGGCCCGGTGGATGAGCGTGGCCACCGTGGTCGACTTGCCGCCTCCCGTCGTCCCGATGATGCCGGTGTGCCGGGGCAGCACCGACTTGTCCCGGGCGTTGATCCGCGCCTCCATCTGCTCGTAGCCCACCACCGTCCCGATGATCATCTCGCCATTGACCCCCAGCACCGTCGCGCTCTCCTTTTCATCGAGGACGAAGACGGGGCTCTGGGGACGGGGACGGAAGCGGTGCGGCTTGAGGACACCCGCCGTCTCTTCTCCGAGGATCTCGACCTCCGCCCGGCCGTGGTACTCGAAGGTGTAGGTGAGCTTCTTGCCGTGGGTCACCACGCCAATGGCCATGGTGGAGTTCGCGGGAACGGCGTTCGGTTCCGCGAACGGGCCCCGGACCACGACCCCCAGGTAGGTCTTGTCGTCCTGGCGGCACTTGATGCGCACCAGGGTCTGCGAGGCGAGCCGGTGCAGGTCCTCCTTCGTCGACAGGACGGTGATGAGGTTGTCGTGGCTCGCGCTGGTGTCGAAGTGGGTGAATCCCACGGCGTTCTCCAGCTCGGGATCGGCCTTCAGTGCCTCCGCCTTCGCCTTCGCGGCGTCCAGCTCGTTCTTCGCGCCGTCTGGCAATGGCTGGACGACCTCATTCTTGACGTCTTTGGTGACGGGGGGCCGAGTCGGTGGCCTGGAAGGCTGCGAGCCCGGAGATGGAGCAGCGGGAGGCGCCGCGCTGGACGGGGGCTTGGGCGGCGCGCCCGGGCCCGACGCCGGACGTGGCCCGTTCATCTGGAGGTTCGTTGGCGGGCCCGCGGGCGGCCGGGCCGCAGGGACCGCCGCGGCGGGACGCTGCACGGGGTTGCCGGTCGGTGAAGGCACGGCGTGGCCGTTCAAGGGCCTGGCCTGGGCTACGCCGTTCGGTGTCGGACCGCGCCCCAGCGCGGTGTTGTTGCCATTGTCAGACATGATGGTCGTTCCCCTCTAGCGACGTGGCTTGCGTCCGTTGAAGTACTGAAGGCGTACGTCTGCTTGCGCGTAGGCGTCCTGGACGAGCCCCTGGAAGCCGTCCTCCCCGAAGGCGCTGCGGCACGTGGCCTCCGCGACATCGAGCAACATGGGAAAGCCCTGCTCCGGGCGGAGCACGCTGTCCGCGATGGCCACGCACGCGGCCATGTGGGCGTGCTTGACGTGCGCGTAGAAGATTCGGGGCGGGGCGTTGTTGGATGCGCGGAACAGGCCCATCACTACCTGGTGGCAGTACTTCTTCACGAACTCCCGTGCCAGCAGGAGCCCGTCCGCGTCGTACTGCCAGCCTTCCAGGATGTCCCTTCCCGCGCGCTCCATCGACTCGAGGATGACGAACTCCCCGGCATCGAGTGAATGGCCCATGGTGAGGAAGCCGCGGTCCTCCATCCGCGCGGACACGAAGACGAAGCGCGGGTGCTCCTCCATGAGCCGCGTGAGCATCTCGATCGACGCGGTCAGCAATCCCGTGTAGCCGGAGCCGGTGATGAGCTCATGCGTGATGGGATTGCCCTGGCCCATTCGCCATTCCGCCTTCAGCTTCTCCACCAGGATGGCGCGCTCGGCGTAGGCGCGGATACCTCGCCGGGCCAGCCGCGACAGGCTGTCCGGTCCGTTGCGCCCTGGGTGGGAGCGGTTCTGACGCATCTCGATGTACGCCGCCGCCTCCTGGTAGGGGTCCGGCGCGTCGACCGTCACCTCCCGGCGGAACAGCCGCTGCGAGAACGTGCCCGAGGTGCCGCCATAGCCAATCGCGGCGATGCCCAGCTGCGTGATGTCCAGGGGCAGCGTTTCATGGGTCACGGAGATGCCATTGACCGCCTCCACCTGGCCGGCGAAGAGCAGGCCGTCGTGGATGGCGGTCAGCTCCTCGGGGCTCATGCGGTAGAGGCCCGCGCCCTCGGGCGCATGGGGCCGGGTCTTCAGCTTGGGGAGCAGCTCCTGGCGGATGACGGACCGGAGCTGGTCCTCTTTGCGCATGGCGCCACCAATCTCCTCGCGGTAGCGCTGCATGATGGCCTGGAGGTCCAGGCCCTCGGCCCATGTCTCCAGGTTGAGCGTGCGTGACAGCTCCTCGCGGAACGAGCCGCGAAAGTCCTCGTCGCCCGTGAAATCCTCTTCATCGTCGTCGTCCCAACGCCCGTGGCCACCCATGGTCACCCTGCCTCCTCACCAAGAAATGAAACGATGGAGAATCGGGGGCGGCCTTGCTCACGGCGGAGGATCCGCACGTAGGTCTCCGCCACCGCGAGGGGCAGCCCGAAGTGCTGTCCGAGCCTTTGCTCCTCCTGGCCCTCCGGCCCGCTTCGCAGGACCTCCAGGGCGAGCTTCGCGGGCGCGAGCCACTCCAATGCCAGCCGGTCCGCGCGCTGCTCCGACCGGGCCACGGTCCCCGTCCCGATGGCGCCGGAGGGGCCCCGGTCCATCAGGTGGATCTGCACTCCGATAGGCACGTCCTCGAGCGCAGCGGTCAAGGTCTCCTCCGGAGTGGGATCGCGCTTCTCGTCCAGGACGTCCTGGATGCTCTCTCCGAAGAAGGCCAGGGCCCGCATGCGAGGCTGGAGGTGGTCGAGCACGAAGTGGCCCACCTCGTGGGCCACCGTGAAGCGTTGCTCGTCAGGGCTGTCATCCTGGTCGAAGAACACGAGCCCCTTGCCCTCCCACGCGACCATGCAGCCGTGCATCCGCCGGTAGCCGATCTCCACGTCCCTCCCGCGCTGAGCGAGCCACTGACGCACCTTCTCAGAGGTCAGGCTTCGCAGCGGGACGGGCCTCACCCGCAGGAGCAGGGACACATCCAGCGCCAGGTCGCGGGGGAAGGTCTCCGGAGCAGGCAGGCCACTGGCATTCACCGCCTCCTTCAACCAGGGCGGCATCATGGGGTGGGTTTGTCCTTGCGACTCCGGTCTCGCGCAGCGAGCTGGAGTCTGGCGACGCCGCGTCCGCTGTCATTCGCGGCCGTCGTCTCCATCTCTCCCATGATCTCCACCTGACGCAGCACGTTGACGAGCGCGAGGGGCGCCAATCCGAACCGCTCGCAGATCGCCTTCACCTGCTCGGCGAACACCTCACCCGTCGGCTTGCGGCACAGCGCGAGCATCTGCAGCGTCTGTTCGTTGCAGCCCAGCTCATCGGCCAGCGCCTCCGGGGAGCAATGTTCCAGCGTCTGATACGTGGCGAAGACCTGACCCAGCAGTCCGGGCTCGGTGGTGCTGCGCTGCGCCGCTCGCTTCAACCAATCAAGATTCGTCATCGAGGTCCTCCTTGCAGAGGCGCTTCAAGATCTTCTTCAGGCGGTCGGTGTGACGCCGCACGGCCTGCCGCATTTCTTCCTGAGGCAGGTGCGACAACCCCAGTGCCTCCGCCATCGACTCCATGGAGCACCGCTCTTCGGCGAAGATGACGCGGATGCCAGCCAGATCCCGCTCCGGCAGGCCGGCTCCTTCAATCCGCTGCACCAGCCGGTCCAGCCTCTGCTTGATGTCCACGCGCTCCTCCAACGAGATATTCGGAGCCGGTGGGTGAACTTCGAAAATCGTTCGTGGATCCTGCTCTCTCCGGTTTCTCGCGGTAGATGAGCGATAGCTGTCTTGGGCCTTGTGCTTGGCGATCTGCGTCAAGAAGGTACTGAGGCTGGCCTTGCTTGCGTCGAAGCGCTCGGGGTGCCTCACGTAGGCATAGACGGCATCAGCAGCGCAGGCGTTGGCTTCGTCATAGGAGCAGCCCAGATTGCGTTCCAGCGCCCGGATCAGCGGTCCCATGAACGTCATGAAGACGTCAAAGGTTGCCGTCGAGTCATGGCTCATCATTCGTTCGTGAAGGTCCCATCCCCGTTTTCGCGATGGACTGTTCATCCCCCACTCCTCACCGGCATGCGTGCGCCTGCTTTCAGGTTGGATTTCGGCCTGCCTGCACTTTCGCTACAGCCCTGTTGAGTTCGACGACGCGAGGTCGTTTTTCCTAGCCGTGAGGTTGATCGCCTTGAGGATCGATGTCTGTACCTCGGAGGTGGTAGTGCCTCGCGGGGCAGTGGGTCCGTGGCGATCCCCTGGATCGATAAAGACCCTGGGCTCCGAGCAGGACCGGACGCTGCGCACCTCCTATGGCCTGGAGGTCCCGCCCGATACCTTCGACACCCGTATCAATGAGAAACATCTGGCGGATCGACGCGGCGGGTGAGCACGGATCATTGAAAAAACTCAACCCGCGAGCGCACTCCGGCAAGCAGCAACGAAAGAAGGTGCAGGGTTGGCCAGACGGTCCGCCCTTCACCGCCGGATGCGAGACTCCCCATGACTCCCTTGAGTAGCCGTGTCGCTGATACCCAGCGCGAGCTTGATGATGCGCTCCGCGTTCGCTGGGACGTGTTTGGTGCGGAGCTGCGGATGCTGGGCGACAAGAAGCCGCATGCCCCGCGCGAGGCCAACTGCTTCGACACGTTGCCCACGACCTCGCACGTCCTCGTCTACTCGGGCGATGAGCCGGTCGCGACGTCGCGGCTGCTGTTGCCCAACACGGAGGTGGCGGCTTCGGCCGGCAGCGTCCTCGGGCTCGACATCGAGCGGAAGCTGGACCTGTCGCAGCTCGCCGCTCCGGGCCGCGTGTTCGCGGAGACGACGCGCTACTGCGTCTCCCGACACAACCGCAACGGCGCGGTGATGCCGCGCCTCCAGACGGCGCTCTACCGCGAGAGCCGCCGCCGCGGTGTCACGCATTGGATCGCCGCCGCGAACATGGAGACCGACTCCCCCGAAGAGGCGGACCTCCTCTACCGCGCAGCCGCTCGCAGGGGCTGGGTGAGCGACCGCTACCCCGTGCGGACCCGCGAGTTCCCCGCACCGCCGCCCGCGCCCGTGGCGCCCTTCCTCAAGCCGCCGGAACTGGAGCGCGCTCGAAAGGGCGAACTGGACGGCCTGCGCATGCCTCGCGTGCTGTCACTCTTCGCGGACAAGCTGGGCGCGCGCTTCATCGGCCCGCCCCACTACGACAAGGCCTTCCACCGCTTCACCGTGCCGCTCGTCGCCGCCCTGGATGAGATTCCCCAGGGCACGTTGCGCCTCTTCGCCCGTCTGGACGCCGACGCCGCCTGATTCAGGCTGGCGCGCTCCTTCTTCCCCTTCACCCTTCAACCCCAAACACCGGACCTTCACGGGACCCGGTCAGGAGACGTGTATGTGCAAGCAGCCGACGACGCAGGATCAGACCCCCAAGGCGGACTGGATGAGCTCCCTGAGGCACGAGGCGCGGATGCTCGTGCGGGAGCTGGACGCGACGCCTGGCGCCCGGCGCCTCTTCGAGGGCCGCATCCGCCAGGATGACTACGCCCACTACCTCATCCAGACGTACCAGTACGTGCGCTGGAGCACGCAGTTCCTCACGGAGTCCGGCGAGCGCATGAAGCGCGAGGGCCAGCACACCGCGCTCGCGGACCTGCTGCTCCAGAAGTCCGGCGAGGAGAATGGCCACGAGAAGTGGCTCCTCGCGGACCTGAAGAACCTGGGGTGGACGGCGGATCGCGTGGAGCGCGCGCCTGTCTGCTCCGCGGTGCGGGCCTACGTGGAGTGGAACCGCTTCACCACGCTGTCGGGCGTGCCCACCGCGTTCCTGGGCACCGCCTACGTGCTGGAATACCTCTCCGTGGAGCGCGCCCCCGCGTCGGTGGACCGGCTCATCGCGGAGAGCGGCATCCCGAACATCCACAAGGCCGTCACCTTCCTGCGCGGCCACGGCGCCGCGGACGGTGACCACGTGGCCGAACTGGAAGCGGTGCTGCGCGCGCTCACGTCCCCGGAGGAACAGGCCGCGCTGCTGCTGTCCGCCCGCACGACGCGCGCCCTGTTTCCGAGCTTCTTCCGGGAACCCTGAGCGCGCCATACCCCAGGAGGGGTAAAGACACGTCACCCCCGCCTGGACATCCTGCGCCCCGAACACCGACCTTTTGGGGGCGTTACACAGGCATGAGAATGTATCGGATGGCGGCAGTGGTGGCGGGACTGTTCCTGGCGGGCTGTGGCGGCGGAGACGACCCGGGGGAGGACACGACACCCCCGGAGAAGTGCTCGGCGTCGAACTGCACGGGCTGCTGTTTCAACAACACCTGCCAGACGGGGAACACCGCTTCCGCGTGTGGCAAGGCCGGGGCCACGTGCGCGGCGTGTGGCACATCCCAGGTGTGCCGGACGGATCAGATCTGCGGGGTGGATCCCGCGGGCGTCTGGCTCGTCCAGCCCGTGTCGGCGCAAATCACGGCCGGCAACAATGGAACGGCCTGGGACGCGGACAACTCGCCTCCGGATGTCTTCGTGGAGCTGGCCTGCCCGGGGATGACCGTGGCGTCGATCACCCCCGAGGTGCAGAGCTACACGCCCGCGTGGACGACGGGCGGGTGCACCGCGACGGCGGGCCGGCTGCTCGCGGAGCCTTGGAGGTTCCGGCTCTGGGACAGCGACCTGAGCAGCAACGACACCATCACGGGCGTGCTGCTGTTCCAGTTCAAGGAAGAGCACTTCACCGCGGGAACGGTCATCCTCCAGCCCTCGGGCGGGATGACGTCCATCACCCTCAAGGTGCAGAAGCAGCCGTAAGGCATTGCCACGCGCTGGTGCCTGGAGGCGACCTGCCTCCGGGTCCCAGCGCGGCTCACCCCGGCTTCTGCCGCCAGGCCGCGTGGTAGAGCAGGTCCGTGCGGCTCTCCATCCCCAGCTTGGGGAAGATGTTGCGCAGGTGCGTCTTCACCGTGTTGAGCGTCAGCCCCAGGTCGTGGGCGATGGCCTCGTTGGTCCAGTTGCTGAGCACGCCCTGGACGACGTCCGCCTCGCGCTTGGAGATCTTCTGGCGCCACTGCTCCGGGATGGGGATGGACCGCGAGCACTCCTGCAACATCACCGACCAGGGCCGGCTGCCGCGCTGCTCGGGCAGCTCCACGAAGCTGACCTTGAGGTGCGTCTGCTGGCCCGAGCGCACCAGCGTGTCCACGCGGGTCCTTCCCGGCATCTGGAGGTCCCGCAGCCGCCGCAGGTGCTCCGTCAACTCCTGTGGCAGCCGGGCATCACTGGTCTCCAACTCCGGGTACCAGCGCCGCAGGAGGGCCGTGGCGCCGGGCGTCCTCAGTGTCTCACGCTCTGGCGGCTCCACCACGACGCACTCGGCGCCCTGGTGGTGGAAGAGGGCATCCAACAGGTCGCCCCGCATCGCCACGTCGGAGAACATCCGGCAGTTGCGCACGGTGTTCACCAGGTAGGGTGTCAGCCAGTTCAGGAGCGCCTGCTCCCGCGTGGAGAAGGGCTGGGCGTGTTCGCGGTACAGCGTGAAGCCGCCGTGCCAGTCCTCCCGCAGCTCCAGCAGCACCGCCATCACGTGCTCCAAGGGCAGCCCCAGCTCGCGGCAGCGCAGGTACAGGAGGCTGCGCTTCAGCTCCCGCCGCGACAGCATGTCGGAGTCCCGGAGCGCCACGTTGGGCCGCTTCGCCACGGCCTCGCGCACGAAGTCCACCGCCGCCAGCTCCGGGTAGTGCGTGAAGAGGACCCCGGGCGCTCCCAATCCCAACCACTCGTAGTCGCCGGGCTGCTCGGGCCGGGACACGCACAGCGCCGCGTAGTCGGACGGCAGCAGCTGCGTGATGGCGCTCTGGGCACGGGACAGGACCTCCGTCAGGTCCAGGGAGCTGGACAGGGCCTGGGTCAGCTCGGAGATGAGCGACTGCTCGCGCACGGTGAGGTTCATCAGGGCCTCCCATCCGGTCCGCCGGACGGAAGGAGCCCGCCCGCACCGACGCGGTACAGGCAATGACTTAGCGGTGGGAGGCGCGCGGGTCTGTACCCCACAAGGGGTATGGACGGGTCCCCCTTCCGGCGGCCCCGTCCATGGCTGTCATTGCGCTGTCTGTCGAAGCCAAGCCTAATTGCCGGCGCTGCCCTCCACCGGCGGGGTGCCCGTGGTGGGGCTCGCGGAGCTGCCCATCTGCTTGTTCTGGTCCCAGGCCGGCGGCGTCACTTCCATCTTCGCGCCCTTGTTGCCCGGGGTGCCGGAGTGGGTCGCGCCCGGCTTCGCGGCGGCCGAGCCGTCGCCCGTGCTGTTGGTCCCCTGCTCGGTCGAACCGGAGCCGCCCACGCCCTCATCGGTGGCGGTGCTGTCCGCGCTCTCATCCGCGGGCTTGAGGACGCCGGTGCTGTTGGTGCCCTCCGTGGCCTTGTCCCAGCGCTGCGCGCTGTCCTGGGGCGCGTCGGTGGTCGCCTTCTGCTGCGCCGGGGGCTGGTTGTCGGTGTGGCTCTGCGCGAGCGCCTGACCGGAGAAGGACAGCGCGGCCAGTGCCGCCATCAGGGGGAGCTTCATGGGTAACGCTCCTTCGAAAGAACGGGTGGTCTTCCGAAGGTGGCGACCGTTGGGTGGGAAACAAGCGCTTGACGCACACCCGGCCGGTCGCCGCATTCCCGCTGGCAGGGCGGGCAGGCAGCCTTCAGCCCGTCGGCCTCGACTCCGTCAGGGCCCGGGGCGGCACGGCGCCCACCGCCCACGCGATGAGCTTGCGCAGCAGATCCGCGCGGTCGTCGGGCACGGAGAAGAGGTGATCCGCGTGCGGGTAGAAGGCATACGTGACGCGGTTCTCCAGCTTGAGCGGGGAGAACATCTCGTAGAACTGGCGTTCGTAGTTGTAGGAGAGCCCCATGCCTCCGGAGAAGACGAAGCAGAGGTTGACGCCGCGCTCCAGGAGGCGGCCGTAGTCCTCCATCAGCCGCGCCTGCTCCGGGTACTCGCGCGTGTAGACCTCATCCGCTTCGCCCGCCTCGCGCAGCTGGGCCGGCAGCTTGCGCTTGCGCAGGTAGCGGCTCCAGCGACGGGGGCTCAGGTAGCGGAACTGGAAGCGCAGGTGGTAGCCCGCCGTGCGGTACGTGTAGCCGTCGATGAAGGCCGCGCCCACCACGCGCGCGTCCTGCACCGTCACCGCGTGCACGCTGTCCACGCCGGAGCACAGGCCGATGAGCACGAAGCGGCGCTGGCCCTTCTTCTGCTCCAGGTAGTCGAGCGCCGCGCGCGTCTCCTCGCGGGCCCGCTGGAACTCGTCGGGGCCTCCGGCGCGCCGCGGGCGGCTGTCCCCCAGGCCGGACAAATCGAAGCGCAGCGTGCTGATGCCGCGCTCCGCGAGCTGCCGCGCCAGCTCCACCCACAGCCGGTACGGACCCACGTGGTGGTTGAGGCCCACGTTGGAGACCACCACCGTGGGCGCGCCCGGCAACACCTTCGCCGGATCCGGCTCTGTCAACACGCCCACGAGGGACTCCTCGGGGCCAAAGGTACACACACGCTCGCGCATCACGCGGCCTCCTTCAGGAGCGAGGTGATGGTCTGCAGGACGCGGTTGGACAGGAGCGCGGACTCCCGGACCGCCGACGCCCCGGTGTCCTCCGGCACGAGGTGGTGCTGGAAGGGCAGGCCGGTGGCTTCCAGGTGTCGCTGGAGGCGCTCGTAGTCGGGCTTGGGGGTGGCGGTCACCAGGTGCGTGCGCGTCGCGGGCCACGCGGGCAGCGCCGTGAGGTCCAACGCGAGGATGTCGTCGTGGAGCGCGCGGGGAAACGCGAAGCCGAGCAGCTCCTGGCGCACGTCCAGCGGGACCTCCGGCTGGGGAAAGAGCGTGCGGGCCGCCCGGCGCGTCTGGAGCAGCTCCAGCTCCTGGAGGTAGGCCGCGCCCTCCACCAGGGGCTCCCACAGCACGAGCCCGGCGGTGGACAGGCCCTCCACGGCGGCGCGCACGGCGAGCGCCGCGCCCAGCCGCATGCCCACGAGGGACACGCGCTGGACGCCGGTCAGGTCCTGCAGCTCGCTGACGGCGTGCCGGATGTCCTTCACCCACTCGGACACGCGGCCCTCGTGGACCGCTCCGGCGGAGTCACCCGTGCCGAAGTAGTCGAACCGGAAGACGTGGAAGCCTTCGCGCGCGAGCATTCCGGCCAGCTTCCGGAAGGCCCAGTGCGTCAGCATGTATTCCTGGGCGGCGGGGTAGCAGAGGACCACCCCGGTGGCGCGTTCAGCGCCTTGAGCGGGGTGGTGCATGCCGAAAAGCTGTCTTTCGGAGCTGCCGAAGAAGCAGGGTGTCACGGTTGGACCATTCTCCTCGACGGACGCTCAGTCCGAGCGCCCTGGCAGGTTGCGCCGCAGCTTATTGAACAAGCGTTGCGCCAGGGGAACAGAAGTCTCCTGGGTGGCAATCTTTGTCGTCGCGGCCGGCGGGGGCGCCGTCTGTGAGGTCGGCGCTGACGCCACGGGCGTGAGCTGAGAGGCCACCTGCTCCAGCGTGTTGAGCAGCAGCGTGCGCGGGTGCAGGACCTGTCCCAGCTCCTTCTGGACGCGCATCACCACCTGGAAGGACAGCAGGGAGTGGCCGCCGATGTTGAAGAAGTTGTCGTGCACGCCCACCTGGGCGATGCCGAGCACCTCCCGCCAGATGCGCGCCAGCTGCTTCTCCGTCTCCGTGCGGGGCGCGACGAAGGCGTCCTCGGCGGGACGCGCGGTGCCCGCCGGGGGCGGCAGGGCCTTGCGGTCCACCTTGCCGTTGGGCGTGAGCGGCAGCGCCTCCAGCTCCACGAAGTGCTGCGGCACCATGTACTGCGGAAGCTGCGTGCGCAGGTGCTTGCGAAGCTCCGTGTCCGTGTAGGCCTGTCCGGGCTTCGTCACGAGGTAGGCGACGAGGCGGCGGTCGCCGGGGCGGTCCTCGCGGACGAGGGCGACGGCCTGGGCGAGGGAGGGGTGCGAGGCGAGGGCGGCTTCGACTTCACCCAGCTCGATGCGGAAGCCGCGCAGCTTCACCTGCGAGTCATTGCGGCCCAGGTACTCGACGGTGCCGTCGGCCAGCCAGCGGGCCAGGTCGCCGGTGCGGTACATGCGCTCGCCCGGACGGTAGGGATTGGGCAGGAAGCGCTCCTGCGTCAGCTCCGGCCGGTGGAGGTAGCCCAGGGTGACGCCATCACCGCCGATGTACAGCTCGCCCGCGACGCCCACGGGCACCGGGGCCAGGTGCGCGTCGAGGAGGTAGAGCTGGGTATTGGCGATGGGGCGGCCAATGCGGATGGAGGAGAGGGGCGGCTGCACGCGCCAGGTGGTGGACCAGACGGTGGTCTCCGTGGGGCCGTACATATTCCAGAGGCTGCCGACGCGGGCGAGCAGGGCTTCGGCCAGCTCACGGGGCAGGGCCTCACCGCCGCAGAGGGCCTTGAAGCCCGGACGGGGCTGCCAGCCGGCTTCCAACAGCAGCCGCCAGGTGGAGGGCGTGGCCTGCATGACGGTGACGGCGTTGGCTTCCAGCGCGGCCTTGAGCAGCGCACCGTCGGAGGCGGTGTCGCGCGAGGCGAGGACCACCTGGGCGCCGGTGGTGAGGGGCAGCAGCAGCTCCAGCACGGCGATGTCGAAGGAGAGCGTGGTGACGGCCAGCAGCACGTCCTGGGCGGAGAGGCCCGGGGCCTCCTGCATGGTGGCCAGGAAGTTCACCACCGCGCGGTGCGGAACGCGCACGCCCTTGGGCTTGCCCGTCGAACCCGACGTGTAGATGACGTACGCCACGGCTTCGGGCGTGGCGGTGAGGGGCTCGGGGGCCGTGTCCACCTGCGAGGTCGTGTCCTCGACGAAGAGGGACTTCGCGGTGGTGGAGGGCAGGGTGCTCTGGAGCGCGCGCTGGGTGAGGACGAGCGACAGCTGCGCGTCCTCGACCATGAACGCGAGGCGCTCGGGCGGGAAGCCAGGGTCGAGCGGGACGTAGCCGGCGCCGGCCTGGAGGATGCCCAGCAGGCCCACGACCATGTCCGGGCCGCGCTCGGTGAAGAGACCGACGAGGCCTCCCGGCGTGACACCCGCCTGCTTCAGCGCATGCGCCACCTGATGGCTGCGCTGGAGGAGCTGACGGTACGTGAGCGTCACGGCCCCGGAGCGCAGGGCCACCGCGTCGGGCGTGGCCTCGGCCTGGGCGGCGACGAGGGTGTGGACGAAGGCCTCGCGGTTGAACGGCTGCGTGGTGGCGTTCCAATCCACCAGCACCCGCTGCTTCTCCGCCTCGGGCAGCAACGGCAGCCGCGCGACGGACACTTCCGCGTCCGACAGCGCGGCGCGCAGCAGCGTGCGGATCTGCTCAAGCATGCGGACGACGGTGTCCCGCTCGAACAGGTCGGTGTTGTAGTCCATGCCGCCGACGATGCCGCTCGCCGTCTCCTTCACCCAGAAGCTCAGGTCCAGCGGCGTCGCGTGCGCGTGCACGTGCACCTGGCCGTAGGTGAGGTCACCCAGTTTGGAGCCGCGGTTGCGGACGTCCTGGAAGGTGAAGAACGTCTGGAACAGCGGCGTGCGGCTCAGGTCGCGCTGCACACCCAGCTGCTGCATCAGCAGCTCGATGGGCATGTCCTGGTGGCCGAAGGCCTCCATGCACGTGGTGCGCACGCGGTCCAACAGCTGGCGGAACGTCAGCTCCGGTCCCATCTGCGTGCGCAGCACGAGCGTGTTGACGAAGAAGCCGAGCAGGTCCTCCACCTCGGGATGCGAGCGACCCCGGATGGGCGTGCCCACCACCAGGTCCTCCTGGCCCGTGTAGCGGTGCAGCAGCGTCTTGAAGGCCGTGAGCAGCACCATGTACAGCGTGGCGTTCGACTCACGGCCCAGCTTCGTGAGCGCGTCCACCTCGGCCCCGGTGAGGACGAACGGCTCCGTGCCGCCCTTGAGGCTCATCTGCGCGGGGCGCGGCTTGTCGGTGGGCAGCTCCAGCGCGGGCAGGTTCCCGGACAGCTTCTGGCGCCAGTAGCGGGCCTGACGCTCCAGCTCCTCGCCCTGGAGCCAGTTGCGGTGCCACTCGGTGAAGTCCGCGTACTGGATGGGCAGCGCGGGGAGCTTCGGCTCCTCACCCTTCGTGAGCGCCGCGTAGAGGACGTCCAGGTCGCGCAGGAACACGTCGAACGACCACCCATCCCAGATGAGGTGATGGGGCATGAAGAAGAGGACGTGCTCGGCCGCGCCCAGGCGGAACAGCGTGAGCCGGAACAGCGGCGGCGCGGTGATGGGGATGGACTCGTCCGCCAGCGCCTGGAGTCGGCGCAGCAGGTCCTCCTCGCGCTGGTTCGCGGGGACGGGCTCCAGGTCCACCGGCGCCAGCTCCACCGTCAGCGTCGGCGCGATGTGCTGCACCGGCGTGCCTTCATCCCAGCGCACGAAGGTGCGCAGCGCCGCGTGACGCTCCAGCAGCTTGTTGAAGCTGCCGCGCAGCGCGTCCACGTCCAGCGCGCCGTGGATGCGGAACGCCGCGGGCAGGTTGTAGACGGCGGTGCCCGGGTTGAGCTGCTCCAGGAACCACAGCCGCTGCTGCATCAGCGACAGCGGGGCGGGTTCGGTGCTCTTCCGGGGTGCGATGCGCTGCGCGGGGCTCGTCGCCCCGTCGTCACCGCGCACCAGTCGGGCCAGCTTCTCCACCGTGGGCGCCTCGAACATCCGGCGCAGCGTGAGGCTGACGTCCAGGTCGCGGCTCGCGCGCGTGAGGGCCTGCGAGGCCAGCAGCGAGTGTCCGCCCAGCCGGAAGAAGTCGGCCGTGACGCTCACCCGGCGCAAGCCCAGCACGTCGGCGAAGATGGCCGCGAGCTTCTGCTCCGTCTCATCGCGGGGCGCGACGTACGCGTCCTCCTGCGATCCCACCTGCGGCGACGGCAGGGCCTTGCGGTCCACCTTGCCGTTGGGCGTGAGCGGCAGTGCGGGCAGCGCCACGAAGTGCTGCGGGACCATGTACTCCGGCAGCCCCTGCTTGAGGTGCGCGCGGAGGACCTCGTCCGAGGGCGTCGTCTGACCGGGACGCGCGATGAGGTAGGCGACGAGGCGGCGGTCGCCGGGGCGGTCCTCGCGGACGAGGGCGACGGCCTGGGCCAGCGACGGATGGGAGGCGAGGGCGGCTTCGACTTCGCCCAGCTCGATGCGGAAGCCGCGCAGCTTCACCTGCGAGTCATTGCGGCCCAGGTACTCGACGGTGCCGTCGGCCAGCCAGCGGGCCAGGTCGCCGGTGCGGTACATGCGCTCGCCCTGACGGTAGGGATTGGGCAGGAAGCGCTCCTGCGTCAGCTCCGGCCGGTGCAGGTAGCCCAGGGTGACGCCGTCACCGCCGATGTACAGCTCTCCGGCGACGCCCACGGGCACCGGGGCCAGGTGCGCGTCGAGGAGGTAGAGCTGGGTATTGGCGATGGGGCGGCCGATGCGGATGGAGGAGAGGGGCGGCTGCACGCGCCAGGTGGTGGACCAGACGGTGGTCTCCGTGGGGCCGTACATATTCCAGAGGCTGCCGACACGGGCGAGGAGGGCTTCGGCCAGCTCACGGGGCAGGGCCTCACCGCCGCAGAGGGCCTTGAAGCCCGGGCGGGGCTGCCAGCCGGCCTCCAACAGCAGACGCCAGGTGGAGGGCGTGGCCTGCATGACGGTGACGGCATTCGCTTCGAGCGCGGCCTTGAGCAGCGCACCGTCGGAGGCGGTGTCACGCGAGGCAAGCACCACCTGGGCGCCGGTGGTGAGGGGCAGCAGCAGCTCCAGCACGGCGATGTCGAAGGAGAGCGTGGTGACGGCCAGCAGCACGTCCTGGGCGGAGAGGCCCGGGGCTTCCTGCATGGTGGCCAGGAAGTTCACCACCGCGCGGTGCGGCACGCGCACGCCCTTGGGCTTGCCCGTCGAACCCGACGTGTAGATGACGTACGCCACGGCTTCCGGAGACACGTCCAGCGCGGGGGGCGCGGACTCCGGCTGCGAGGACGTGTCCTCCAGCAGGAGCGGCTTCACGGTGGAGGACGGCAGCGACGCCACCAGCGACTGCTGCGTGAGGATGGTGGAGAGCTTCGCGTCCTCGACCATGAAGGCGAGGCGCTCGGGCGGGAAGCCTGGATCCAACGGGACGTAGCCCGCACCGGCCTGGAGGATGCCCAGCAGGCCCACGACCATGTCCGGGCCACGTTCGGTGAACAGGCCGACGAGGCTTCCCGGCGTGACGCCCGCCTGCTTCAGCGCATGCGCCACCTGGTGGCTGCGTTGGAGGAGCTGACGGTAGGTGAGCGTCACGGCGCCGGAGCGCAGGGCCACTGCGTCGGGCGTGGCCTCGGCCTGGGCGGCGACCAACGTGTGGACGAAGGCCTCGCGGTTGAACGGCCTCGTGGTGGCGTTCCAATCCACCAGCACCCGCTGCTTCTCCGCCTCGGGCAGCAATGGCAGACGCGACACCGGGGCTTCCGCGTCAGCGATGACTCCGCGCAGCAGCTCCTCGTAGCAGGCCATCCAGCGGCGGACCGAGGCGCCCTCGAAGAGGTCGGTGTTGTACTGGCACTCCAGCACCACGCGGCCGTGGGCTTCCGCCGCGTTGATGAACAGGTCGAAGTTCTCGTAGTGGCGCGGGTTGCTCGCCAGGGTGCAGGTGAGGCCCTGGAACGACAGCTGCTCGCCCGTGACGGCCTGATCCACGTTGAACAGCACGTTGACGAGCGGCAGGCGGCTCGGATCTCTCGGCAGCGCGAGCTGCTTGAGCAGCGTGCCGAACGTGTACTCCTGGTGCTCGTACGCATCGAGCATCGTGGTGCGCAGCTGCTTGATCACCTGCGTGAAGGGCGCCTCCGCGGACACGTTGCTGCGCAGGGGCAGCGCGTTCACGCAGTGGCCCACCAGGTCCTTCAGCCCGGCCACGGACTGGCCCGCGGCGGGGATGGCCACCACCACGTCCTCCAGCCCCGTCAGCCGGTGCAGCAGCGCCTTGAAGCCCGCCAGCAGCGTGGTGAAGAAGCTGCCGCCATGGCGCGCGCCCACGCGCTTGAGCTGCTCGACGAGCGCGGGCTCCAGGACGTAGTCCTCGCGCCGGGAGCTGTACGTCTTCGACGGCGGACGCCGCTTGTCCAACGGCAGCTCCAGCACCGGCAGCGTGCCGGAGAACCGCTGGAGCCAGTAGCGCTCATGCTCCGCGTACTCCGGCGTCGTGGCCAGCTGCGCTTGCGCGCGGGCGTAGTCGCTGAACGTGGGCGCGGGCGCCATCACCGCCGGCACCCGGCGCACGTGCGCCGAGTAGAACGCCGCCAGGTCCCGCAGCATCACCGCCATGGACCAGCCGTCGCACACGATGTGGTGCGCGGTCAGCGTCAGCAGGTGCTGATCCGCGGCCAGCCGGACGATGCGGGGGCGCAGCAGGGGCCCTGTCTCCAGCGACAGCGGCGTCTCCACCTCGTGGGCCAGCAGGTCGCGGACCCGCGCCTCGCGCTCGGAAGCCGGCAGCGCGTCCAGCGCCAGCACCTCCAGCGGGAGCGGCGCGGCGGCGGCCACGCACAACGTGAGGCCGTCCGCGCTGAACGTGGTGCGCAGCGCTTCGTGCCGCTCCATCAGATCCTGGAGCGCGGCGCGCAGGCACTCCAGGTCCAGCGGGCCCTGGAGCCTCACGGACATGGACTCGTTGAAGGCACAGGACGCGTCGGGGCCCATCTGCACGCCGGTCCACACCTCGCGCTGGGGCTCGGTGGACGGCGCGGTGAGCAGCAGGGCGGGCCCGGCGAACGGATCAAAGTCGTCGGGGAGGGCCTGGTTCGGGGTCGCGGGGGTCTTCATCGGGTCTCGCTCAGCTTGACGAACTTGCCGGGCACCGTGGGGTGCGGGACGAACCAGGCCGGGTTGCCCTGCGGATCACGCCCCAGGCGCGCACCGGGGACGGGGGGCTGGTTGGAATCAAGGGCCACCGGCGCGGGCGCCTGCGTCTGACGGGCGGTGCCCGGCAGGAAGCCCGCGTCCTGCAACTCGGTGACGCTGTCCTGGAACGCGGTGATGAGGCGCTGCAGGTCCGCTTCCGAGTGCGCGGTGGTGAAGAAGCACGGGAAGCCATCCCAGATGTGGATGCCCTTGTCGCGCAGCAGGCAGAACAGCAGGTCGCCGTGCGAGATGTCCGCCGTGACGAACGTCTTCCACAGCGACCCGAAGTGCTTGATGCGCAGGGGCGCGCCCACGTCGTCGAAGAACGCGTTGAGCGTGCTCGCGAGCTTGTCCGCCTTCGCGCTCACGCTGCGCTGCAGCTCCGGGCCCGCGGCCTTCATGTGCTCCAGCGCGGCCTTCGCGGCGGCGAGCGCCAGCGGGTGGCGTACGAATGTGCCGGCGAAGTACGTCACGCCCACCGTGGGCACGGACTCGTCGCCGAACTGCCAGTGGCCGCCGTCCAGCGCGTCCATGAACGGGCGCTTGCCCGCGATGACGCCAATGGGCATGCCGCCGCCCACGACCTTGCCGTACGTCGCCACGTCCGCCTGCACGCCGAACACCGCCTGCGCGCCGCCCGGGTGCATGCGGAAGCCGGTGATGACCTCGTCGAAGATGTAGACGGAGCCGGACTTCTGCGTGAGGTCGCGCAGCTGGTGCAGGAACTCGCGCGGCTGGAAGTCGGGGCGTCGGCTCTGCACCGGCTCCACCATGATGGCCGCCAGCGAGTCCGCGCGGGAGCGCAGGATTTCGAGCGTCTCCGGCGTGCCGTAGTCCAGCACCAACACGTCCTGCACCGCGCCCGCCATGATGCCCGGGGCGGCCGGCACGGTGCGCAGGCTCTTGGTGCCGCGCACCAGCACCTCGTCGAAGATGCCGTGGTAGCTGCCCGCGAAGATGGCCACCGTGCTGCGGCCGGTGACGGTGCGCGCGATGCGCAGCGCTCCCATCACTGCCTCGGAGCCGGTGTTGCACAGGGCCGCGCGGTCCGCGCCGGTGAACTCACAGACGAGCTTCGCCACCTCACCCGCCAGCGGGTGCATGGGCCCCAGCTCGTAGCCGTCGTCCACCTGCTGGTGCACCGCCTGGGTGATGAAGTCCGGCGCGTGGCCGAACATCACCGAGCCGAAGCCGTTGAGCGCGTCCAGGTACTGGTTGCCGTCCACGTCCCAGAGCTGCGAGCCCTTGGAGCGGTTCACCACCAGCGGGTAGATGAGCTCCTTCAAGAGCGGCCGGAAGCCCGTCACCACGCGCGGGTCGGACAGCTGGGAGCGGTTCTCCTGCGCCGAACGCTTGGAGCCCTGCGTCTTCGCGTTGTAGCGGCGGGTGAAGTCCTCCAGGAACGTCTGCTGGCGGGGCGTGAGCGCGTCCTTCGGCGCGAGGCTGATGCGCGCGATGGCGCCGAACGCCTTCTTCACGTCGTACTTCACCGGGCCCTTCAGCTCGGGCTCGTCCGCCACGGCGGCGGCGACAGGCGCGGGCGCCACGGAAGCCTCCGGGGCCACGGCCACCGGGGCGGGCGCGGTGGCCTGGAACTGGACCTGCACCGGCGCGGACGCGGGCTGTCCGGACAGGAGCGCGAGCTGCTGGGTCATCAGGCGCAGCTGCTGCTCGATGACCGCCTGGAGCGTGCCCGCGGGCGCGGTGGCCTGGAACGCGGGCGCGCTGCCGGCCGGCGCGGCGACGACCTGCTGCTGCGCGAGGATGTTCGCGGCGAGCTGCGCGGGCGCGGATGGAGCGGCGGCCACCGGAGCAGGCGCGGGAGCCGGAGCGGCCTCCGCGGGCATCCGGCCGTCGAGGTACGCGGCGAGCTGGCCCAGCGACGGGACCTCTTCCAGCAGCTGCCGGAAGGTGACCTTCACGCCGAACTGCTTCTGCACCGCGAGCGCCGCCTGGGTGAGCACCAGCGAGTCGAGCCCCAGCTCCAGGAAGCTCGCGCCCGCGTCGGCATCACCGAGCTCCAGGCCGCTGAGTTCTTCGAACAGGTTGCGCAGGGTGGGGAC
>NZ_RAWA01000124.1 GCF_003611675.1 Corallococcus sp. CA053C
GGGTGGCGCGTGCGGCCGGGGCTCGTGGTGGAGGCGGCGCTGTCGGGGGAGGTGCTCTTGGGGCGGCCCCGGCTGGGGTACGCCGTGGACGGCGGGTTCGTGCTTCGGGAGGACGGCTGGTCCGTGCGACCCCGACTGGGCGTGGGGATGGTGATTTTTCCGTGAGCACCGATGACCCGATTCCGCCCCGTGCCTCCTCCCTGTCGAACATGAGGAGTTCGGGCTCACATGCGACCGTCGTTCCCCGCGCGGAGGAGGATGCGCGGCTGGCGGCGGCCATGCGGGGCCAGCGCGACGCGACCGAGGCCCTGCTCCTGGACCTGCTGCCACGGGTGCGCAACCTGGTGCGCTACCTGGTGCGGGGGGACTCGGACGTGGAGGACATCGCGCAGGAGTCCCTCATCGCGCTGGTGCGGGGGTTGTCCACCTATCGCGGCGACGGGCGGTTCCACGGCTGGGTGGACCGGGTGGTGGTGCGCACCACGTTCGCGTGGCTCAAGCGCTCGCGAGGGCGCGAGGCCCGCTACAGTGGGGATCCGGTGGAGTTGCTGGCGGTGCCTTCCGACGAAGCGCCAGCGGATGAGTACGTGCATCGCCGTCACATGGTGGCGCTGCTGGACAGGCTTTCGACGGAGCAGCGGCATGCGTTGGTGTTGCACCACGTGCTGGAATTGAGCGTGCAGGAGATCTCCACGGAGCTGGGCGTCCCCTTCGAGACCGTGCGCAGCCGGCTGCGCCTGGGACGCACCGCGCTGCGGGCGCTGGCCGCCGATGGCGACGGGCCGGAAGGGGAAGCGTGATGAGCCCCCTGCCTCCCGGAGACGGCGACGAGGATCCGCTGGACGATCTGCTGCGTCCGCTCGATGAGGGTTCGGGGCCGGCGCGGCGGTTGTCCCGCAAGCGTTCGAGCGCGCTCGTGCAGGCGGCGCTGGACGCGGCGCTCCAGCAGGAAGCGCCACCGCCTCCCCGCGGGCGCAGGCGGCCTCCGGTGTGGTTGATGGCGGGCGCGGCGCTCGTCTTCACCGGGGCCGCGGCGGCTGCCGTGTGGCGCTTCTCGGCTCCCAGGTCCGTGACACCGGTGGTGCTGACGCCGCATGTCCCCGAACCGACCCGGATCGCCACGCTGGAGCCGGTGCCCCTGCCCGAGCCGGCGCCCGCTCCCTTCGTCATCGAGCACCCGCGCCCTGCCCGTCCGGCCCCTGTCACCAAGGAGTTGGCCCGACCGGAGGACCTGCTGCGACAGGCCAATGCCTTGCGTTCGGAGGGCAAGTGGACGGAGGCGGAAGGGCTGTACCTCCGCGTCATCCGCGCGCAGCCGTCCTCGCTGGCGGCCTACGTCGCGCGCGTGGCCGCGGGGTCGCTGCGGCTGGAGCACCTGGGGGATCCGCGCGGGGCGTTGCGCCAGTTCCAGGATGCGCAGCGCTCACAGCCCGGCGGCATGTTGGATCCGGAGGCACGGCATGGAGAGGCCGAGGCGTACCGGGCGCTGGGTGACACGGCGGCGGAGGCACGGGCACTGGATGCCTTCATCCGCTTGCATCCGGATTCTCCGCTGAGCGCCACGGCCCGGAGCCGGCTGCGGGAGTTGTCGCCGCGATGAGGCCCGTTCCGGCTCACGACAGCGGACGCGGCAGCCCGCTTCTCTTCACGGGGCAGCGCATTCCGAGATCAGACGTGAGCGATGTCGCCACGATGAGCTTCGCGGGTGGGCCCATGCGGCAGCCTCCGTGCCTGGGCATGGGAGGCAGCATTTCGCAGCGATACGCCGTGTCCCGATGCTCGCCGGAGGAGTCGTCTCGCGCATGAAGTTCCACGTCGCGGGGTTCTTGCTGCTGGGCGCCGCGTGCACCGTGAATGATCCGGTGGCCACGCTGCACAGCCCTGACGCGGGCGACCTCCCGGATGCCTGGGCTTCGCACTGTGCCGACAGTGGACCGCCGCTGCTGCTGGGCGACCCCGCCTCCGGTCCCCTCGTGTGCAGCGGTCGGCTGGCGGAGACGTTGTTCCGCCGCGCGGCGTGCTCCTGCGAAGGACTCTCCCTCAGCTCCCCCTTCAGCACGGATGCGTTCCGGAGCAGCGTGGGCCCGTACACGCCCGGCGGCGCGGGCGGTGACGTGGGCGTGAACGGTGCGCTGTCCGCGAACAACCGCGTCCAGGTGGGCGGCACCCTCCAGGTGGGCGACGCGGCGGGGCTTCTGCTCGCTGGCCCGCTCTCCGTGGGCGGCGACCTGGACAGCAGCGGTCCGCTCTCCGGTCCCGCCGTGACCGCCACCGTGACGGGCAACGCGCGGGTTCGCGGCGACGTGTCGCTCGCGGCACTCACGGTGGGCGGCGTGCTCACCGTGCCTGCTGAATTCACACCCGGACCCGCGCAGGCGGCCGAGCTCCGCCGCGAGCCCGTGGCGTCCGTCATCCCGTGCGACTGCGATGCCGCGTCCCGCTTCGACCCGGGCGTGCTCATCGCCCATCACTCGCGGGACCATGACAACGCGGCCATCGGCCTGGATCCGGCGACCCTGGAGGACGTCACCGGGGAGCGCGTGCTGGAGCTGCCCTGCGGCCGCTTCCTGCTCACGCGCGTCGCAGGGCCCGGCCGGGTCACGCTGCGCATCCGGGGCCGCACCGCGCTGTTCATCCCGGGCGGAGTGAACCTCCTGGAGTCCCTCACCGTGGACGTGCCGCCACCGGGGGAGCTGGACCTGTTCCTGTCGGGCGGCTTCGTCGTGTCCGGCCAGCTCACGCTCGGCTCCGCCACACACCCCTCGCGCGTGCGCGTCTACGTGGCGGGCACGGAGCCCCTGGACGTCTCCGCGAGCGGCCTGCTCGCCGGCAACCTCTACGCGCCCCAGGCCCGGCTCAACCTGAGCGGCAACGCGGAGGTGTTCGGCGCCCTGTTCGTGCGCGGCCTGGAAGCCTCCGGGGCCGTGCAGGTGCACCACGACGCCGACGTGCTCAGTGCCGGCGCGGCCTGCCCTGCCCCATAGCGCGCGGGCCTCAGCGGAAGACGACGGTCTTGTGGCCGTTGAGCAGGATGCGGTGCTGCACGAACCACGTCACCGCGCGGCCCAGCACCACGCTCTCCACGTCCCGGCCCATCGCGGTCAACGCCTCGGGTGACAGCGTGTGGTCCACGCGCTCCACGTCCTGTTCGATGATGGGTCCCTCGTCCAGGTCGCCCGTGACGAAGTGGGCCGTCGCGCCAATCAACTTCACGCCCCGGTCATACGCCTGCTGGTAGGGCCGTGCGCCCTTGAAGCTGGGCAGGAACGAGTGGTGGATGTTGATCAGCCGCCCCCGGAGCGCGTCGCATGTCTGGGCGGAGAGGATCTGCATGTACCGGGCGAGCACCACCAGGTCCACGTGCTGCTCGCGCACCAGCTCCAACAGGCGCGCCTCCTGCTGCGCCTTGTTCTCCGGCGTCACCGGCAGGTGGTGGAACGGGATGTCGTGCGACGCCGCCAGTTGGTAGAAGTCCCGGTGGTTCGACACGATGGCCGGGATCTCCACCGGCAGGATGCCGCTGCGGTAGCGATACAGCAGGTCGTTCAGGCAGTGGCCAATCTTGGAGACGAGCAGCAGCACCCGGGGCTTCACCGCCGCGTCGTGCAGGTGCCAGTCCATGGAGAAGCGTGACGCGAGGTGCGTGAACGCCTCGCGCAGCGCCGCCGGGTCGGTCTTCGACACTTCGTCCGCGAAGTGCACGCGCATGAAGAACAGCCGCGTCTGCGGATCTCCGTACTGCCCGCTGTCCAGGATGTTGCAACCGTGTTCCGCGAGCCACCCGGAGACGGCGTGGACGATGCCCCGCTGATCCGGGCACGACAACGTGAGGATGTACTGGGAGGGACGCTCGTTCATGGGCACGCGCCACTGTAGCGGACGGACCGCTCCAGCGACGGGCTGCGGTCGAGCGACTTCGGGGAGTGAACGCCCGGCGCGCCGGTCGGGGACTTCCCTCGCGGCGAAGCGACCCTAGACTGTCGCCTGCATGGCCGCCTCCCCTTCCGACAGCGCGCCCCGCCTTCGTCCGGTGTCGGACTCCCTGCGCGAGTACGGCCGGGGCATCGCGGGTGGGCTGCTCTTCAGCCTCCCGCTGCTCTACACGATGGAGGTGTGGTGGGCGGGCTTCACCTCCCATCCCGCGAGCGTGCTGGGCTACCTCGTGGCCACGTACGTGCTGCTGCTCGGCTACAACCGCTACGGCGGCTTCCGCCGGGACGTGAACTGGTTCGACGTGTTCACGGACTCGCTGGAGGAGCTGGGCCTGGGGCTCGTCGTGTCCGTCATCGTGCTCGTGCTCGTCGGACGCATCGGCCGGGGCACGTCGCTGCAGGAGGCGGTGGGCATGGTGGTGGTGGAGGCGGGCACGGTGGCCATTGGCGTGTCGGTGGGCACCGCGCAACTGGGCGGACAGCACCGCAAGGAGGATCCCGAGGAGGACCGGCGCCGCCTGGAGTCCGCCGACCATGTTCGCGCGCAGCTCGTCATCGCGTTCTGCGGAGCCGTGCTGTTCGCAGCCAACGTGGCACCCACGGAGGAGATCGTGATGATCGCCACGGAGACGTCGCCCTGGCACCTGCTGGGGCTGGCGGTGCTGTCGCTGCTGCTGGGCGGGCTCATCCTCTTCCAGAGCGACTTCACGCAGGCGCACCGCTTCACGCGCCGCCGCCTGCGCCGGGACGTGCTGGCGGGGACGGTGGTGACGTATGCGCTGGCGCTGATTTCGAGCGCGCTCGTGCTGTGGTTCTTCGGCCGGTTCGCGGGCAACGGCCCGGGCATCTGCGTGGCGCAGGTGGTGGTGCTGGGATTGGCGTCGACGCTCGGCGCGTCCGCGGGAAGGCTGCTCATCCAATCATGAAGAGCCATTGGAACTGGCTGGAGGGCGTGGTCTTCGTGTCGAGCTGCGTGCTCGTGGCGCTGGTGCTGGGCTACCTCGCGGTGGATGCGTGGAGGACGGGCAGCGGGCCCCCGGACCTGGCCGTCACGGTGGGAGCCCCGGTGCGCGGCGGACAGGACTGGCGCGTGCCCGTCACGGTGGAGAACCACGGCGACACGGCGGCCGAGGAGGTCCACGTGCGCGTGACGCTGCGCGGAGAGGCTGCCTCCGGGGAGGAAGCGGAGCTCGTGCTCGCGTTCGTGCCCCGCCATTCGAAGCGGGAGGGTTGGGTGGCCTTCACGAAGGACCCCTCCCCCGCCGGAGTGGAAGCCCACGCCGTGGGCTACGCGACCCCCTGATTCACGGGCCGGTTCGCGGCTATCCTGGGCCCTGGCACCTGGGAGGCCGCGCATGCGTCAGGGGATCCGCAGCAAGGCGTGGATGGGCGCGGCTGTCATCCTGGGGCTGCTCCTGGCGCTCTACCTGCGTGAGCGCGGGGCGTCTTCGGAACGTGCGGCGCGGAAGTCCTCCACCGTCGCGGCGGCGTCCGTCAGGACGGGCACCGCGACACCCGCCACACCCGTGCCGGGCGGGAGCCTGCGCATCACGGGCGTCGCGCGCGATGCACGGGGCCCCGTCGCGGGCGTGCATGTGTCCGCGTCGCGCGTGGAGCCGGAGGAGACATTGTCGGAGCGCTCGTGCCCTCCTTCCGAGGACGAAGCCGAAGCGCCAGGCGCGCCTCCGGCCCGCCTGAAGGACTGCTGGACGCGGGCCTACGACGAGGTGGTCGCCGAGGTAAGCGCCCTCACAGGAGAGGCGCGCGTCGTCGCGGAGACGACCACCGAGGAGGACGGCACCTTCGTCCTCGACGGACTTCCGGAGGGTGACGTCACGCTCTGGGGCTTGAGCGAACAGGGCGCGGCGAAGCTCCCCGGCGTGACGGCGGGGAAGCAGGACGTGGTGCTCGCCCTGGAGGACGGGCTCGTCTACGAGGGCGTCGTCAAGGAGGGACCGGAGGGACAGGAGCCCTTCCCGGGCGCCCGGGTCACCGTGTTCTCCCACGAGCACACGCGCTTCTTCACCGTCGCCACGGATGCCTCGGGACGCTTCCGCATCGGGCCCCTTCCCCGGGCTGACTACGCGGCGCTCGTCACGGCCGAGGAGCGGGGCCCGCTCCTCTTCCAGCGCGCATCCCTGCTCGAGTTCGAAGAGCTGACGCTCATGCGGCTCTTGCGCTACGCGGGCCAGGTGGTGTCACCGGAGGGAACGCCCGCGCCCGGGGTCCGGATCCGCCTGCGGTTGCAGGTCCTCGAACCCGAGTTCCAGTTCACCACCACGGACGCGACGGGACGCTTCTCCCTCACCACGGCGAATCCCTATCAGGGCACGCTCTTCGCCGAGACCGCCGCGCATGACGCCTTTGCCCAGGTCGAGACCTTCGCGAAGGAGGGCCTGGTGCTCACGCTCCAGCCCGGCGTGCTCCTGGAAGGCACCGTGCGCGACGACGCCGGGAGGTCGATCGCGGGAGCCCGGGTGGAGGTGCAGCCTCCGGATGGAAGCGGCCCGTCGAAGCCCCTGGGGACCCTGACGGACGCGACAGGGCACTACCGGCTGGGGCCCCTCCCTCCGCTGCCGCATTACGTCGCGGCCAGCGCCGCGCACCACCTGGACGTGAAGTCGTTCACGCACCCGCTCGACACGGACAGGAAGCCGCTCGACCTCATCCTGAGGCGCGCCGTCTCCGTGGAGGGCCTCCTCGTCGATTCCGAGGGAACGCCGCTCCCAGGGCTGGAGGTCGAGCTGCGCGAAGGGCCGCTGTCGCGCCGCTGGCCGGGTCCCGTCCTGGACACCACGCGCACGGACGCCTCCGGGAACTTCGTCCTGGATGCCGAAACCGATGGGCCGGGTGTGCTCACGGTCGAGGACGACGCCTTCATCCCCCAGCGGCTCGCGGTGGACCTCCCGTCGCGCGAGGTGCGCATGGTGCTGCACCGGGGTGCCCGCGTGTCCGTCACCGTCCTGAGCGCGGCGGGAGCGCCCATGCACGACATCAACGTGGTGCTCTGGCAGGGCGAGGAGCGGGGCGAGTACGTCCGGCAGGGGGACACGGACGACCAGGGCCGGGTCACGCTCCAGGGCGTGAAGCCCGGCACCTACGTGGTGGAGGCCTGGCTCCAGACGCGGACCGTGGAGCAGTTCGTCTCGCAAGCGCTGAAGGTCACCGACGGCGAGCCCCTGGAAGTCTCCCTGCGAATGGAGGAAGGCCGGACCCTGCGCGGCCTCGTCGTGGACACCCGGGGCCAACCCCTTCCCGGCGCCTCCGTCCAGTTCGAGCTCCCGCCTGGGGACGTGCCCCGCTACCGCCTCCACTCCGGCGGTTGCACGGTCACCGAACCGGTAGGTGTTCTCACCGACGCCGAGGGCCGTTTCACCCTTCGGCACCTGAGCGCGCCCCGCTACGCGCTCGCGGCGCGGCTGGAGGCGTACCGCTTCGAGGCCTCCCGCTCCCAGGGAGGCACCGTTGATGCCCGGGGGGCCCTGACGGTGGACGCTGCCGTCAGCGAGGTCCGGCTGGTGATGCGGCGCAAGCCGCACGTCCGGGGCCGGGCGGTGGCGGAAGGGGGCGGGCCGCTCAAGGACTTCGAAGTGAATGGGCGTGAGTCCCTCACCCCGGATGGAAGCTTCGACCTGCCACTGGAGGGCACCAGTCCCTGGCGGTTGCGGTTGAGTGCCCAGGACTTCGCGCCGCTGGAGCTCACCCTCACGCCGGAGGAGGACGCCGATGTGGACCTGGGTGTCGTCACGCTGAAGCGGGGCCGTACGGCGCGGGTGCTCCTGCGCGATGCCGAAACGGGCGAGCCGTTCAATGGACGCCTGCGCGCTGACACGGGAGACATGGTCACGGTGCCCGTCACCTATCGGATCCGTGGGGAGGGAGACCTGGAGGGCCGCCCCCGCTTCCCCCCTGCGAACCGGGGCGTGCCCACGCTGGACGGGACCCTGCTCCTGGAGCACCTGCCCACCACGGCGTTCACGCTCGAACTGGACGCGCCCTCCTTCCTTCCCCTGCGCAGGGGGGTGGGCGCGGAGGAGGAGATCCTGACGGTCCCGTTGGAGCGAGGCGCGCGGGTGAAGGGCCACGTCCGGGATGAACAGGGCAGTCCCCTCCGCGCGAAGCTCGTCTTCGTCCACTCCGACGGCACGATGGACGCTCGCACCGCGGGCCCGGGAGCATTCAGCTTCCGCGCCCTGCGCCCGGGCCTCTACACGGTGAACGCCTCCCCGGTCGACGAGTCCTCCGAAGCCATGTTCTCCCCCAGGACCGTACGCATTCCGCCGAGCGGCGAGGTCACCCTCGCGTTCGACGCCCTGGGTCCTGGCACCGCCCTCACGCTGGGGATGACGGAAGACGTCGACACCGTCCTCCTGATACCGGGGCAGGTGCCCGCGCCCGGCAATGCCAGGGACTTCGGGCGCATGGGTTTCCTGGAACATCCCGGGGGGAGATGGTTCGGTTTATCGATGCGCTTCAGCCGCGTCCCCGCCGGCCACTACACGCTCCTCGCCATGAACCGCGCGGAGGACCGGATCCACCGGGAGGAGTTGGACGTGCCCGCCGAAGGCACGCTGTCCCGCGACGTGCGCCCTATGTGGACTCCGCTCGCGCCCTGACACCAGGGCGTGGGCTATCCTGCCGCGCATGGGGGAACGAACCCGCAAGCGCGCGCGAGGGTGGATGGTCCTGGGAGCGCTGGCCGTCGCCGCGCTCCTCCTCGTCGTCCTCTGGGGTAGCCGGACCTCCAGGCCCACGAAGGCCACCGCCACCGCGAAGTCGGGCGCCCACGTCGCGAGGTTCACGACGCGCGCCATGCCCGTGCCGGACGGGAGCCTGCGCATCACCGGCGTCGTGCGGGATGCAAGCGGCCCCCTCGCGGGCGTGCATGTGTCCGCGTCGCGCGTGGAACCGGAGGAGACGCTGTCGGAGCGCTCGTGCCCTCCTTCCGAGGACCGCACCGAGGCTCCGGGAGGGCCCCCGGCCCGGCTGATCAAGGGCTGCTGGACGCAGGCCTACACGGAGCTGCTGGAAGCGGTGAGCGCCCGCGAAGGTGAAGCGCGCATCCTCGCGGAGACGACCACCGACACGGACGGCACCTTCGTGCTCGACGGGCTTCCGGAGGGCGTTGTCACCCTCTGGGCGCTGGGGCAGGAGGGCGCGGCGATGCGTCCCGACGTGATGGCGGGAAGCCGGGACGTGGTGCTCGGCCTGGAGGAGGGCAGCGTCTTCGAGGGCATTGTCACGGACGCGGATCCCAAGGATGCGCCCATCGCAGGCGCCCGGGTCACCGTCTTCTCGCACCAGCACACGCGCTTCTTCGACGCCGTCACCGACGCCCGGGGACGCTTCCGCATCGGGCCGCTTCCCCTGGCCGACTACGCCCTCCTCATCACGGCCGACGACCGGATGCCGCGCCTCTCCCAGGTGGCCCGCTCGCTGGAGTCCGAGGTGTTCGTCCTCGAGCGCCTTGCGCGCTACGCGGGCCGGGTCGTGTCAGCGCAGGGAACGCCCGCGCCGGGGGTCCAGGTCGTGTTGTATGCCCCCCTGCTCGAACCCGACGTGCGCGTCACCACCACGGACGCCCAGGGGCGGTTCTCCCTCATGGCGGCGGGCTCCCGGGAGAACGAACTCTTCGCCGAGGCCGCGGCGCGTGGCGCCTTCGCCTCCGCGAAGAGCGCTCCCCGCGAGGACCTGGTGCTCACGCTCGAGCCCGGCGGGTTCCTCGAAGGCACCGTGCGCGACGATGCCGGGAAGTCGCTCGCGGGCGCGCGGATCCGGGCCATCCGCATGGGGCACCAGGGGTTCGCCGAACACGGCCAGGCGCTCACTGACGCGAACGGGCACTACCGCCTGGGCCCCGTGCCCCCGTGGAGCGTCTTCATCGAGGCCTCGGCCGCGCAATGCCTGGACGAGGATACGAGCCTGCATCCCTTCCACCCGGACACAGGCCCGCTCGACTTCACCCTGACGCGCGCCTTCTCCGTGGAAGGCCTCGTCGTGGATGACGAAGGCCAGCCGCTCGCCGGGATGGAGGTCCAGTTGCAGGAAGGCTCGCCTTCGGACCGCGTGCGGAACGCCCACCGCACGAGGACCGGTCGCGCCGACGCGGCGGGGCGCTTCGTCGTGGAGACCGGATACACAGGGCCCGGGTGGCTTGAGGTCTTCCACCCGTCCTTCCTCGACGCAAAGCTCGCGGTGGATATCCCGTCGCGGGAGGTGCGGATGGTGCTGCACCGGGGCGCCAGCGTGTCCGTCACCGTCCTGGGCGCGGCGGGAGCGCCGCTGCACGGCATCACGGTGACGCTCTGGAAGCGGGAGGAGCGGGGCTTCGCGGAGTGCACGGGCGTCACGGACGAGCAGGGCCGGGTCACGCTCCGGGGGGTGAGGCCCGGGGGCTACGTGGTGGAGGCCCTGCTCCGGACCAGGGCCCTGGATCAGCACGCGTCGCGACCCGTCGACGTGACGGAGCAGGAGGCCCAGGAGGTGTCGCTGCGGCTGGAGGAGGGCCGGACCCTGCGGGGGCGCGTCGTGAACACCCGGGGCCAGCCCCTCGCGGGGGTCGCCGTCCGGGCCGCGGTTCCCCCAGGGGACGCCCCCCGCTACCGGGACCGGGAGCCAGACCCGGACGTCGACCGCTACGACAGCTACGACGAGGAGCGTCCGGAGGGCGTCCTCACCGATGAGGAGGGCCGCTTCACCCTGCGACACCTGAGCGCTCCCCGCTACGTGCTCACCGCGAGCCTGGCGGGCCACCGGTTCGATGCCGCCCGCTCCCAGGGAGGCACCCCGGAGGGCACGGAGTCCCTGACGGTGGGAAGCAATGCCAGCGAGGTCCGGTTGGTGATGCGGCGCAGGCAGCACGCCCGGGGTCGGGTGGTCGCGGAAGGAGGCGCGGCCCTCGAGTCCTTCCAGGTGAACGACCAGCCCCCCCGCACGCCGGACGGCACCTTCGAGCTGTGGGTGGAGGAGACCGGTGACTGGCGGTTGCTGGTGGAGGCCGAAGGCTTCGCGCCGCTGGAGCGCACGCTCACCGTGGACGGTGAAACCGACCTGGACCTGGGAACGCTCACGCTCAAGCGGGGCAGGACGGTGCGGGTGCTCCTGCGCGATGCCGTGACGGGCGTCCCGTACAACGGCCGCCTGAGCACCGACAAGGGAGTGACGATCACGGTGGCCGTCCACTATCGGATCCGCGCGGAGGGCTCGCTCAACGGCCCGCCCTACCCCGGCCAGCACCGGGGCGTGCCCACGCTGGACGGAACCCTGCTCCTGGAGCACCTGCCCGCCACGGCGTTCGCGCTGGAGCTGGAGGCCCCCCTCTATCTGCCGCTGCACACGACAGTGGGCGCGGAGGAGGAGACCCTCACGGCCCGGCTGGAGCCGGGCGCCCGGGTGACGGGCCACGTCCGGGACGCGCAGGGCCGCCCTGCTCCCGCGGCGCTTGTCTTCATGAGCGCCGACGGCACGTGGGTGGACCACCAGACCGATGACACGGGAGCCTTCGACGTCCGGGCGCTTCCCCCGGGCCTCTACACGGTCATGGCCTCTGCGTCCGACTCCATCAGCGACCTCCGCTTCCAACCGCAGTCCGTGCGGATTCCCTCCAGCGGAGAGGTCCACCTCACGTTCGAAGCCCTGGGCTCCGGCACCACCGTGACGCTGCGGATGACGGAAGACGTCCACACCGCCCTCCTGCTCCCGGGGCAGGTGCCTGCCCCCGGAAGCAGCAAGGCGTTCGACGTCCTGACCTCGCGACAACACCCCCAGGTGGAGTGGACCGGCCTGTCGATGCGCTTCAGCCGCGTCCCCGCGGGCCACTACACGCTGCTCGCCGTGAACCGCGCGAGGGAGGGGGTCCACCGGGAGGAGCTGGACGTGCCCACCGAAGGCACGCTGTCCCGCGACGTGCGCCCCGTGTGGACTCCCCTCGCGCGCTGACAGCGTGTCCTTGCGCTATCCTGCCGCGCATGGGGGAACGAACACGCATGCGCGCGAGGTGGTGGCTGGCATTGGGAGCGTTGGCCGTCGCCGCGCTCCTCACCTTCTTCCTCTGGGGAAGCCTGTCCCCGGAGCCCACGAACACCACTGCCACCGCGCCCCCTGCCGTGGCACCGGTGGCCCGCGCCGCGCTGATCACGACCCCGCCGCGTCCTTCCGGGAGTGGGCGCATCACGGGGCTCGTGCGGGATACCCGGGGCTTCGCCGCGAGCGCACGCGTCTCCGCTTCGCGGACGGAGTCCTGGCGGACGCTGTCGGAGCTGCCCTGCCCCACCGTCCAACCCGACCAGGAGGGCATGCCCGTCGCGCTCAAGGACTGCGGGTTCGAGTACCGGCGCATGATGGTGGAGCTCGTGAGCGCACGGCTGGGCGAAGCCGACGTGTTCGCGGAGGTGGCGACCGACGCGGACGGTCGCTTCGTGCTGGAGGGGCTGCCCGAAGGCAGCGTCACGCTCTGGGCCCTGGGGGACGACGGCGTGGCGATGCAGGCCCACGTCCCGGTCGGCACGAGCGACGTGGTGCTGGAGCTTGAGGAAGGGGGCTACATCGAAGGGACCGTCACGGAAGGGGACGGCAAGACGCCCATCCCCGACGCCCAGGTGACGTTGATCCACCGCGAGCACACCCGCTTCTTCGACACGCACACCGATGCCCAGGGCGCCTTCAGCCTGGGGCCGGTGCCCCGGACCACCTATTCGCTCTTCGTCGCCGCGAAGGGTTGGGCCTCGCGGTTCATCCCGGACACCCGCGGCTGGCACACGGACACGCCCCTGAGGCTCACCCGCCCGACCCGCCTCGCGGGCCGCGTGGTCGCGGTGGATGGAAGCCCCGCGCCGGGAATCACCATCCTGCTCGATGGCGACACCCCGCTCGCGACGGAGCAGCTCACCACGTCCGACGGGACGGGCCACTTCTCCTTCGACGACGTGCCCGCCGTCCCCCACCAGCTCTCCGCCACATCCAGGGAGGCGAGCGCGTTCGCCACGCTCAACGTGACGCCCCCGCTGGACGCCGTGGTGCTCCAGTTGGAGCCCGGCGTGTATGTCGAAGGCACGGTGCGCGGCGACACCGGCCAGCCCGTCGCGGGCGCGAAGGTCCTCACGTACCGGGAGGACGGCGGCCCCGCCTCCGCCGAGGCCACCACCGTGACGAGCGTGGCGGGTCGCTACCGGCTGGGGCCCGTGCGCTCCGGACCGCACACGTTCAAGGTGGAGGCAGCGCACCACCAGGACCTGGAGCTCGCGGCCCAGAAGCTCCAGCAGGGCATGGGGCCGCTGGACTTCACCCTCGTGCGCGCGGCGTCCGCCGAAGGCATCGTCGTCGACGAGCAGGGCACTCCGCTCGCCGGCATCCCGCTGCAGCTCCGCAGCGGCGACGAGCACTGGAACTTCAGCTATCCCGAGGACACCCAGCTGTCGGATGCCGAAGGGCACTTCGTCCTGGACGCCGAGGAGCCAGGGCCCGGCTTCGTCTTCACCGAGGACACGTCCTTCCTCTTCGGGGCGCTGGCGGTGCAGGTGCCCGCCGCGTCGCTGCGGCTGGTGCTGGACCGGGGCGCCTCCGTGTCGGGCAGCGTGACGGACGCGCAGGGGCTGCCGGTGCACGGGGCCGCGCTGAGTCTGGGTAGCGTCCAGGGTGACGACGAGCGCGAGGAGCTGCGGCGCTCCGCGACCACGGACGCCTCGGGCCGCTTCCTCCTCCAGGGCATCCGGCCCGGCCGTTACGTCCTGGAAGCGACCGTCTCCCGGGACTGGACCGACGAGCGCGCCTCCCGCCCCATCGAAATCACGGGGCGCGAGCACGTGGACGTGTCCCTGCGTCTGGAAGAGGGCCGCACCCTCTCCGGGATGGCGGTGGACACGGCCGGCCTTCCGCTCGCGGAGGTGCGGATCCTGGCCACCACGCCCGACGTGGACGACCCTCCGTGGCGCCACCAGGAGGAAGACACCGCGGTCGCCGCGGGCGCGCGTTCGGGTCCGGATGGCCGCTTCACCCTGCGCCACCTGGCGGCCACCCGCTACGCGCTGACCACGGACATGCCGGGCTACACCTTCCATCCGGAGCGCTCCCAGGGAGGGACGTTCGAGCAGAAGGAGGAGCTGTGGGTGGACGCGCACGCGGAGCAGGTCCGCCTGGTGTTCGTCAAGGATGGGCACCTGAAGGGCCGGGTCGTGGATCCGACGGGCAAGCCGGTCACCGCCTTCACGCTGAGCCTCTCGAACCGCACGTCCTCGGGGGCGGCGGTGGAAGCTCCCGACGGCACCTTCGACTGTCCCGTGAAGGGCTCCGGCACCCGGACGTTCACGGTGCGGGCGGAGGGGTTCCCTGCCTTGCGTCGGGCCGTGACGACGGAGGAAGGCGTCGACCTCGACCTGGGCACCCTGACCCTCGAAAGCCATTGGACGCTGCGGCTCCACCTCCATGACCAGAAGACCGGCGAGCCCCTCACCGAAGCGGACAAGCCCTTCGTGGAGTTCTGGAGCACCGGAGCCCGCCCCGGCATCCACGGGCGGGCCGACGTCCGGCGCCCCACGTTCAGGAACGGCCTCTTCGAGGTGGAGGCCGCGCCCCCACTGCCCTTCACCGTGGAGGTGACGACGAAGGGCTACCGCGATGTCACCCGGAACGTGACGTCCCGCGATGGAGTCCTCACGGTGCCCCTGGAGCCCATCCGCTCCGTCGCCGAACCCGCGGATCCCTAGGGGAAGAACGCCGTCCGGTCACACGTCAGGCTGCCGCCCGCGCGGTAGAGCAGGTCCTGGTAGACGATGGTGTTGTTGATGGGGGACGCGCTCGTCACCGACGCCACCGTGACGCCGCCGCGCACCGCCCGGAAGCGCGGCGTGCCCTCCTTCAGCGGGATGCGGAAGGACTGGATGCCCGCGCCCACGTCCTTTCGCTGCACGGTGCCCGCGACTTCAATCTCGAGCGTCGCGGGCGCGGTGAGGAACGCCAGCAACTCAATCTCATTCACGGCGGCGGCGCCGTTCACCAGCTTGTAGACGGAGCGCTGCTGCGTCAGGTCCGGCACCGCGGTCGTCGCCTGGGTCCGGTGGAAGTAATACACCGCGTCCCGCACGATGGCCGGCTGCACGCCCGTCTTGAACCACGTCGTGTAGTACGCCGTCAGGTCGAACGGCGCCCACTGCGTGCCGCTGGACGGGGAGAACTCCGTGGCCTCCGAGTAGTCATTCCAGGTAATGAGCTGCACCCAGTCCGCGCCGCCCTGGATGGCTGCGTCCCACAGCGCGAGCAATGCCTGGGAGTTGTTGGCCTCCGTGTAGACCAGGTCCTTGGGCCGCGAGTCCTGCACCGCCAGCGGCGCCATCCACTTGAGTCCCATCCCGTGCGCGGTGCCCGGGTTCGTCTTCTGCCCCGCCGCGCCCGCCAGCGTGCGCGAGCCCCAGGAAGACGTGCCGTACAGCGGCACCTGCGCCTGGAGGCTGGTCGTCGCCGCCGCCCACGGCGACACGTACACCGGCCACAGCGCGGACGGGATGCCACGCGCGGACAGGGCCTGGAGCGTGGAGGCCCACCACTGCGGCGTGCGCCGGTCCGCGGCGAACGGCGCGAGCAAGAGCCGCCCGTCCTCCAGGTGGTACGTCGCCGCGTGCGACGCCACCGAGGCGATGGAGTCCACGAAGGCCGTCTGCGCCTCCGCGTCCGTGCCCTGGTACGTGGCCGTCATGTCCGGCATCAGCACGATGTGGAAGCCCGCGTCCACGGCGGCCGCGGCGTCCAGCATCTTGAGCAGCCGCGTCCAGTGCGTGCCCTGGTAGTTGAGGATGTCGTAGGTGAAGCCGTCCAGCCCCAGGGTCGCGGCGCGCCGCACCTCCAGCTCGAAGTTCGCGCGCTCGTAGTCCACGCCCACCGCGCGCGGAGGCTGCGGCAGGGGCCGCTGCTTGAGCAGGCCGCCGCAGTAGGCGAACTTGGAGTTCTCCCCCGTGGGCTGCAGGTAGTTGCGCGCGTAGTAGTCGACCGCCGGGTCCTTGTTGTCGAGCGACAGCGGATAGGGCGAGAAGTAGTGCGCGAAGACCTTCTTCGGTGACGCGCGCAGCGACGACAGCGACGGCAGGTCCAACGCGAAGCAGGGCGTGGGCTGCGCCGTCACGGTCGCATTCAACTCCAGGTCGAAGCCCAGGTCGGACGAGTTGAGCGTGGACTGGTGCACCTCCACCGCCAGCACGTTGGTGCCCGTCACCAGCGCGGTGAGTGGGATGGAGGCCGTGAGCCACGTCGTCTCATCCACCCCGGCGATGACCAGCGGCGCCAGCGTGGAAGCCGTCACCGTGCCCGCGGGCAGGTTGGTGCGGAAGACCTCCACGCCGTTCAGGTAGACGATGGCGCCGTCATCCCGCAGCAGGCGCAGCACGCCCGCGCTCACCCGCGACGCATCCGCCACGGTGAACGTCTTGCGGAACCACGTCGTCACGTAGCGGGACGTGGTGCTGGGGCCGTAGGACACCACGGTCGCCTCGTCACCGTCGCCGTAGCCCAGCTGCGCGGCGCCCTGCGCCCACGCCGCGTCCGCGTACGCCACGGACTTCCACTGCGCGCCTGGATCCACGCCGGTGTCCCGGTACTTCCACACGCTGCCGGCGGCCACCAGCGTCGTGGAGACACCCACGGCCGCCTCCTGGATTCCGGAAGCGGGTGCGTCGGGAGCTACCGGCTCGGAGTGCTCGGAGTGCTCGGCCGGACCGCAGGCGCTGGTGCCCGCGATGAAGAGCGAAAGACAACCCACTCGAACGAAGTTCGACCACTGCGGCAAAGACATGGAGCCTCCGGGGGAGGGGCGGCCCGGAACACCGGGCCACGCGAGCGCTGACGACAGACGCCGTCAGCTCTTATCCGCCCGAGGCTGTGATTGTTTCTCCCAAATCCTGAAAAACCGCCAATTCCATCATTGGCGGTGTTTTCTGTTCAGGCCAGCAGCTCCGGCAGCAGGCCCTTGGCGTGCGCGGGGTCGCCAAAGTCATCCAGCGGCCCACCCGCCGCGTTGCGCAGGCCCACCGCGCTGCCAATCGTATTGAGCAGCTTGTTGTGGTTGGGGTTGCCGCCGCCGGAGGCCGTCACCGCCACGCCCTGCTTGAGATAGCCATTGCAGCTTCCCGCGAGGATGAAGGGGATGTTGCGCGCCGAGTGGGCCGGCCCGTTGCCCAGGTCGTTGAACCAGACGGACACGCCCATGTCGACCAGCTTCTTGCCGTCCGGAAGGACGTAGCCCGCCAGCCGGTCCAGCAGGTAGTTGAAGGTCCTGGCGAACTGCGCGTCCACGCGCGCGTGCAGCAGGTCCGAGCCGGCGATGATGCCGCCCGCGGCGTCGTGCGACAGGCGGCGGTGGGAGATGAAGTGGAAGTTCTCCATCAGCTGCCCCGTCGTCGGGTCCCGGTAGCGCGTGGCGCTGTCATTGCCGTTGCCCACCTGGATGGCCACCGAGCGCGTGGTGCCGCACGCCACCGCGAGCACCGCGATGTCCATGTGCAGCCGCACCGTGGCCAGCACCTCGTCGCCGTCCGTGCTGTTGTAGCCAGGCGCCTGCTGCTGGAGCCGCAGCTCCTCGTCCGCCCGCGCGCGGCAGCTCAACGCCACCTCCAGGTCGCGCACGTTGGACAGGTGCAGATCCAACCGCTGGTGGTCGGTGCTGCTCAGCTCCGGCCGCGACTGGAGCGCCTTGAGCTGTCCGGACACCAGGTCGTTGATGCTGCGCTGGCGCACCAGCAGCGCCTCGCGCGCCTCCGGCGTGAGGCCGCCGGGGCCGCCCACCATCGTCTGGTAGGCCACCCACGGATCATGCAGCGCGGCCCGGCGCGAGGCGCTGCCCCGGTAGGAGATGCACGGGCCGCCCAGCCAGCCGCCGCCCTGCCCCGCGTAGAGGAAGAGCGAGTCGCGCTTCTGCGGGTTCAGCTCCCGGCCGATGCGGTGGTCCAGCGACTCGCCGGACGCCTCGGAGTCACCGCCCACGCCCTCCACGGTGGGGCCGCGCGCGGTGAGGCTCTGCAGGGCGCCTCGCGCGTGGCCGTCGCCGTAGTTGTAGTCCTTCATGTTGACGTTGCGCACCACCAGCAGGCGCGCGCGGTGGTCCGCCAGCTCCACCAGCGACTTGCCCGCGAGCGTCGTCGTGGTGAGGGCGCCCAGGGGCTCCGGCCAGAAGCGCTCCGGCTCCAGGCCCAGCTCCTCGGTGTTCTGCGCGGCGGCCACGCCATCCGCCTGGCGCAGGAAGATGGCGAAGGGCAGCGCCCCGGGCTCCGCGGCCTCGGCCCTGCGGGACACCAGCCCCTCCAGCACCGGCAGTCCCAACATGGCCCCACCCAGGCCCTGCAACACGTGTCGTCGGCTCAGTTTCACGGCAGCTCCTCCGGGTGACGGTTCACGAAGCCCACGCCCGTGACGACTTCGACGACCAGATCCACGATGGACAATTGCCCCGCCTGCGACAGCTTCCCCAGCCGCGACACCAGGGCCGTGTCCTCCGTGGCCGCCGGGCGCCCGCTCAGGAACTCCACCCAGTGGCGCGCGTAGCACTCGTGCACCGCCTGCGAATTGGCGAGCACGTCCGACAAGTCCAGCGCGTCCTTCACCGCGACCTTCTGTCCGCCGATGCCCGGTGACGACGTGGCATCCACCGCGTGCCCGTTGTCCGTCGTGCGGAAGCCGCCCACCGCGTCGAAGTTCTCGAAGGGGAAGCCCAGCGGGTTGATGAGCGTCGCGTGGCAGGACGCGCACACCGTGCCGGGCGCCTCCGTGTGGGACGTGACGACCTCGCGGTTGGTGCGGCCGTTGGGCGCGGGCAGCGCCGGGATGTTGGCCGGCGGCGCGCCAATCTTCTGGCACAGCAGGTGCTCCGACAGGAACACGCCGCGGTGGATGGGATCCGGATCCACCGACGTCGCATGCGACGCGAGGAAGCCCACCTGGGTGAGCACGCCCCGGCGCTGGGTGGCGTCCAGCGTCACCGGCACGAAGTCCGCGGTGAACGTCCCGCTGAGGCCGTAGACGCGCGCCAGCTCGTCGTCGACGAAGGTGTCGCGCGACGTGAGCAGGTCCTGGAAGCGCCCTCCCCGCTTGAAGACGACGGAGTCGACGAAGAGCGCGTTCTCCTTCGCCGCGGACGTGGACAGCTTCGCCGTGACGGTGGGGAAGCGCGTGGTGGACGGCCGGATGCTGGCGTAGCGGGGCACGTCGAAGACGACCGAGTGGTAGGCCCCCACCACGTCGCGCGCCCGCGCGTCCTGGATCATCCGCCGCGCCTGCGCCGCCACGCCCTCGCGCGTCGTCAGCGTCCCCTCGCGGGCGGCGGTGAAGAGCGCGTCGTCCGGCATGGAGTCCCAGAGCGCGTAGCTCAGCCGCGACGCCACCTCGTAGGCATCGAGCGGCACCTTGCCGTCCTTCGCCTCGGTGCTGCGCTCCACGCGGTAGAGGAACAGGGGCGACTGGAGGAACCCCTCCAGCACCAGCCGCAGGCCCGCCTGGAACGGGGCCATGGTCGAGTACGACGCGGGGCCCTTGCGGTACAGGACGAGGTACGACTCCACCTCGTCGGCCGTCAGCGGCCGGCGGTGCGCACGCAGGCCGAAGGACTCCACGAACGCCTTCGCGCGCGCCTCGTCGGTGTTGGTGCCCGGAGGCAGCAGCTTCCCGAGCTTCGTCGCGTCGGTGGCCACCTGTCCCGCCAGGTCCGCCGCCGCACGCTGGTAGGCGCCCCACAGCGCCTCGTCCACCGACAGGGAGCGGGCGTCGTTGTCGAAGAGGAAGCCGCTCTGCGACGGATCCGCGCGGAACGTCTGCGCCAGGGCCGTGGGCGCAGAGGCCAGCCGCAACAACTCCTGCGCGCTGCTGACCCACTGGGAGTGCGTCAGCCGTGCGACACGCACCGTGCGCGCCGGCTGCTCCACCGCCGCCGGTGGGTTGTTCGTGCCCCCGGGGCCGCCACCGGGCCCGCCGCCCGGCTTCGCCGCGTCCAGGATCTGCCCTTCACAGCCGCCCAGCAGTCCCACGGAGGCCGCCAGCAGCGCCGGACTCCACCATCGTCGTCTTCGCGCGATCACCGGTGCGCCTCCATTCGTTGGGGCTCATCCCAATGAGGAGTCGACTTGTTGTCAATCCGTACACCGGCCAGCCAGGCGTCGTGTCACATGAATACTGAAAACAAATGTCGACACGGGATTTTCCGGGCTAACCGGGAATGAGGAAACGTGCGATGACCCGCTTGAGGCCTACATCTCCGCCGAACTCCACCGTCACCTTGGCGTTGGGGCCGCTGCCGTCCGTGGAGATGATGCGGCCGGAGCCGAACTGCTCGTGGCGCACGCGCATGCCGCGCACGTCGCCGCTGACGGCCTCCATGTCGGACGACGCCTGCGAATAGCTGCGGTCCACGCGCGGGCCCGTCTCGTCGTCGTCCCACGCACGGCGGCGCGGGGCCATGGCGGCGGGGCGCGGGGGCGCGGGCAGGTCGTTCTCCTTGAAGCCGAAGAGCGCCTGCGGCACGTCCGCGAGGAAGCGGCTGGGCGGGTTGTACTTGAGCTCACCGAAGAGGGAGCGGCACTGCGCCAGGCTCACGAAGAGCCGCTTGCGCGCGCGGGTGAAGCCCACGTAGCAGAGGCGTCGCTCCTCGGCCATCTCCTCGCCGCCGTCCGGCTCCTCGCTCTTGAGCGCGCGCGAGTGCGGGAAGACGCTGTCCTCCATCCCGGTGAGGAAGACGGCGTCGAACTCCAGGCCCTTGGCCGCGTGCAGCGTCATCAGCGCCACGCGGCCCTCGCTCACCTCCGCGTCCGCTTCGCCCACCAGGCTGATCTGCTCCAGGAAGGCCTGCAGCGGCGGCACGTCCGCGGTGAGGGGCGCGGAGTCCACGCCCTCCGGGGCCTCCTCCTCGCGCGCCTCGGCCGCCATCGCCGAGGCCACGGCGTCGGAGGCGCGCTTGAGGTCGAACTCCTGCGCGGCGCCCAGCAGTTCGCGCAGGTTCTCCGCCCGGGTGAGCGCCTCGTCGCTGCCATCCGCGACGAGCGTCTCCACGAGCTTCGTCTCCTTGAGCATCTGATCCACCGCGCCCGCCGCGTCCTTCGCCGTCTGGGCGAAGGCGTGCAGCGACACGAGCAGTTGGTGGAAGCCGCCCAGCCGCTTCTGCGCCGCGGCGTTGAGGGCGGGGATGCGCTGGCGCTCGGCGAGGGCCTCGTAGAGGCTCAGGCCCTGCTCGTTGGCGAAGTCCGTCAGCCGCTCCTCGGTGGTGTCTCCAATGCCGCGCGCCGGCACGTTGAGCACGCGCAGCAGGTCCGCGTCCGAGCGCGGGTTCACCATCAGCCGCAGGTACGCGGACGCGTCGCGCACCTCCGCGCGGTCGTAGAAGCTGCGCCCGCTCACCAGCGTGTACGGCACGCGCGCCAGCCGCAGCGCCTCTTCCAGCACGCGGCTCTGCGCGTTGGTCCGGTAGAACACCGCCATGCTGGAGAACTTGATGAAGCCCTCGCGCTGGAGGGCGAGGATGCGGCGGGCCACCTCCTGCGCCTCCGCCCGCTCGTCGCGGTGGAGCATCAGCTCCAGATTTTCGCCCTTGGGCCGCTCGCTCCAGAGCTTCTTCGCCATGCGGCGCGAGTTCTTGGAGATGACCTCGTGCGCCGCGGTGAGGATGTTCTGGTCGGAGCGGTAGTTCTGCTCCAGCTTGACCACCTTCGCGCCCGGGTACTGCTGGGGGAAGTTGAGGATGTTGTCCACGTCCGCGCCGCGCCAGCGGTAGATGGACTGGTCGTCGTCCCCCACCACCACCAGGTTCGCGGACGGCGGCGGGGCCAATTGCCGCAGGAGCGCGTACTGCACGGGGTTGGTGTCCTGGAACTCGTCCACCAGCACGTGCGTGAAGCGCGTGCGGTAGCGCGACAGCACGTCCGGCTGGTCGCGGAAGAGCTTCACGAGCAGGAGCAGCAGGTCCCCGAAGTCCACCGCGTTCGCCGCGCGCAGCAGCCGCTGGTAGACGCGGTACACGCGCTGCACGATGGCGCCGCGAATGTCGTCGTTCTCCACGCGCATGTCGTCCGGCAGGCGCGCGGCGTTCTTCTCCTGGTCGATGCGGTGGAGGATCTCCCTCGGCTGCATCACCGGATCCACGCCCGCGTCGCGCATGGCGCGCTTGACGAGGCTCATCTGGTCGCCGTCGTCGTAGATGACGAACGACTTCGTGAGGCCCACGTGCTCCGCCTCGCGGCGGAGGATCATCGCCGCGGCCGAGTGGAACGTGCTCACCACCAGCTCGTTGGCCTGCGCGCCCAGGAGCGCGGTGAGGCGCTCGCGCATCTCGCGCGCGGCCTTGTTGGTGAAGGTGACGGCCAGGATGCGCCAGGGGAAGACGCGGCGCACCTTCACCAGGTGGGCGACCCGGCGGGTGATGACGCGCGTCTTGCCGCTGCCAGCGCCCGACAGGACGAGCAGCGGGCCGTCGCCATGGAGCACGGCTTCCGCCTGGGGCGGGTTGAGGTCTTCGAGGAGGGCGGATTCGTGGGCGTTCACGGGGGTTTCCACGCAGGGAAGAACCCCGTCTTCTAACGTCTTTCGCCCGCCGGTGTGGGGTCTTCCGCCGTCCCCGGCGCCCGCCGGGCCGTCCGCCCCCGGGACAGGCAGGAGCGTGCGGTATAAAGCGGGGAGCGCGCCATGTCCGACACCCCTCCGAACCGTCCCTCCCAGGCCCAGCTCGACCGCTTCGCGGAAGGCTTCAACCAGAGCCTCACCCTTCGCCACTTCGGCGCCCGGATGTCCTTCCCGGAGGGCCGCAAGGTGGTGGTGGCCCTGCCCCAGGTGCAACCGGAGCACCGGGGCGGCCTGGGCACCTCCGCCGTCAACGGCGGCATCCTCGCGGCCCTCTTCGACCTGGCCATCGGGTGCACCCCGGCGCTCCGGGACCCCACCAAACGCTGCGCCACCATCCAGCTGTCCATGAGCTTCGAGCGCCCCGCCACCGGCGACAGCCTCCACGTGGAGGCCACCCTCGACCACGGCGGGCCGTCCACCGTCTTCGCGTCCGCCCGGCTCCTCGACAGCGAGGGGCGGGTGTGCGCCCGCTGCCAGGGCGTCGTGCGCGTCTCCTCCCAGCCCTGGGCCGCGGGCGACAGCCCCGCCAC
>NZ_RAWA01000125.1 GCF_003611675.1 Corallococcus sp. CA053C
CCACCCGCCCGTTCACCCTCACCGGTCCCACCGAGGTGCAGGGCCACGGCTTTGCCTCCGGTCCGGGGGATGCCCTCCGCTACGAGGTGGAAATCGAGGGACAGCGCATTCCGGGGTTCGTGGCGAAGGACCAGGATGCCAACCGTGGCACCTACCATTCGATGGAACGCATCAGGAGGCGGAGGTCCGCGCGCTGATGCCAGGACGCTTCCGGCTCATCGACGAGCTTCGTTCCCGCCCACCTCCCGCAGCGCAAGCCCCCTGGCTTCATCCGATACATCGACGGCAAGACCCAGCAGGAGGTCCGCCGCATGGATGGCTCCCAGGTTCCGGAGGCGCTCCAGTACGCGCAGGGCCCCAAGGGCTGGGTGCCCGTGGTGAAGGTCATCGCGCTGGAAGAGGGCAATCAGCGCACCCTGCGGGAGTATGGCCCGGAGGGCGAGCTGCTGCGTTCGACTGTGCAGGTGCGCCAGTAACGAACGGTTGCGCGGCAGCGAGGCGCTCCGTCGCGCGCTCCACCCCGCCTACTTCACCGGGGGCGCTGACCGCCCCCGGTGAGGGCCTTGCTGCTTCGGCGCGTGAGGCGGATGCGTCTGGCGTCACTCCCGCGCTTCGGTCAACCCCGGCGGGCAACTGAAGGAGGCCGGCACGGACCACAACTGGCGCAGGTGGGTGTCATCGTAGGCAGTGAAGAAGATGCGGTTGCCCGCGCGGGTGAACGAATCCGGCCCGGAGACGTCCGCCAGCTTGCCGGTCGTCGCCACGCTGCCCCGGGTGAAGTAGGGGGGGACGGGCCCCCCATACACCGGGTTGGCGCTGAACAGGACCTGTCCCGTGCCGGTGGCGAACACGGGGGACCAGTACTGGTCTCCTTGGAAGAGCGTGTCGTCGAGCTTGCGGGTCCCCGCGGCCGTTCCGTTGGTCGCCCACAGCGCCACGTTCACGGGCGCGGGGCCGGAGCTGCCGATGGCCAGGGAGAAGTAGAGGTCGCTTCCAGAGAGGGCCACGTGCTGCACGAAGGGATACGCGTCCTCACCCGCGCCGTAGGGGTTGGGCAGGGTGGTGATGAAGGTCTTTCCCCCGCCGTTCAACGAGAGGCGATCGATGCGCAGCCGCTTCGTCGTCGTGTTCTCCATGGACTCCAGGTAGACGGACGTTCCCAGCGTCCCGAGCAGTCCCACGGGCTTGCCGAACGCGTCCAGACGGAAGGTCCCCGCGGCGGTGCCATTCGTCTTCCACACCTCGTGGTTGGGGCCATCCTTCAGGATGAACACCCCCGGGTCTCCCGTGCGGTTCACCTGCGTGATGATGACGGGCTCCGCGTCCAGCTGCTTGAGGGACGTGGTCCCGGCCAGCGTGCCATCGGTGCGCCACAGCGTGGTGCCCGTGTCCTGGGAGAAGAAGAAGAGCAACGCATTGCCAACCTTCAACGTGTCGTAGCTCAGCCCGGAGAACCCCCTGAAGTTGCGCACCCGCAGCGTGCCCGTGGCCGTTCCGTCCGAGCGCCACAACTCCAACTGCTCCGCTCCTCCCGGCACCGGCACCCGGCGGAAGAAGACCAGCCGGCCGTTGACGTCGGTGGGATTGGACAGCGAGGAGCTGCCTGCACCGGGCGTGATGTCCTCGACCATCCGGGTTCCAGCTGCCGTCCCATCGCTGGTCCATAGCTCGTTCCCGGTGGCGGCGCTGTAGACCTGGAAGAAGAGCCTGTTGCCCACCGCGACCAGGTCCGTCGGCAGGGAGAAGCCACCGGGGGTCGAAGAAAACACCTTCACCTGGACGGTGCCCGCCTCCGTGCCGTCGCTGCGCCACAGGATTGCCTCAGTGTCGTAGGTGGTGGTGACGAAGTAGAGCGTCCCCTGGACGTTGGTGAGCTCCCCCACGAACTCTCCCAGGCCCGGAGTCATCACGACCTTCACCCGAGACGCCACCCCGGCGGGGCACGCCTGCGCGGTCACCTCTCGGGAGTCTTCCTCCACAGTGCTCCCGGGTGCGGCTTCAGCCGACAGGGGCACCGGCGCTCGTGACATTTCATCACCCTGCGAACCACCACAGCCCATACCCGCAAAACCCAACCACAGCAGGGAACCACAATTCCTTACGCCCATGTGCTCTCCTTCCGGCCCGAAGCGATCGAAAGGTGGGTTGCGAGGAATTGCCCTGCAAGACGTCCCCTGGGGATGGGGAGTGATTGCGAGCGGCCTTGTGTTTCGGCGAGGGCGCGCCCGTCACTCAGTCGGCGCTGAGTTCGTTGTGTGCGATTCGCGTGCCGCAGGGGGCAGCGTCATCGTGTTGCCGTCGTTGGAGATGGCTTCCCCCCGACCGGGGCGCGGTCGGGGCCCAATGAGGAGGAGGGGCTTCGCCGGCAGTCACGGCGCACATGCAGGGCGAAGAGAAGGCCTGTTGAGGGAGGGGGCTGGAGCAGAGGTGCCGAAGAGGGAGGCTGACGGGGGCCGCCGAGCTGTGCGCCAGGCCGGTGGAGAAGCAGGCGATCGTCATCTCTCCCAATCAGCGCATGCCCATCACCAACAGTGGCAATGGCTGGTTCAACGCCGCCACGTTGATGGCGCTGCTGGAGGACGCGAAGAAGAACTACCGGGTGGACGCGGACCGGGTCTACTTCACGGGCCTGAGCGGCGGTGCCAATACGAGCATCGAGCTGGGCCTGACCCAGACGGCCCGCCTGGCGGCCATCGTCCCCATCGCGCTCACCTCCACTCCGACCAACGACCCGAATGTCTGCGTGCTGAAGCCGCTGCCCATCTGGGCCTTCCATGGGGCGCTGGACACGCCGTCGCGCTCCACCAGCATCAAGGTCTGGCTGGACACGAAGTGCGGCGCGAGCGCGATGCGCGCCGTCACCGTCTACCCCAACGGTGGGCACAACGGCGCGACGTGGGACACGGCCTACGCCGACCTGTCCCTCTACGACTGGCTGCTGCAGCAGCGGATCAGCGACCGACAGTAGGCGTCATCACCCGCGGCTCAGGTGGGGGTGAAGCGCGTGGCCCCCGCGATGCCCGCGGCGATCAGTCCCCTTGGGACATCGGGCGCGCCCAGAGCACGTCATGCGGCCCAGGAGGTTGGCGGTCATCGCAACCGCTCCTCCTCTCCGTCGTAAGCACCCGACGTCACCCCGACCTCCAGCAGCCGGCGGGCGAGCTCGTTGGCCTGGCCGATGAGTTCCTTGCCATACTTCAGGTCCAGCCCGGCGCTCCGCCATGCCCGCAGGTTGTTGAGGAGCTGTTCGCCCAGCACACGTGTCTCGACGAGCGTCACCAGTGCCTCGCCCGCGACTCTTTCGCCCCAGAGGGCCTGCCCCACGCTCCTCGAGAAGAGGGCCGCCACCGAGCCCAGGCAGGTGAGCCCGCCCAGCACGTTGCGCAGCTGCGGGTACTGCTCGGCCAGCGAGAGCAGGAAGCTCGCGCCTCCGACGAGGGTGAGCAGCTGCCCGATGAGCCGGACCCCCTGGGAGCGCTTGGCCCGGCGATGCAGGGTTTCAGGAGGCGGGCCGAATTCGGCTTCAGCCTGGAGACATAACCCCGCCCCCGAAATTCAATTCCTGTGACAACGCCGAGGCACCCGATGATTCATGAGGCACGCTGCGCAAGCAGGACCACCTTCCCCGAACACAGGGGTTGGCGCCTTGCCCTGGGGGCCGTCCAGTGCCAGCCACCGCCAAGCCGGTGCAGAGGGACCGAGGAGTGGGACGCGAGGCGCGAAGGTGGACGGCCCCCATGACAGTGGACTGGCGACGCTCGCGAGCCGCCAGCCCACCGCGCACTTCATCCGATGTGGGGCCTTATCCGCCTCGGGCCTGGTCGCTCACAGACTGCAGATGACGGTGTTGTTGCCGCTCAGGTACGGAATGGTCTTGCTGCAGTTGTAGGAGCCGTACGTGTTGGTGACATGGTACGGCGACGGGCAGGTCGTGCCGCACGAGGTGAAGGACGAGCCCGTGTTGTTGTCGCACTGGACCGCGTTGTTGGTGTTGGTGCAGAAGCTGCCACACGAGCTGCTGCACAGGTAGGTCGTCGGGTGCTGGCCGCTCGGACAGTTCAGACCACAGTACTGCGTCAGTTCCTGCTGCGCCGACGCCATCGTGGGCTCGGTGCCGTCCTCCGCCTGCTCGGGGCCTCCGCACGCGGTCAGACCCAGGGCCAGCGCACCCACCAGAAGCATTCCCAATCGAGACATACGTCCACCTTTGTCGTTGTGTTGTGCTGCGTTGGTTGGAGGAGTGGGGTCGGCCGCATCACACCCGACCAGGTCGTGGGCAATGACGGACAGACCTCGATGCAATGCAAGACAGACCTTCGGCGTCAGCTGCTTCTTCTTGGCCGGGTGCTACCAGATGCAGGAGAGCTCGCCGGAGACGTTGAACACCGGAACTGGGGCCAGCGCGCCATCCGGAACGGCACTGTGCGCGGGGCTGGCCGTGACGGACTTCCGCATGGAGGTGTAGCTGCTGTTGATGTACCCCAGGTTGTACACGGTGCTGCTCGAACGCTCACGGAGGTTCGCTCCGCACCACGGCTCGTACGTGGTGCTGGCCAGCGTTCCCAGGGGAATCACCCTCACGCTGGACAACCCCCCGAAGTAGTCGAGGTCCGCCGAGGTGTTGACGGGGTACTTGGCGCCAGCCACCCAGAGATAGATCTGGCTCGTCGAGCGCTCCTGGACCAGGACGTTGTAGGAGTAGTTGATGAACGGCGCCCGCCAGTCGCTGTTCGGGATGTCATTGACCATCTTCCAGTCATCCCAGTAGGCCAGCTCCGTGGGCGACGGAATCCACCAGTACGCCTGCCCCACCACGACGTAGATCTCGGCGGTGCCCTTCTGGCGGATCAGCGTGCCGTCCATGGGAATCTGCGTGTAGGAATTGATGGTGGCCTGGGGCAGCGCCACGGTGGTGGCGCCGGAGTACAGGGAGTGCTGCGCGGGAGGGATGTAGAACCTGGCGCCACCCGCCACCAGGTAGCGGTTCGAGGTTTCGATGCCGAGCAGGACGTACCCGTCTGGCACGGACGTGTATCCCGCGAAGGCCTGGGCGCCGACAAGGCTCAGGCACACGGCGAGCCAGCGAGGGAGGATTGCAAGGAACAAGGCAGCACGCACGGGTTCGTCTCCGTTCAAGTGTGTGTTCGGAGAAGTACCGGGATTGGCGGACACGGGACATCTCCGTGCCGCCAATAGCGCCAGGCCCGTGGTGAAGCGGCCCCAGGCGTCCGTGAGCTGGCCGGACCCGCCGGGGGCCCGTCCCTATTGCGCGACGCAGCCGGGCTGCGTGATGAAGCAATTCGTGTTTGCCGCGCTGACGCAGAGGCTGTCCCAGGACGAGTTGCAGCAGAACGGATCGCGGGTGCACACGATGTTCGTGCACGCGCTGCAGCTCTTACTCAGCGCGGTGCCAGACGTGCACACGTCATGGGAGCAAGAGGCGGGAGCGCCCGTTCCACAGACGTTGTTGGTGCACGTCAGCCCCGAACCGCAGGTGCCGCAGCTCAGCGTGCCGCCACATCCGTTGGAGATCGTGCCGCAGGTCTTGCCCTGGGCGGCGCACGTCGTCGGCGTGCATGGGTTGGACAGGTCGAACACCTCGACGCTGGCCAGCGGCACCATGGAGCCCGAGCTGCTGGAGGCGGTACCGCCCAGGAACAGGACGCGGCCGTCCGGCAGCGCGACGGTGGGATGGCTCTTGCGCGCCTGGGTGAGCGCCCCCACCGAGCTCCAGGTGCCGGTGGTGGGCGTGTACAGCTCCACGGTGGTGTTGTTGTAGGAGCCGCCGGCCAGGACGATGCTGCCGGCCAGGACGATGCTTCCGTTGGGACGCATGACGGACGGCGCGGAGAAGGGCTCCTGGCCCGGGACACGAACGGCACGCCCCTGCCCGCGCTCATCTCGCTGAAGGAGGTCGGGCGCTTTCCCATGGTCCGCTACCAGGACGCCGCCCCGGGGGCACCCTCGTCCTCCGGGGCGTCGAACCCGGCGAGTACCTGCTGGATGCACGCGCGGCCGACCCGGACGAAGGGCCCCGCTTCACGCCCCGGAAGGTGCGGATTCCCCCCCGGGGCGAGGTGACCTTCACCGTGGAGGCCGCCCCTCCGTGAAGCCGCGGCCCCAAGCCGGCCCCCAATGAAAACGGCGGCCTTCCCCGGGGAAGGCCGCCGCTCTCACTGCTTCGGGCTCCGGACTACTGAGCGGTGGTGATGGTGCCCACCGCCACGTTGATGGCCTGCAGCGAGCCGGAGGCCGGCAGCGCGTGCGCCTTGAGGACGTTCAGCGGCACCACGGTGCCGGCCGGCGTCTCGGCGGTGGCCTTCACGGTCAACGCCACGGACAGCAGCGCGCCGGTGTACGCGTGCGCCGGAGCGCCCTTCTGGTACACGCCCACGCTCAGCGTGCTGCCCTTCACGGCCGACTTGAGCAACTGGGGCGCGGCGCCGAGGTCGTAGCCACCGTTGGCCACGTACTCAGAGCCGTCCACGGTGGACCAGGACGCGGTGGCCGCATCCAGCCCCAGCGTCAGGTCCGCGCCGCGGCCGGACTGGCCCGTGGGGCCTACCAGGTCCAGCACCAGCGTGTTGCCCGAGGACAGGCTGGCGTTGCGAACCAGGCGCCAGCCCGTACCCGTGGGGTCCACGTACTTCACCGTGCCGGCGACGGGCACGGTGATGATGGCGGAGTCCTTCTTCGACGCATCCGCCACGCTGGTGGCCGTCACGGTGTACGTGCCCGGCTTGTTCGGCGCCGTGTACGCGCCGGAGCTGGTGACGGTGCCGTTGGCCGAGCCGCCCTCGACGGCCCAGGTCACCGCGACGACGGAGGTGCCCGTGACTTCGGCCGTGAGGTTGACGACGGCCCCCTGCTCCACGGTGGCCGTCTTCGGAGTGACGCTCACCGCCACCGTCGGACCGACGACGGGGTCCACGGTGAGGGTGGCCGAGTCGGACTTCGTCGGGTCCGCCACGCTGGTGGCCGTCACGGTGAACGTGCCCGCGCGGCGCGGCGCCCGGTACACGCCCGTGCTGCTCACGGTGCCATTGTCGTCACCGCCCTCCACGGACCACAGCACCGCAGGGTTGTTGGTGCCGGTGACCTGCGCGGACAGGGAGAAGGCGGCATCCTGCGCCACCGTGCCCGTCTTCGGAGAGACAGTCACCACCACCGTCTCGACGACGACGGGGTCCACCCGGACGGTGGCCGTGGCCTTCTTCGTCGGGTCCGCCACGCTGGTGGCCGTCACGGTGAACGAGCCCGTCTTGCTCGGCGCGCGGTACACGCCCGTGCTGCTGACGTAGCCGTTCGCGTCGCCACCCTCCACGGACCACTGCACCGCGAGGTTGTTGGTGCCGGTGACCTCGGCCGTCAGCTGGACGGTGCCATCCCAGGTGGTGGTGGCCGACGTGGGGCTCACCGTCACCTTCACCTCCCCGACGACAACAGGCTCCACCGTGACGGTGGCGGAGCCCTTCTTCGTCGGGTCCGCCACGCTGGTGGCCGTCACGGTGAACGTGCCCGGCTTGTTCGGCGCCGTGTACCGGCCCGTGCTGCTGACGGTGCCGTTCTCGTCGCCGCCCTCCACGGACCACTGCACCGCGGTGATGGAGGAACCGGAGACCTCCGCCGTGAGGTCCGTGACGGTCCCCTGCCCGATGGTCACCACCTCCGGCGTCACCTTCACGATGACCGTCGGAGTCGGGACCGCCGCCACCTTGACGGTGGCCGTGTCCTTCTTCGAGGTGTCCACCGCGTTGGTAGCCACCACGGTGTACGTGCCGGCCTCGGCCGGCGCGGTGTAGATGCCCGAGCTGCTGATGGTGCCGTGGGAGTCGCCTCCCTCCACCGACCAGAGCACGCGCGGGTCCTTCGCGTCCTTCACCGAGGCGCTGAAGGTCGTCTTCTCACCGGCCTTCACCGTGACGGTCTTCGGAGTCACCGTCACCGGCCCCGTGTCGGGGTCGGTGCAGGCCGCCAGCGCCCCAATCAGGAGCGGAACAATGAGCTTCATCCACGTTTTCATGGGGGATTACCGTCCGAACTGGCTGACGAAGAGGGTGATGTCGTTGTCGTTCACAGAGCCGGCGCCGTCGAGGTTGGTCTCCTCGGAGCCGTTGGTGCCGTAGTCCTGCGCGAGCAGGCCCATGTCCTCTCCGTCCACGACGTTGTCGCCATTGATGTCGCCCGTGTAGACCTGGAGGGTCGCCACGGCCTTCGCCGTCGGTACCACGACGCTCGCCGCGGACACGTGGCACAGGCCACGGACCCCGGGCGCGGCGTAGACGCCGTCCGCGCTGACGGTGCCGCAGACGCGGCCCTCCGCCACGGACCAGCTCACCGCCGTGTTCACCACGTTCGCCACGTTCGCCTGCAGGGCGACGGAGCCACCCACCGGCACCACGTTCTGCGCCACCGCGAGCTCTACCGTGACGGGCAGGAGCGTGAAGGGGGTGGTCGCCTTGGACCAGTTGCCGTAGGCGTCGTACGCCACCGCCTCGAGGATGTGCTCCCCCGGCGCCAGCGGAATCAGGAACAGCGGCAGCGTGTACGGCTCGGACGAGGTCCGGCCCTTCAGAGCGCCGTCCACGTAGAACTCCACGTACGCAACGCCCGTGTCGTCGGTGGCCTCGGCCCGCATCGTGTAGGTCTCGAACAGGCCCTCCACGCTGGCGGTGATGTGCGGCGCGCCCTGGTCCTGGACAGTGGAGTTGCGCACCTCGAAGGTCACCGTGCGCTCCGTCGTGTTGCCCGCCTTGTCCGTGGCCGTCGCCTTGAACTGGTGCGGGCCGTTGGACAGGCTCTTCGTGTCGAACGCCGTCGCGTAGACGCCCTTGACGTCCGTGAACGAGCTCACCGGGGCGCCGTCCACCTGGAACGCGAGGCTGGAGGTCCAGATGTTGTCGCTCACGGTGGCCTTGAGCTGCACCGTCCCGTAGCTGCCCTCGACCGCCGCGGAGAGCGTGGGGGCCTGGATGTCCGCCTGGGTCGAGGTGACCAGGTTGACGTCGTCGAGGAAGAACTGGACGTCTCCGTCCGGCAGCTGCATGGCCGCCATCTGGTCCACGTCGAAGAACAACTGCACCGTCTGGCCCTTGTACGCGGTCAGGTCGAAGCGGTGCTGGATGTACTCCGCGTTGGTGTCATCCACGTTGGAGAGCGTCTTCAGCGTCGCCAACTCGGTGCCGGCGGAGTCCCGCACCTTCGCGCTGAAGGTGTGGTGGGGCACTGCGTCGGTGAACCCACCGTTGAAGATGCGCAGCCAGAAGCTGAAGATGGCCGAGGTCGAGGTCGCCGGGATGGCCACGGACTGACGGACGGAGTGCCGCACCGGACCCGCGGTCCAGAAGATGTAGAAGCGGCTGCCCGTGTGCGCGAAGGACGCGCTGCTGAAGATGCCCGTCGAGCCCGACACCGTCGTCGCGTTCGTCCAACTCGTGGAGGTCTCGAAGCTGGGATTGAGCACGCGCTGGGTGGCGGTGGTGTCCACGTAGAACGTCACCGGGGCAGAGTCACCCACGTTGCCGCCCGCGTCCGTGGCCCGGGCGACGAGCGTGTGCGCGCCGGCCGTCAGCGTGGAGAGGTTGACGACCCGGGTGAACGACTTGACCGAGTTGCCCAGGGACACGCCGTCGACGAGGAACTCCACCGCGTTGACGAAGCCGTTGTCGGACACGTCCGCGAAGTAGCCCACGCGCGTGCCGGAGATGAGCACGTTGGCCGTCACCCGGGGCGCCTCGGCGTCCGCCGCGTGGGTGACGCGCAGCGAGAAGTCATCCAACTGGAAGTTGGTGGCGAGCGAGGCGTTCTCACTGCCCTCCGCGAAGATGCGCACCGTCTGGCCCGCGTAGGCCGTCAGGTCCACGCTCTGCTGCGCATAGCCCAGCGTCGCATCCAGGTTGGACCACGTCGCCACCGTCCCCAGCACCGTGCCCGAGGTGTCGCGCACCTGCAGCGTCAGCGTGTCACGCACGGCGGTGGTCGTCGTCTCGGCGGTGGTGATGTTGAGGAAGAAGGTCAGCGCGGCCTTGGTGACGCCGGCGGGAATGGTGACGTCCTGCCACAGCCGGTCGATGTGCGTCGTGCCATAGCCGTTGAGCCACGCGAAGCCCTGGCCGGTGCGCGGGCCGGAGGAGACCGGGAAGTTGATGTTCGACGGCTCATCCGTCCAGCCCAGAGTGTCCTGTTCGAAGCCCGGGTTGATCAGGAGCTGATCGAAGCTGTTGGAGACGGTGAAGCTCACCGGAGCGGACGCGGTGGAGTTGCCGGCCGCGTCGAACGCGACCGCCACCAGCGCGTGCGCGCCGTTGGACAGCGAGGCGTCCAGCGGGAACCGGTACGGCTGGGCGAAGACGTTCCCCGCCAGGGCGCCGTCGACGTAGAACTCCACGCGGGCCACGCCGACGTTGTCGTCGGCCTGCGCCTGCAGTTGGATGTCAGGCGCGCTGCCAGAGGTGCTCGCGACGACGGTGGGGGCCGTGCGGTCGTCGTACGTACCGGCGGTGTAGCCCACGTTGATGGCCGCGAAGGCGTTCTGCACCGCGCGGTACTCGTTGGACTGGGAGCCGAAGAGGTCCGCCGCGGCCTGGAGGGCGCTGGTGCGGGCCGACATGTAGTTGGACGACGGGAACAGGTAGGTGGTGAGCGCGCGGTACCAGATGGCCGCCGCCTTGTCGTTGCCGATGCCCCTCGCGCCCGCGGGCAGGTAGCTGCTGGAGTAGTCGGTGCTGACGGCCAGCGGCTGCACGCCCTGGGACAGGAAGTAGAAGGCGCGGTTCATCGGGCCGCTGCTGTAGTGCACGTCGACGTTGCCGATGCCGGGGAACCAGGCGTCCGGGCTTGCGCCGTCCAGCGACGGGCGGAACATGACGCGCAGCGGGAAGTCGCTGAGCTGCTCGGCCATGAGCCAGTTGCCGCCGGTGTCACCAATGGTGCTGCCGCGGCCGTTGGCCACCCAGAACTCCGCCAGGGTGCCGAAGATGTCCGAGTTGGCCTCGTTGAGGCCGCCGGACTCGCCGTCGTAGATGAGGCCGGCTGTGTGCGAGGTGACGCCGTGGGTCATCTCGTGGCCCGTCACGTCGAGCACGCCCATGGACAGGAAGCCGCCGGCGGCCGGATACGAGCCGTCGCCGTAGCTCATGCAGAAGCAGTCGTCGCTCCAGAAGGCGTTGTCGTAGAGGTTGCTGGCGTGCACCCGGTTGTAGGTGGGCGAGCCGAAGCCGTCCACGCCGTCGCGGCCGAAGATCTTCTTGTAGAGGTCCCACGTCGCCAGCAGGCCGTAGTGCGCGCTGACGGCGGCCGTCTGGCCGTTGTCGCTCAGGGTGTTGTTGGCACCGACGATGTAGTTCTGCCCGTCGCCCCAGACGTTGTCGGCGTCCGTGTAGAGCGTCAGCGTGGGAATGACGCCGTTCTGCACGGCGGCGTGGTTGACGTCGTAGGTCCGGATGCCCTCGCCGCCGGCGCGCGTGACGTCGCGCAGCTCGAAGAGGCCCTGGGCGTTCTGGAAGACGTCCAACGAGACGTCACCGCTGTATTGCGAGTGGCCGAGGCCCTTGGCGGCGACCGTCTGGAGCGAGTTCCACTTCTTCAGCACGTCGCCCGACTGCGCGTCGATGATGAAGTCCGTGTGCTTGACGCCGTCCTTCGCGTTCTCCAGCTCGGTGTGCACGTGGTACGCGAGCCGGTAGCTGACGACCTGCGTGTCGAAGTCCGCCGCGTTCTGCTCCGCGACCGGCTTGCCGGGGTAGCGGTTCACGAGCCGCGTCTGGGGGTAGACGATGAGCTTGCTCTTCGGCGTGACGGCGAACTCGCCCTTGGGCGCCAGTTCCTGGGTGGCCTTCGTCACCGCGGACTTCGCGTCCAGCGTGGGCGTCACGCCCAGGCGGATGCCCTTGCGCAGGCCGTCGGTGGTGATGCGGATGTCCCCCGCGGACACTCCCTGGTGGGTGATGGCCATGGCGCCCCACACGGGGACGCCCTGGTATGTCTGCTCGAAGCGCGCGTGCGTCTGGCCAAAGGAGTCCGTGCTGGAGCTGGACAGTTGGAAGTCGTCCCGCGAGCCAAGCCCGAGCTTGAGGCTTTGCGCCTTCAGGTTTGCCAGGGATTGCGCCACACGGGCTGGCTCCCGGACCTGGAGCTGCATCAGCGTGGATGGGGCAACAGGGGAGAGTTTCTCAGCCGCGAGGGATGAGCTCGCCGAGAAGAGACCGGCGAGGAGCAGAGGCCACCGAGGCCACGGCTTGGGCATGGAATTGACTCCACAGCATGCAGGGGAACTCCCGCCGGCAGCACCCGTGGGGGCGTGCTGCCGCCGGAAGGATCACGCTCATGGCGGAGGGTCCGGACAGACGCAGACCTTTGCCCCCGTGCGTTCCATGTTCAGCGTAATTGTCCGCCAGTATACAGTGTCGAATTCTCAAAGAAATGGGGGAAGCCCTGATGGCCACAGGAAGCACGCGGAGTCATGCCATCTTCACGCGAAGTTCTGTGAGACATGTGACGCGCCGCAACCACAGATGACTTCGCCTGGCCTGGTTGGCGTGCTCCCACGCGTCCTGCCAGGCGATGCCCGTACCCGCCGTGTAGCTGTCGATGCCCGCCGAGTACTTGTATTGCGCGGACCCGCCGGTGCCGCCATCCGTGCCGCCGTCGCTGCCGCCGCCCGTGGAAGGCTTCTCGATGTCCACCTGGAACGAGTAGCCCGTCTCCTTCGCGTACACGCGGTTGCCCAGCGCGTCCTGCACCGGCGTCACGCTGCCAGTCGTCTGGAGCACGCCCACCTGCACGCGGCTGGAGCCCGCGTTCACCTGCTGCGCCAGCCGGTACATCCACGTGGCCGCGGGCGTGGCCGCGTCGAGCGTCAGCGGATACGACTCGGCGTCGCGGCCCGCGCTGTCGAAGAGGCGGAACGTCACCTTGCTCGCCTTGGGCAGGTCCTCACGCGCCTGCACCTGGCCCAACTCCTTCCACGACACCGGCGGGGGCGGCGTGTTGCTGAACTTCACGTCCGTGCAGGCGTAGAAGGCCTCCGGGCTGTCCGCACGCTGCCAGATGGCGTAGATGACGTGCGAGCCCGTCCGGGTCGCCGGGAAGGGGCAGTTGAGCCGGTAGCGGTTGTTCACCGCGGACACGTTGGTGACATTGCAGAACGGCGTCGACTCCAGGTCCGACCACTTCAGGGGCAGCGCCGGGTTGTAGCCCTCCTTCGTCACGAAGAGCTGGAAGTAGCCCGTTGCGTGCACCGCGGTGGCGTGGAAGACGAACTCGAAGCGGCCGCTGCTGTCCGGCGTAATCAGCGTGGACGGCCAGTCCGTGCGCGCCAGGTCCAAGCCCTTGTGACTCTCATTGGCGGCGCTGCACAGCTTGCCGTCGGGGATGATTTCGCGGTGACGCCCGTTGGCGGCGCCCTGCCGGACGCCGTTCCAGTCATACAGCGCCTGCGTCCCACCGGTCTGCACCGCGGCCTTGCACGCGGCGGACTTGGGACTCTCCGGCCCTTCCTTGAAACATCCATAGACACGGCTCAGCGGCACTTCCATGGAGCCGTGCGCCGCCGCCGGACCGGCGGACAGCAGGGAGACAAAAGCGAGCGATGCGGTGAAGGCCTTGCGGATTGCTGGGAACATCCCTTCCTCCTCTGTTCGAAAACAAAGGAGGAAAGGCGGAGGCGAATCGGGTCAACGGCCGCTCAAGCCAGCAACTCCGTCAGCAGGCCCTTGGGCATCGTGGGGTCGCCGAAGTCGTCCAGCGGCCCGCCGGCCGCGTTCTTCAGGCCCACCGCGGCGCCAATCGTGTTGAGCATCTTGTTGAGGTTGGGGTTGCTGTTGCCGCCGGCCGCCGTCACCGCCACGCCCTGCTTGAGGTAGCCGTTGCAGCTGCCCGCCAGGATGAACGGGATGTGGCGCGCCGAGTGCGCCGGCTCGTTGCCCAGGTCGTTGAACCAGACGGACACACCCTGGTCGACCAGCTTCTTGCCGTTCGGCAGGGAGTACGCCGCCAGCTGATCCAACAGGTAGTTGAAGGTCTGCGCGAACTGACGCATCGGGCGAAAAGAAGGCCTGTTGAGGGTGGGGGCTGGAGCAGAGGTGCCGAAGAGGGAGGCTGACGGGTGCCGCCGAGCTGTGCGCCAGGCCGGTGGAGAAGCCGTGCAGCCCTGATGGGGCACACGCCCGCTCAGGCCGCGCTCCCCTCAGGGGCGCCTGCCTCCACACCTGCCGCGGGCGAACACGTCCAGCGCGAAACTCCTGCTTGAGCAACCCGGCCCCATCCAGCCGCGGCGTGCGCTCCTGGGGCGGCTCCTGTCTCGTCGCTGCTAAAGGCAGCTCGCTTGCCTCTTCCGGCTTCGCCTCTGCCTCCGCTTGAGGGAGCTGCTCCTGCAGGGGCGCCTGCTCGGGGTGGTCTACCTCGACCACCGGCTGGCCCGCGGGGTGTTTGGCCGCGAGGACGAGCTCATCTTCGTGGCCATCGCCAACCACATCTCGGTCGCGCTGGAGACGGCCCGGGCGGCGCGGATGCAGCTCGAGCGCGTCTCATTGGAGCGCGACCTCAAGGCGATGCACCAGCAGGCGACCACCGACGCGCTCACCGGGCTGAAAAACAGGCGGGCCCTCATCGTAAACTGCCATAGTCAATGAAGCAGTTGGCCTCTCTTGGCCCAGCTTGGCTGCCGGTGGTAGCTCGACTTGGGAACCACGCAGAAATAAAGTTTCAGTTTGGCCGGAGGGTGTAGTTCCACTCGCTGTGGAAGTTGGAGCGCTCGAGGTGGAGGGCATCCATCTGCTCGCGGCTGACGTCGACGCCTATTGGATAGGAGCGCTTGTCGAGCGCGGCGTGCACGCGCAGTCCCTGATGTGTCGCGGTGGCGGCGATGAGGTTGACGACCACCTCGTAGCTGACGAGCGGGTGCCCACGCCAGTTTTCCACGATGTGGCAAAACATACGGTGCTCGATCTTGTTCCACTTGCTCGCGCCGGGTGGGAAATGACAGATGGAAATGGAGAGGCCGGTATCGCTTGCCAGCTTTTGCAATTCAACTTTCCACAGTCGAGCACGAACGCTGTTGCTGCCCCCGGCGTCCGCCGTCACAAGCAACTCCCGGGCTTTCGGATAGCGTCGGTGCCCCATGTGCTGCCACCAGGCGCGGATGCTGGCAACGGCGAAGGCAGGCGTGTCGTGGTCCAAGCCCACATTCACCCAGCCGGAGTTGGCACCCGCATCATAGACGCCATAGGGGATGGCCTTGCCCTCCGCTTCGTCAGGAAAGTCGTAGATGCCAACCTCCTTGGGCTTCTTCTTCCGCTCCCACTCCCGTCCGCCTTGCCGGAAGAGGGCCACCAGCTCCTTCTTCTTGGTGTCCACAGAAATGACCGGCTGGCCCTGCGACTGGAAACGCTGCACCTCTTCGGCGATGTGGCCAAATTGCGCGTCTCTGTCCGGGTGCTGTGCGCCCTCATGCACCTTGCGGTTGGACTGCAGGCTGTACCCCATGCCGTGTAGCAGGGTGGCCACAGTGCGCGCACTCACCGGGTGCCCCTGTTGCTGGAGTTCCTCCGCCAGGTGGTACGTGGACTTGCACGTCCAGCGCAGCGGCGAGGTGGGGCTACCGCGCGTCACAGGTGAAACAAGATGGCGCAGATCCTTCGTGAGACTCCCATCCTCCTTCGTGAGAGGCTTCCGGCCACCGCCGGGACGGCGCTGCCGGTCGGGTGATAACTTGAGCCCCTCGTCTATTTCACGGATGCCCTTGCGGATAGTCGGCAAGGAAACCCCTGTCGCACGCGAGACGCGCGTCGCTCCGCTTCGACCGAGCGCCCGCGCCTCCGCGGCCACCCACCTCCGCCGGACGGACTCGGTGAGTCCGCCCTCAAGCGCCTGGTACTTTGCCGCGATGACTTCTTCCATGTCCATGCCTGCATTGATGGGCACGGCATCGGGCACCCGCAAACTGAAACATTATTCCTGCGCGGCTCTTTAGTCAGTCCAGTGTGTACTCGAGGTGACTACATGCTTGCATAAGTGCTCGAAATGACGTCTAAATCGTTCAGCACGGCGCTCGCTTTGAAGCGCACCCGTCTCATCTCAAACAACCAGGAGCACCCATCTTGCAGACTCAAAATCGCCGCAACCTCACCACTGGATTCGCTGTCCTTGGCCTGTCCCTCCTGCTCTCGGCTTGCGGCCCCGAGGCGAACGGTGGCTCCCCCGATGAGCTTGGAACGGTCACCGGCGCCTCGAGCGGCAGCAGCGGCGGTGGCAGCACCGGCACCTGGCCGTACCCCGTGCCCACGGGATGTGTCTCGATCTCCCCGACCCAGTGCCAGACCAACGTGGGCCACTATGACGTGACCGAGGCCACGCAGAGCCTGGATGCGAACATGGCGGCGGCCGGCTGGACCAAGCGCTACTCGCCCGTCTGCCGCAGCAACATCGGCTACAACAAGGGCTCGACCAACGTGTGCTACCGGGTCGGCGTTGTCACGGACGCGAACTTCCAGTCCATCGGATCCCAGTGGAACGGGTTCATCGGCTGAATTGAAGTTTGAAGCGCCCCCGAGCCGGTACGAGACCCATCGCGTCTCATACGGGCTCGTCGTTTTTGGGGCCGGCTACCCGCTCGCGAGCCCCTGCTTGAAGGCGGTCAGGCGGTCACCGGTGAGGACCGTGGCGACGCCTCCGTTGCTGTTCCAGCGTATAGGCAGGATAGTACTACTCGGTCGCATCGGGCGCGTCCTGAATGGAGAGCCATCATAGAAGGCGCGCCGCCGTGGTGGAGGCCACCCGTGGCTGGAAGTCACGTTTCTTGGAGGCGCGACACGGCCGGGTGAAGCTCGCGAAACCCTTCACCCAGGTGCGACACGATGCCCCTCCTTCAATTCTTGAGGAACACGACTGGCGTTGGCTCCCAGGGGCAGCGCGGCACGTTCACCCGGTACCGGGGCGCCCCGCAGACGCACCAGGACCTCACAGCCCTGCTCGCGAACAGGCACGTGGCCCATCTCAGGCCAGCGACCGCTGCCGGCGCGCTGGCGGCCGGCAACTGGCGGCTCACCGTGATCATCCAGCTCTATCACAACACCAATACATTGGCGATCGCGGGGCAAGGAGGGCATGTGAGCCTCTTTCTCTGGAACCTCGCCACCGCGCAATCACTGTCGTTCCACATGGCGATGGGCCGTGGTGCGAACGGTCACCCGGTGCTCGGCGGCGCGCTCTATCCGTTCGAACCGCGGCTCATCTACCAGCTCACCAAAAGGAATTGCACTGACTACCACGCGGTGTACCCCATGCCGTGTAGCAGGGTGGCCACAGTGCGCGCACTCACCGGGTGCCCTGTTGCTGGAGTTCCTCCGCCAGGTGGTACGTGACGCATCGGGGGAATAGAAGGCCTGTGGAGGGTGGGGGCTGGAGCAGAGGTGCCGAAGAGGGAGGCTGACGGGTGCCGCCGAGCTGTGCGGCAGGCCGGTGGAGAAGCCGTGCAGCCCTGATGGGGCACACGCCCGCTCAGGCCGCGCTCCCCTCAGGGGCGCGGCAGGGGGCTTGGGCATGGGGGCCACCGCGGCCTGGCGCTCAACACCCCGCGTTCTGGGGTGGCCCCCGTGCTGGGGACAGTCTCCCAGGCAGCGTGAGCAGGCCGCCCAGCCCGGACAGGAAGCCCGTGGTGAACAGCTTCCCCGTCTCCCAGCGGATGAGCGCGTCGATGCGCGCCTCATGGTCCGGGTAGCGCGTGTCCCGCAGGTACTCGTCCGCCAGCCCCGTCGCGCTGCACAGCGGGCCCAGGCTCTCGAAGCCCGCGTCCAGGACGGCGTTCACGACTTCCAGCGGCTTCGACATGCGTCCACCTTTCGCCTTGAGCCTGGAGCGGGCCTCGACCACTCAGAGCTCGTTGAAGATGAGCAGCCCGCGTGAGCTGTCCACCGCGTAGACATACCCGTCGCCCGGGACGCGCATCCCCATGACGCCTTCGTAGACGATGGCCAGCCGGTTCCGGTCGGTCTCACGGTAGGCGTTGAAGTAGGCAATCTCCTTGGGGAGCGTGGGATTGGCCACGTCGAACACGCGCACGCCTTCCTGGTACCAGGCCACGTACAGCCTGGTGCCCTTCAGGATCATGTTGTGGATGGAGGTGATGGGGCGCAGCCGGTGCTCGCCGATGAGCTGGATGTTCGCCGGGTCGGTGACATCCAGCACGCGAAGGTGCGCGCCCTCCTGCTCACTGCCCTCGAACGCGATGGTGCGGCCCGAGAAGGTTCCCACCGCGCTGGCATGGCTGTATTGCCGGTTGTAGTGGTACTTGCCCAGCTCCTTGACCTGCATCGGGTCGCTCGGGTCGGTGACCAGGAAGCCGATGTCCGTGTGGTTGATGTAGAGGCGGCCCTCGTAGGCGAAGGAGTCGTGCGGATAGCTGGTGACGAACTCCTCGGACGTGAAGACGACGCGGTTGAGCAGGACGGGGTCTCGCGGGGACGTGATGTCGAAGATGATCGTCTGCGCGGGCCGCAGCGCCATGGCGTAGAGCCGGTTGCCATCCACGAACAGGGTGTGGACATTCGTGGGCGCGCCGCCAGGCACGCTGCGGATGTAGGTCGGATCCCCCGGGTTTGAAATGTCATACAGGATGACGCCGGAAGCCTTGGTGGCGACGTAGAGGACGTCGTCCTTGGCCCACGCGGCGTTCCAGTACCCGTCGCCCGGCAGGGAGATGACCTTCTTCAACACGGGGTGGCCACGGTCGCTGACGTCGAAGACCGTCAAGCCTCCCGCGGGCATGTCCGGCTTGAGCTGGATGGACACCACGTAGGCATGGTTCTTCGTGACGTAGACATCCACGGGGAAGCCAAGGTCGACGGCGGACTCGGAGACGAGGTTCAGGCCCCCGGAGGACTCGGCCTCACCGCGGCTCAAGACCAGGCGGTCCGCGTCGAACGTCCCCTTCTCCGTGAGCACGCCGTTGGTGCAGACCGCATAGCAGCCGGTGATGTGGTGGGGCTGGGGCACGTCACAGCCCGCCAGCGCGGTCTTGATGGCCACGCCCCGGGTCGTGGTGAAGACGCTCGTGAGGAGCATGCCCTGGTCATCGAACTGCTGCCGGGTGAAGCGGTCGAAATTCGAGGTTCCGGTGCCGCCCCCTTCCGGGAGCATGAGGCCGGCTCCGCTCCATGGGTACTCGCCGGATTCCGGTCGCAGCTCGGTCTGGTAGATGCCGTGTCGTGACGCCGTGCGGAGCGCGCTCGGGTTGCATTGCGACAGGTTGAAGAGGGCCGGGGTGTCGCAGTCGATCTCGGTTCCAAGTGGAGGGGTGAACTCGCAAGGGGCGAAGACGCCGCGGTCAATCCAATCGCTCTTCTCCTCGATGGGGGTGGATTTGCCGTCCCAGGCTTCATCGGGGGGAGTGCCGGCATCCGGCGTCACCTGGGGATCGTCGTCACACCCCGCGGCGAGGGCGAGGAGGACGACGGTGAGGTACACCCATGACGGCTTCGAACTTGGTGTCATGGGTGAAGGAGGCCCCGGTGAGGGGAGTGATGCAAAATGAGGACGCATCATGCGAAGAGAAGGCCTGCTGAGGGTGGGGGCTGGAGCAGAGGTGCCAAAGTGGGAGGCTGACGGGTGCCGCCGAGCTGTGCGCCCGGCCAGTGGAGAAGCCGTGCAGCCCTGATGGGGCACACGCCCGCTCAGGCCGCGCTCCTCTCAGGGGCGCCTGCCTCCACACCTGCCGCAGGCGAACACGTCCAGCGCGAAACTCCTGCTTGAGCAACCCGGCCCCATCCAGCCGCGGCGTGCGCTCCTGGGGCGGCTCCTGTCTCGTCGCTGCGAAAGGCAGCTCGCTTGCCTCTTCCGGCTTCGCCTCTGCCTCCGCTTGAGGGAGCACGACCTGCTCCGCAAGGAGCTGGGCTTCGACGGCGTGCTCGTCTCCGACGACCTGGAGATGAAGGCCATCGCGGTGAACAGCTCCGTGAAGGTCTTCGCCGTGGACAGCCCCAGGGCGTTCTCCACGGTGGCGACGACGGTGGACTGCGCGCCCGGCGCGATGCAGGCCGGCGCCAGCCACACGACGAAGGTGCGCCTCGCGGTTGAAATCGGGCGAGCATCCAGGCGTGACGCAGGGGGGCCGTACTCCGGCGGGAGCGCGATGCACGCTCGGAGCGGCCTCAGCCCGCCCAGTCTTCCGGTTCCAGGAAGGTGAGCGTCGAGATGCCAGCGGCTTCGATCGCGTCCTTCACCGAGGCATGCACGACGATCGCATTCACCGACTCGGCCAACCTGAACATCAACGCGCCTCGCGTCTTGTCCAGGTCGACCGCCAGCGAGTCGATGTCGGCGGAGCTCATTCGCTCCTTCCCCCCTGCCGCGAAGCGGGTCTTGCCCGCGTCGGCCGCCGCGATCTTGCCGACGAGGTTGAAGGCGACGAAGTCCCGGTACACTGTGCCGTCCTCAGGGTCCGTCAGCTCCACGGCATAGGCATCGAGATTGTCCACGCCGGCCCGCAGCAGGACTTCGTGCAGGCGCTTGGACATCACCGTGATCGGCGTGAGCCACAGCTCGCCGAGCACCCACCCTTCCTCGTCGGTGCCTCGCAGCTTGAGGGGAATCGGCGTTGGCGGCTGCTTGTCGAAACGCACGCCTGTCATCCAACTGCGCAGCGGGTGGTCACGCGTATAGGCCAGCCGGGCGCGGTAGCCGACGTCGGGGTCTTCCGCTCCCAACACGTAGTAGGACTCTGGCATTCGGACTCGCTCCTGGGGGCCTTTCCCCCAGTGTGTCACCGCCCTCAGCCCGCTGCGAGCCCCAACGCACGGAGGGCCTCCGTGGAGGCTTTGCACGCATTTTGTACCTTCGGGTCAACGACCCTGGAGTGCTCGCGCGGCGGCTCTCCAATCGAAACAGGACTCCCAGTGCGTCTATACTTACCGGGGATTGAACGTCCTTCCGGGGGTACTGCATTGGCCTATCGAGTCTTGAGGATGTGTGGCGCGGTCTGGCTGGGAGCCTCGCTGACGGTTTGCGGGAGCCGGGCCCCCGCCGGAGATGACGAAGCACTGGCCCGCGCCCCCGAGAAGTTAGGTGCGGACATCCAGTCCTCGTTGAGCGCGCTCACCCGTGCCTCCGTGCGCGGAGTCCACGCGGATGGCATCCCAGACACCCTCCAGGGGGAGCTGGGGCGCTTGGAGCCAACGGTGTCCGCCCTGTCGTTGGAGCAGGCGGCGGCGCCAGCGGTGGCCGCAGTGGCCCCCGTGTTCCGGCTTCGGGCGGAGGACCTGGTCCTCCAAAGGGCGCGCCGGGACACCGCGGGCAATCACCATCTTCGCTACCGGCAGACGAAGAATGGCTTGGACGTCATCGGAGGAGAGCTCCTCCTGCACGCGCGTCCGGACGGCACCGTGTTCATGGTGAATGGATCCGCGCGTGACGGCGTGAGCGTCTCCGCGCGTCCCCAGGTGACGGCCGCTGTCGCGGTGGAGGCCGCGCTGAAGGACACCCGGGGGACGGGCCTGTCCATCCAGGGCGAGCCCCGCCTCGTGTACGTGCGTACCGAGGCGGGACCGTTGCGGTTGGCCTGGGAGACTCGCGTGGCCGGTGAAGGAGCGGACATGCCGCTCCGGGACCGGGTCTACGTGAGCGCGACCGACTCGACGGTCCTGCTGCGCGCGCCGGAAATCCACGGCCTCCTCAACCGCAAGGTGTACAGCTTCAACGGCACCCTTCCGGGCAAGCTGGTCCGCGTGGATTGGCCCTCGTATGACAGCATTGTCGACGCGAACTTCGACATGCTGGGCTACATGTACAACTGCTACAAGGTCAACTTTGGCCGTGATTCGTATGACGGCTCGGACCACACGATCATCAGCACCGTGCACTACCTCAATCAGTACGCGAACGCGTACTGGGATGGGAACCAGATGGTGTATGGCGATGGTGATGGGGTGAACGCCGGGCCCCTGGGCATTGATGGCGACGTCACGGTGCACGAGCTGACCCACGCCGTCACGGAGAGCGAATCCAATCTCACGTTCGCGGGGCAGTCCGGTGCGCTGAGCGAAGGCATCTCCGACACCTTCAGTGCCTATTGCCAGAGCTGGCAGTCGGGCACCTGGAGCACCGCCGCGGATGTCTGGAAGATTGGCGAGGGCATCTGGACGCCCCCCATTGCCGGGGATGCGCTCCGCTACATGGACGACCCCGTCAAGGACGGAGACTCCATCGACTACGCGTCCGACTACACCTCCAGCACGGACGCGCACTACGGCTCGGGCATACCCAACCTGGCATTCGCGCTGCTGTCCAAGGGCGGCACGCATCCGCGCGGGCGGTCCAGCATCCACGTACCGGCCATCGGCGTTCAGCGGGCGGGCGGCATCTGGTACAAGGCCAATACGGAAATCTTCGTCAGCAGCACGACCTTCGAACAGGCGAAGGCGTGGACCCTCATGACCGCCTCGCTCCTGGGCTATGATCAGGCCAACCAGGATGCGGTGAAGGCGGCATGGGAGGCGGTCGGTGTGGGCGTCAACCCGCAGCCGCCTCCGCTCGCCATCGCGCTGGAGAACGGAGTGCCGGTGACGGGGCTTTCCGGGGCGGCCACGTCCAAGGCGCTGTACACACTCGACGTACCGGCGAACAAGCAGGTCGTCTTCACCCTCAGCGGTGGGACGGGTGACGCGGACCTGTATGTCCGCTTCGGCGAGGTGCCCATCCCCACGTATGACTGCCGCCCGTACCTGAGCGGCAACGCGGAGACGTGCACACTGCCGGCACGTGCCACCGCCGGGAAGTACTACGTCATCGTGCACGGCTTCGCGGCCTACGCGGGGGTGACGCTCCAGGGCCAGTATTCGCCGTGAATCAGTATCGTCATGTTGTTGGGGACGAGCGCGGTGGAGTTCGGAGAGTTCGCACCGATGGCGTAGCGCAACCAGCCGCTCGGCAGGCTCCCACATTTGGCCATCTTGTTTTCGAGCTGCACCCAGTTGCCACGGTTGAAGTTGGCATCCTGCGGCACAAGGTTCGCCCGCCCTCCCCAGC
>NZ_RAWA01000126.1 GCF_003611675.1 Corallococcus sp. CA053C
CCCCCGTGAAAGCCCCCTCCGCCACCGAGCAGCTCGGTCCTCACCGCGCAGCCATGCAAGCTTTGGACTGGGAGCTGCCGGAGCTCCGCGCGGACCTGGCCGCGGCGGGACGACAGCCGTTCCGGGAGACGGGGGCCCAGGAGGAGTTCCTCCTCCGGCATGACGCGCCCGCCCACGAAGCCCAGGGGCCGGAGCGGACGAAGCGCTTTGAACAGGCACTGGCGCGGGTGCGCCAGCTGGCGGACGCGGGGGAAGCGCTGACGTTTTCCCGGATGCTGGAGGTCCAGGAAACGCTGTTGGGGGTGCGTACGGCCTTTCGCACCGGGGACGCCTTCGCGCATCGGGGTGCGCACCGCTATGCGCAGGCGCCCGGGCTGGAGGCGGCCTTCATCGCCAAGGTGGAGGCGGACGCCCGGGAGGAGCGCCATCCGGTGGCGCATGCCATCCGGTTGTACCTGGACCTGTGTTTCTTCCATCCGTTCCCGGACGGCAACGCGCGGGCGGCGCGGCTGTGGTTGGAATACATGCTGCGCCGGGGCGGGCTGCCCACCCCGCCGCTGGCGCCCCTGGTGCTGTGGCCCAAGCGGCCCGGAGACGCCGTCGGTTACACGCGCCTGGCGCGGCTGCTGGCGCGGAGCATCGCGGGGCCGGACGCGCCCTGTCGCAACGAGGTGTCACCATGAGCAAGGTGAACGCGAAGACGCCCTGGCACCGCATCCGGGAGAGCCTTGACGACTACGCCCCGGACAAGCTCGCCGCCGTGCTGCGCAGGTACCTGGAGCCCCGGGTGCCGCCGGGGACGCGCTCGCTGCCGGACGAGGAGCGCAAGGCGATGGGCAAGCAGGTCGCGCGCCTGCTCGAGGAGAACCTGCCCCCCTGGTACTCGGAGTCGGGCGTCCTGCTGGGCAATGAGAGCCTGGGGGCCTACTGCTGGTGTCACAGCTTCTTCAACCAGCGGCCCACCCCCACCATGAACGTCAATGACAACATCCAGCTCATGCTCAACGCGCTGGAGCAGTCCCGCGCGTGGCTGTTCAAGCTGGATGCCGCGTATCAAACCATCGAGCGCGAGCTGCCCTCGGAGCCAGGCGACGACGACATCCGGGTGCTGGCGCTGGCGGACGCCCTGGTCCAGGTGCTGGACATCACCATCCAGCACACGGGCTGTAACGAGACCTGGTACACCTTCGCGGATCAGGCGCTGGCGTGGCTGTTCGACGCCCTGTATATCCGCCCGGGCTATCAGGCGGGCAAGCTGATGAACAAGCTGTTTGCCTTTGAGTCGTGGCACGCGCCTCCCCTGGAGGAGCTGCGGGACTCGGCGGAGAAGGTGGCGACGGCCGTCGTCGAGGACGAAGGCCGCCGCGCCCACCGGAAGCACTGAGGGCCGCGCGCCGGGCCTTTCAGTGGACGGGCTTCTTCGGAGTGCCTGGGGTCCCCTGCTGGCCGGAGCCCCCCTTCACCTCGATGCGCCGGCCCTGGGACTTCGTCCTCCCCCGGTGCGGCCCGGCTGGCGCCTGGCCCGTCGGACAGCACCAGCAACCTTGATTCAGGACGTGTTCGCCCCGATTCAAGATTGGCGGTGCGTCCGGGGGCCTTCAAGGGGTCCTCTCGGGCGCGGCCGGCCCCTGATGTCTGGCATTGGGGAACCGAGCCGGACGGACAGGTGCTAGGCGATGAGCGTGGCGTCCATCACGGTGAGGGCCACGCCGCCCACCCGGGCGCGCTCGATGCGTCCCGGACGGCCGACGACCTCGATGTCGATGCGCCCCGGCTTGCCGAGGGTGTCACCCTGCTCGACCCGGCTGACCACGGTGCCGCCCTGCTCCGGCAGGCGAAGAATCCCGTGCTCGGCGAGGTAGGCCGCCAGCGGCCCGGCGGCGGAGCCCGTCACGGGGTCCTCCAGGATGCCGAACCCCGGGACGAAGTAGCGGGCGTGCGCCGCGCTGCCCTGCTCCTTCGCCTCCCGGGTGAAGAGATACACGCCGCGCACGCCGTGAGGCATCAGCAGGGCGTTCATCGCGGCGCCCCGCGCGGACAGCGCCTCCAGGTCCGCGAGCCGCTTCATGGGCACCATCAGCCGGTGGCCCTGGCGGAGCACTGGCAGGGCCGTGTCCACCTGCTCCGCCGTGCCGCCCATCGTGGGCATCAGCGCGTCCAGCGTCACGGGGTTGGGCTCCGCGGGCGGCTGGGGCGTGACGATCCAGACGCGCGTCTCGCGGGCGCCTCGCGGCTCCAGCTCGATGCCGAAGGTGCCGGCGGGGCACTCCAGGCGGTACGCGCCCGGGCTTCGCAGCAGCCCCTTCTCCGCGAGCAGGTGGAAGGTGGCGACGGTGGCGTGGCCACAGAAGGGAATCTCAGCCACGGGCGTGAAGTAGCGCAGCCGCACCGTGGGGTCCTCCGGACGGGACAGGACGAAGGCCGTCTCCGAAGCACCGACCGCCGCCGCGATCCGCTGCATCGTGGGGACGTCCAGCGCGGACGCGTCGAGCATCACGCCCGCGCGGTTTCCTGCACCGGCGGTGCGGGTGAAGGCATCGATGATGTGGACGTGCATGGGCGGGCTCCGGCAGGGGGTGAAGGGTCGCGGAAGATGCGCAGGCATGCTCCGCCCCTCCGCCGCCGTCAAGCGCTGGACCGACCTGCTCCGGGCCCCGCACAACGGGGTTGAACAGGAGCACTTCCAGCCGCGCGTCACGCGTCCATCCGACCTGCGCGTGCTCAACGAGACGCTGTTCTCGGTGACGCCCAATCCGCGCGTCACGGTGGGCCTCGGCTTCAACCTCACCTATGACAGCGCGCCGCCCGCGACGGTGTCGGCGCTGGACACGCAGCTTCGCACCAGCGTGGGTGTGAAGTTCTAGGGGTAGACTGCCGGCCATGGTTTCCCATCCCGTCCCCGCACCCATCGTCCTGCTCGGTGGAGGCAAGCTCGCCGAAGCCATCATCAAGGGACTGCTGCGCTCCGGCCTCGTGCGCGCGTCCGACCTCCGCGTCACCGTGCGGCGGCCCGAGCGCGGCGAGGAGCTGCGCTCCCGGCACGGCGTCCAGGTCCTCACCAACAACGCCCAGGCAGTGCGCGGCGCGGCGGTGGTCCTGCTCGCGGTGCGACAGGCACAGATGGCGGAGCTGATGACGTGCATCTTCCCCGCGCTGGAGTCAGGGCAGGTCGTGGTGTCGCTGTCCGCGGACGTGCGGCTCGCGCAGCTCGAAGCGGCGCTGCCGGCGGGGGTCTCCGTCCTCCGCGCCATGCCCCACACGCCCGTGGGCGTGGGCGCGGGCATCACCCCGCTCACGGCGGGCTCGCGGGTGACGGAGTCCGCGCGGCGCGTGACGGACGCGCTGTTCGCGGCGACGGGCCGGCCGCTGTGGGTGTCGGAGAACGAGCTCACGGTGTGCACGGGCGTGTCCGGCACGGGGCCCGCGTATGTGTTCCGCTTCGTGGAGGCGCTGGCGCAGGCCGCGATGGCGCACGGGATGGAGGCCACGGAGGCGGCGGCGCTCGCGCGGGGCACGCTCATCGGCGCGGCGAAGCTGCTGGCGGAGCCCGGCGCCACCACCTCGGGTCTCATCTCGGAGGTGGCGACACCGGGAGGCATCACCGTGGCGGGGCTGGAGGCGCTGGAAACCCACGGGCTCTCACGCGCCGTGGGCGAGGCCGTGTCCGTCGCCATCCAGCGCGCGAAGGAGCGTGCGGACGCCTCCGCGGCTCACAGCGCGCCGAAGTGACGCCGCAGGCCCCGCTGGCCCGCGGACGTGACGATGAGGCCGCGCGAGTCGGGTTGACGTTCGACCCAGCCCAACGCGAACACCCGTGCGGCGAGCGCCGCCCCCAGCGCTCCGGCGAGGTGGTCGCGCCGCTCGCTCCAGTCGAGGCAGCGGTGGGCGAACTGGCGCCGCTGGTCGCGCAGGGGCTCCAGGTCGACTCCGAACGCTTCGAACCACGCTTCACCGCTCGGCGTCAGCGCGAAGGCCCGGCGCCGGAGTGAGAGGTGCCCTTCGCGGAGGAGCGCATCGGTGATGCCCATGCCGAGCCGCCCCGCGAGGTGGTCGTAGCAATAGCGCGCGGCCCGGAGGGGCTCCGGTGTCGCCGAGGCGCGAGGTCCACGGACCGCCACCGTCATCAGCGCCTCCACCATGCGCGCGACGGTGGGCGTGGCGAGCCGGAACACCTTGTTGCGCCCCTGTTTGGTGGAGCGGATCAACCGGGCCTGCTCCAGCCGCTTGAGGTGCACCGTCGCCGTCGCGGGGCTGACGCCGGTGCCGAAGGCCAGCTCCTTGGCGACGAGTGACCGGCCCTCCATGAGCAGCTCCAGCATCCGGATCCGCGTGGCATCGCCCACGGCGCCGGCCAGCGTGGCGAGGTCCGGGCCTGCATTCATCGTTCGTTCCATGACGAACCATTTCCTAGCACACGGAGGGGCCCGAGGGAGGAGAGTCCTGGAAGCGAGGAACGATGCAACCGCCCACCGACCCGTATCAGGCCGTCACCCACCCCGACCCCTACCCGTACTACGCCGACCTGTGTACCCGGGGCGGCCTGCAACGCATCGCGGGGTTCGAGCCCTGGATCGCGGCGGATGCGGCCACGGTACAGGCGGTGCTCACGAGCGAGCACTGCCGGGTGCGGCCCCAGGCGGAGCCCGTTCCGTCGCACCTGGCAGGGACTCCGGCGGGGGCGCTGTTCGGGAGGCTCCTGCGGATGAACGACGGAGCGCCCTACCCCGCCGTGAAGCACGCCCTGGCGGAGGCGCTCGCGACGATGCTGCCCGCGGTGGAAGCGGAGAGCCGCCGCTGGTCCGCCCGCCTCTTCGCTGAACCCCACCTGTCCCGCCTGCCGGAGCAAGCGCTTCAGCTTCCCGTGTACGTGCTCGGCTCGCTGCTGGGTTTCGCGGAGGAGACGCTGGAAGAGAGCGCGCGGGAGGTGGATGCGTATGTCCGTTCGGTCGCCCATCCAGCGGCCGGCGCGGAGGGAGCCCGGGGCGCCGCGCGCCTGGTCGAACGCGTGACGGCCTGCCTTCAATCACAGCCACGCGCACCGGCGCTGTTGAGCGCCTTCGCAGCGCGGATGCAGGGGGGCCCGGTGCAGGCGCTGGTGCCCAACGCGGTGGGCCTGCTCACCCAGGCCTATGAAGCGACCGCAGGGCTCGTGGGGGCGTCGCTGCTGGCCTTCGCTCGGATGCCTGGGTTGCGGGAGCAGGTCGCACGGGGCGAATGCACCCTCGACGACGTGGTCCGGGAGGCAGCCCGTCACGGGTCGCCGGTCCAGAACACCCGGCGCTTCATCCCCGTGCGCGCGACCGTGGCGGAGACGGTGTTGGAAGCAGGCGCGACGGTGGTGGTCGTGCTCGCCGCCGCGAATCGCGATCCCCGGGTGAATCCCCAGCCCGACGCATTCCTCCCACGTCGCCCCGACCGCCGGACCTTCACCTTCGGCCTGGGCGCCCATGCCTGCCCGGGACAGGAGCTCGCGGTGACGATGGCCCGCGCGGCCGCCGGCCATGTGCTGGCGAGCGACCTGGAGCTCACCCCGCTGTCGCGCTCCGTCACCTGGCGCGCATCCACCAACGCCCGCATCCTGGGAGGTCTGTGATGATTGCCGTCATCTTCGAAGTCTGGGCCCATGAGGACCACCGCCAGCGGTATCTCGACCTCGCGGCGGCCTTGCGGCCCCTGCTGTCGGGCATCGATGGCTTCATCTCCATCGAGCGGTTCCAGAGCCTCAGCGAGCCGGGCAAGTTGCTGTCGTTGTCCTACTGGCGCGACGAGGCGGCGGTGGCGGAGTGGCGACGCCTGGAAGCCCACCGTGAGGCCCAGAGCGAGGGCCGGGAGAGCGTGTTCCGCGACTACCGCCTGCGCGTGTCCCACGTCGTCAGGGATTACGGCCTGAAGGACCGGGCAGCCGTGCCCGCCGACAGTCGCACCGTGCACGGCTGACAATGACTTCCCAGCTTCGCCTGGGGGTGCACGATGCGGGAACAGCTTGGGAAGAGGCAACGCTCATGGGACGGGAGGGGAGTCCTGGGGCTGGCTGCCCTGTTGCTTGGGGCTCCCGCGTTGAGCCGGACCCTGGCGTCGCCGGACGAGGAGCCCCAGTACTCCTGCTTCGAGGCGACCCGTGAGGGGACCGGGACGAGCGAAACCGTCGCGGCACAGCTCTGTCAGGGCGCGCGTTCCGACGCCCCGGCGAAGTGCTTCCAACGCGTGCAGGAGAAAGGCTTCCTGGCGGATCCGCAGGCGCTCCAGCTCTGCCAGTACACGACGCCAGAAGATGATCCCGCCTCGTGTTTCCTCAAGGCACGAACGTCCTCGTTCCTGGATGAAACGCAGCTCGTGCAACTCTGCCGTCCCCCCATCGCGGAGCTGCTGCAGTTCTGCCCCTACGGCGCCCAGAGACAGTAGCCAGGGTGGCAATCTTGCTTTGGATTGGGCCTTGAGCAGACTCCTGCGAGATGCTCCCGAACCCGACGCGGCTTGCCGCTCTTGTCATCGCCACGCTCCTGACGGGCTGCGCCACCGCGGCTGGCACCTGCATCGACAGCGAGACGTGTTGCATTGAAGCCCACCCGGGCAACCCCGCCGCCTGCGGCCTCACCGCGGCCGAGGCCGCGACCCTCATGGCGGCCGGGGTCGGTGCCACGGGCACCCACGGCCAGGAGGAAGTCTGGGACGATTCGCACAACGCGGATCTTCCCGAGTGGAAACGGGAGTGCATCCGGTTCTATGGAGACTGCAAGGCGCAACCGGGCTGGAAGGGACCCTGCTACGACTGCATGCGCCAGTGCGAGGGCCAGAAGGAATGGCCCCTGGACATGTGCCGTCCTGGCCGGCGGACAAGGAGACCGTAGGCATGGATGACACCCCTCGATGGGACCCGATTCGGTCCCTTGCACACCGCGTGTTGAACGATGGCGCACCGCTCGAACTGACTGATGACGTTCGCGCGCTCCTCCTGCGCACCGCCCAGGACGTCGCCATCCAGGACGCGACTGAAGCGCTCGCAACAGAAGCGGGCGCGCGCGAGCTGCTCCGGGAGTCCATCAGCCGCATCAAGGAGGGCTCGTGGCGACTGATGCGAGCGCTGCACCGGATGTACCGCCACGAGGAATCAGGGGACTACGACAGCGCGCGCCAGGAAATGCGCGACGTACTCGCTGTCGAAGTGGTGCCCTACTACCGGCAGCTCGCACAGGAACAACTGGACGACCTGGACAACGAGCCGTGAGGGAACGCCCCCCACGGGTTCTTCTTCGAGACGTGTGACACGCACGCCTCCGGGCGGTGTTTCATGGGAATGGACACCCACTCCCGGATTCTCGAAATCAGACACAGTGACTCGCTCGGCGCCACAACAAGCCCCCGTGTGCGTCCGAGGCTCGCCGTGCTCTCCATCGCCCTGCTCCTCGGCCTGGCCGGAGTGGTCAGCGCTTGCGGTGGCGATGACGACAACGAGCCCACGACGCTGCACACGGACCTGCAGGTCATTCTTGAGGACGTCGTCGCCAGAGGCGTGACTCCCGGCATCGCGCTGGCCGTCACCTCGGACGAAGGCCCGACCTGGATGGGCGCTGCCGGTGTCGGAGATGTCGAGCAGAAGCTGCCCATGTCCGCGCAGCACCACTTTCGCGCCGGCAGCATCCTCAAGACCCTCGTCGCCACCGCCGTGCTCCAGTCCGTCGAGCGGGGAACGATCTCGCTGGACGACACCCTGACGGAGCGACTGCCGTCGAGCGTGACGGACCGCATCCCGAATGCGGAGACCATCACCGTGGCCATGCTGCTCGGTCACCGCGCGGGCGTCGCGGAGTGGGTCACGAATGAGAAGATCCAGGCCATCGTGTCCGACCCGGAGCACATCTGGACGCTCGACGAGATCCTCGGCGTCGTCGAAACGCAGTCGCCCACGTTCCCTCCTGGCGCGGGGTACAGCTACTCGAACACCCACTACGTGCTCCTCGGCGAGATCCTCTCCGCGGCGGAAGGCCGAAGCTGGCGAGACATCGTCCGGGAGCGGGTCATCCAGCGGGCCGGGCTCTCGCAGACGCAGCTGCCCGAGGCGGGAGACCTTGGCTGCCCGACGCCCTGCGCGCGAGGGTATGTCCCCCTCGACGAGGGGCTGGCGGACCTCACCTTCGTCGACCCTTCGATGGCCGGGGCTTCTGGCGGTCACGCCCTGGTGACCACCGTCTCCGACCTCACCACCTTCTTCAGACAGCTCCGCGCCGGTGCACTCTTCGAGCGCGCGGCGACCCTGGAGACCATGCTCGCGTTCCAGTCGGCGGTCGACCCGGAGTCACGGCAGCTCGGATACGGGCTCGGTGTGATGCAGCTCGAGTCCAATGGGGTCGTCTCCATCGGGCATCTGGGGAGCACGGCGGGCTACCAGAGCTTCATGCTCTATGTGCCCAAGACGGGCCGCTACATCACGGGATACATCAACGTGATGGGAGACCTGGCCGCGGTGCTCGTCCCCATCCTGGACCGCGCCGGAAGGCCCTGAGCTGACTTCCCGCCCGCCGGTGTCGCGGCAATGGGCTAAGTAGCGCCGGGGTACGTCAACCAGGACGTGTCCGTCTGACGGGCTCCTCTTTTGAGAGCCCGATTCGAGGGCTCATGCAGCGGGTCGCACTCCTTCTCTGTCTGTCCATCACAGGCTGTGCCTCAAGCCAGCGGCCGGCTGCCGCTGATCGCTGGCTCCTGACGGGCACGCGGCTCTATGTGGCTCCCGACGCGCCGCCCATGGACAACGCCTGGATGGTCGTGAGCGGCGGGAAGATTGAAGCCGTCGGTTCCGCGTCGGAGGCTCCGCCGACCGGGCTCCGGCGTGCGGACGCCTGCGGCGGCGGGGTGATCACGGCCGGGTTCCAGAACAGCCACGTCCACTTCACGGACCCTGCGTTCGCCGGGGCCGTGGGGCGCTCGCTCGAAGAACTCCAGCCACCCCTGACCGGGATGACCACGCGCTTCGGCTTCACGACGGTCGTCGATACCGGCTCCGACCCCGCGAACACCTTGGCCCTTCGCCAGCGCATCGAGCGCGGCGAGCTGCGGGGCCCGGCGATCCTCTCCGTCGGAGCCCCGCTGTATCCGCAGAACGGCATTCCCTTCTACCTGCGCGACCTGCCGCCCGCGCTGCTGCAACAGCTTGCCCAACCCGCGACGGCGGAGGAGGCCCGCGCCATCGTCCGCAAGAGCTTCGAGAGCGGCGCGCAGGGCACCAAGCTGTTCATCGCCACGCCCCAGGGGCATGGCGAGATCCGGCGCATGTCCTCGGACATCGCGCGCGCCGTGGTGGCCGAAACCCGCGGCCTGGGGGGCCTGACCATGGTGCATCCCACCGATCCCGAGGGTGTGAGCGCCGCCGTGCAGGCGGGTGTCGACATCCTCGTGCACACGACCATTGATCCGCCGAAGTCCGCGTGGAGCGCCGAGCTCGTCAGCCAGCTGGTCGCGCGCAACGTCTCCGTCGTCCCGACATTGCAGCTCTGGGGCTACGAGCTCACCAAGGCAAAGCTGCCCGCCGACGTGCGCGATGGCATCGTCGCGGATGCCGAACGGCAGCTCGCGGCGTTCTCCAGCGCCGGGGGCCAGGTGTTGTTCGGCACCGACGTCGGGTACATGACCGACCTCGACCCAACGCAGGAATACGTCCTCATGGCCCACGCGGGGCTGACGCCGATGCAGATCCTCGCGTCGCTGACCACCGCCCCCGCGGCACGCTGGAGCGCCGCCGAGCGCCGGGGCCGCGTCAAGCCGGGCCTCGACGCGGACCTCGTGGTCCTCGGCGGTGATCCCGCCACGGATGTCCGGCGGTTCAGCGACGTCAAATGCACGATTCGCGCGGGCAAGGAGCTCTTCGTCCGCTCTCCCTGAGCCGGATCCCCGGAGCCGTGGCAGCTCCGGGGACCGGGATGCGGCCTACTGCCCGAGAACGACGCGGAAGATCTTCTCGTTGCTGTTGTCGGGGATGCTGTCCTTGTCGCCCTGGTTGGTGGTGGTCATCCACAGGTTGCCGTCAGGGGTCGGCTCGACGGTGCGCAGCCGGCCGTAGGTGCCGACGAAGAACTGCTGCACATTGGTCAGGCTGGTGCCGCTGATGACCTCACGGTAGAGGCGCGAGCCGCGAGCGCAGGCCACGTAGAGGACGTCGCGGACCACCGCGATGCCGGAGCAGGAGCCTTCCGCCGTGGAGTAGGTCTGCTTCGGGGCGATGTACCCGGCCGTCGCGCAGCCCGTACCACCCTGCGACACCGTCCCTTCACAGTTCGGCCAGCCGTAGTTGCCACCCTTCTGGATGAGGTTGGTCTCGTCCATCACGGAGTTGCCGAACTCCTGTTCCCAGAGGCGGCCCTGGGAGTCGAAGGCCAGCCCCTGCGGGTTGCGGTGGCCGTAGCTCCACACGAAGTTGCCAAAGGGGTTGTCGGACGGGACGGTGCCGTCGGTGTTGAGCCGCAGCACCTTGCCGGCCAGGTTGTTGGTGTCCTGCGCGTAGGCGCCGTTCTGGGCATCCCCGGTGGACGCGTAGAGCTTCCCGTCCGGTCCGAAGCGAAGGCGCCCGCCGTTGTGGAACTTGTTGCGGCCGATGCCCTGCAACAGCACCTGGAGCGACGCGGTGTTGAGCGCGCCGTTCTCGTACTTCAGGCGCACGATGCGGTTGTCGGTGGGCGAGGTGTGCATCACGTACAGCCAGTTGTCGCTCGCGAAGGTGGGAGAGAGGGCCAGCCCCATCAGCCCGCCCTCGCCGTCGGTGCTCTGCACGTTGGGGATGGTGCCCACCGACGTCTTCACGCCCGTGGCCGGATCCAGGCGAACGATGTTCTGCGCGTCCCTGCGGCCGTAGAGCACGGTGCCGTCCGGCAGGTTCAGCAGGCCCCACGGGATGTCCGTGTCGGTGGCGATCTGGGTGACGGAGCAGACGGCGTTCGCGCACGCCTGGCCGGTGGTGACCGTCACGGCCGAACTCTGGGCGGACGCATTGCCCTGGGCGTCACGGGCGAGCACGGCGTAGGCATAGGCCGTGTTCGGAGAGAGGCCGCTGTCGAAGAAGGACGTCCCGGGCGGCGAGCCCGGCACCGTCGCGATCTTCACGCCCCCCCGGAACACGTCGTACGCGCTCACGCCCACGTTGTCGGTGGACGCGGTCCAGCTCACGGTGACGCTGGTGCCCGAGGCGGAGGCGGTGACGCCGGTCGGGACGGTGGGAGGCTGGGTGTCCACCTGGCACGGCGGAGGGGTGATGGAGAGCGTGGCGCTGCCCTGAGAGACATTGCCCACCGCGTCCCGCGCATTCACATACAGGCCCCAGGTCGCGCCAGGGACCACGGTCAGCGCGGTGGACACCGTGGCGGCGGAGACCGTCTTCATCAACTGGCCGTCATGGTAGACGTCGTAGAAGGCGACCCCCTCGTTGTCCGTGGACGGGGACCACGAGAGCGTGGCCGAGTTGCACGTCACGTTGGACAGCGTGAGCCCCGTGGGCACGGTGGGGGGCTGGGCGTCGGGCGGAAACGACCACTGCTGGTTCGTCTGGCCGTTGCAATTCCAGGCGACCACCGGCGAGCTGTTGGCGGTGGCCTGGCCGGACACGTCGAGGCACAGCGAGGACGACGTATTGACGACCGCGCCGTTGGCGTTGCGGACCCACCGCTGGTTCGCCGCCCCGGTGCAGGCGGCGATGACCGCGCTGGCCCCGGCGGTGGCGGTCGCGGGCTGGACGCACCAGGCGCCGTCGAACACGCGCAGCTCGCCCTCGGGCGTGAACAGGAACCGCTGGTTCGCCTGACCGTGGCAATCGTAGATGTGCAGCACCTGCCCCGGCGTCTGGCTGTTCTGCGCCACGTCGAGGCAGCGGCCGGACTGCACGCCGACGAGCCGGGAACCCGCGGTCACCGCGGCGGCTTGATTCTGGAGCTCGGGGTCGCTCTCCGGCTTCCCTCCACAGGCAGCGACCGCGGCGAAAACTACAGCCAGCCCGGTACGGCGAACCACGGCGGGCAGGTGACGAACGTTCATTGAGACGCTCCTTGGTGTTCCGTCTCCTTCCCGTTTTCCGGGTTTGAACTCAAGCAAACTCTTGGGTCCGCGTTGGCGGGTGTTGAACCCCAAGCAGCCGGAGGCGCCGCGACCGTGCCGGCGCCCCCGAGCGGACGCGGCTCAGGCGACGCGGGGGAAGTCCACCTCGGTGCCGGCCACCACGTTGAGGTAGTTGGTGAGCACGTTCTGCGCGACGGCGGCCACCACCTCCACCAGCTCCGCGTCCCCCAGCCCCGCCCTGCGTGCCTGCGCGAGCTGCGGGCCCACGTCCGCCGCCCGCGTGCGGGCGATGGCGACGGCCAGGTCCAGGATGGCCTGCTCGCGCGGATCCGCCGAGCGGCCCGTGCGGAAGCCACTCAGCTCATCCGCCTTCACGCCCTGCCCCTTCGCCAGCGCCGTGTGCGCGGAGAGGCAGTAGGTGCAGTGGTTCAGCTCCGCCACCGCGATGGCGATGGCCTCCTGCGTGCGCGCCGACAGCTTCGCGCCGCCCATGGCGTTGAAGTAGCCCGCCACGGCGTCGAGCGCCGCGGGAGAGTGCGCGAAGGTGGAGAACATCTTCGGGACGGTTCCGAACTTCGCCTTCAGCGCGGCGAGCGTGGGCTCGGAGGCGGCAGGCGTATTCATGGGGCCGACAGGGGCAATGGTGGGCGTCGTCATGGGGTGCTCCAGGGGACAACGGGTTGAGCGGCAGGCCAATTGGTATCGACTCGATACCAAATGCGCCCGTCGCCTCCGCTTGTCAAGTCGGTGTCGTCCCGATACCTTCTGGTCCATGGCTGTCGACCGCCTCTACGCGTTGCTCGAGCGACTCGGGAACCTGCTCCGCACGGAGGAGCGGGCGGCGGGGCTGCGCCACGGGTTGCAGCCGGTGCACCTCCAGGCGCTGCGCTACCTGCAATCGTGCAACCGCTACAGCAACACGCCCGCGGCGCTGACGGAGTACCTGGGACTCACCAAGGGCACCGTGTCCCAGACGCTCCTCTTGCTGGAGGAGAAGGGACTGTTGCGGAAGCAGCCCGACACGGAGGACCGGCGCGTCGTCCACCTGCTGGTGACGGAAGACGGCCGCGCGGTGCTGAAGGAGGCCCTGCCCCCCGCGCTCTTCAAGCGGGCCCTCACGGGGCTGCCCGGCGAGGGCGAGGCGCTCGAAGCGGCGCTCACCGGGCTGTTGCGCTCGCTGCAGGCCGCGAATGCCCAGCGCAGCTTCGGCGCCTGCGGCACCTGCAAGCACTTCCAGCGCGAGGGCCCGGGACGCTTCCGCTGCGGCCTGACGAAGGAGCCGCTGTCACGCGAGGACAGCCAGCTGCTGTGCCGGGAGCACGAGGCCGTGCCCCAGGGCCCCTGACGCACAGGCCTTGAGGCTCAGTACAGCGAGCCCCGGACGCGCTCCGGGAGGGCGCTGTCGTAGGTCTCCGCATCGAACGGGCGGGGGCTCGCGTCCGCGAGGATCCTCCCCGCCGAGGGCAGCTCACCACGCGCCACGTGCTTCGCCGGGTTCCACAGTTCCGCGCGAACCACGGCGCGCGAGCACTGGAAGAACACGGTGTCCACCGCGATGACGAGCACCAGCTTGGGCACCTTGCCGTCCCGGGTGTGACGCGCAAGCACGGCGGGGTCCGTGTTGAGGCGCGCGCGGCCATTCACGCGCAGCGTCTCGCCCCTCCCCGGGATGAGGAACAGCAGGGCCACGCGCGGATCCACGATCAGGTTGCGCAGGCTGTCGATGCGGTTGTTGCCGCGCCGGTCCGGCACCACCAGGGTCCGCTCGTCCAGCACCTCGACGAAGCCGCGCGGGTCGCCCCGGGGCGAGCAGTCGAGCCCCTCCGGCCCCGCCGTCGCGAGCGCGAAGAACGGCGACGCCTCGATGAGCGCCCGGTAGTTCGCGTCGACGTGGTCCCGCTCCTTGAACAACGACCGCTCATCCACGGGACCGAACATCGCCTGCAGGGACTCGCTGTCGCGGACGTCGTAGGCGGGATCGGGCTGGCTCATGATGGGATGCCTCCAGGTGACGAGCCCCCATCGAGCCATGCGTGAAGCTTCGGGGCAATGGGAGACCGCCCGAAGGACGGCCTCCCTGCCCCCTGCCGACAACCTCTTAGAACGCGCGCAGGCCGATCGTGTAGCCGGAGATCGAAGCCGGCGAGGACTCGACGTGGTCCTTCGACGCGACCGTGCAGCCCGAGTTGACCGGCTTGATCTGCCACAGCAGGTTGCCGGAGCCGCTCCAGTTCACGAACGCGCCGCAGCCGCTGAGCGCATAGCCGCTGGTCAGGCCCACCGTGTAGCTGGGATGCGCGACCACCGCCGACGTGCCCCCGTTGATGACGTTGCCAATCGTGCCGACGCCCGGGATGGAGCTGTTGATGCCAATCGCATAGGCCTGCGCCGTCGCGGGCGAGGAGTTGACATGGTCCTTCGAGCGCACGCGCCAGGAGGTCGAGGTGGAGGGCGCCGACGCGGTGGCCAGGTTGCCCGCGCCGCTCCAGTTCACATTGATGCCGCCGCCCACCAGCACGTAGCCCGCCGGCAGCGACGCGGTGACGTCGGGATGCGCGACCGAGGCGCTCGTCGCCGAGCTGACGGTCAGGTAGCTGCGCAGCTGCGCCGGGGTCAGCCCCGCGACCTTCAGACCGATGGCCCAGGCACGCACCTGCACCGGATCGGTATCGATGTGCTGCTTGGTGGAGACCAGCCAGGACGTCAGCCCGGAGTCCGGATACGAGGCGGTCAGCAGGTTGCCCGCCGGGGTCTCCTTGCCCTCACCGCCACCGCCAATCACCACGAAGTCAGCCGGCACGGTCACCGCGAAGTTGGTGTTGACGCTGGCGCTCGTCGTCGAATAGCGCTCGAACACCGCGATGGTGAGCTTGCCGCTGGTGTCCGTCTGCCGGAACAGCTCGACCGCGCCGCCGCCGCAGGCCACGCCCACCGACGAGAAGGCCGCGGCGACGTCGGAGACGTTGTAGCCGTAGTCCTGCGCCGCGGTCTGCACGCCGCACGCGCCCTGGTTGAAGTCCGTGCTCGGGGTCCAGTACAGGTCGTTGGCGCGGGCGAAGACCTGGAAGGCTCGCGGCGTGTTCCAACCCGCCCGGGTGGCCAGCAGGTAGAAGGCCTTGTTGTACACACCGGACGAGTAGTGCACGTCCAGGCCGTTGTAATAGTTGGAGGCATGGCCGATGGAGCTGCCATCCAGCGGCGGATTGGCCATGTAGCGCAGCGCCCCGCTGCTCTTGAAGATGTCGGCGCCAACGAGGAAGTCATTGCCGCCACGCATGTAGTACTCGGCGGCCTCGCCCGCGATGTCGGAGTAGGCCTCGTTGATGCCTCCGGACTGGCCAGAGTAGATCAACCCCGAGTTCTGCTCGGTGAAGCCGTGCGAGACCTCATGCGAGGCGACGTCCAGGCTGACCAGCGGATAGAACGTCGTGGCCCCGTCGCCAAAGGTCATCGCCGAGCCGTTCCAGAAGGCGTTCTCGTAGCCGGTGGAGTAGTGCACCCGCATCGTGAGCTGGAAGGTCAGCGGGGCCTTGCCGACATAGGCCTGATACATGTTGAAGATGACGCTGCCGAAGTAATGCGCGTCGTTGAGCGGCGAATACGCACCGTTGATGTTCTTCACGGTGTTGCGCGGACAGACGTAGGAGAACGGGGTGGAGCCGGACGTGCCGCCGTTGAGGTTGACGGTCTGGACGTTGGTGTTGCTCATCGTGCACGTGGTGCCCGACTGCGTCACGTCCATGTAGCCGTAGTTCGTGCCGTACTCATACTGACCCGTCTTGAGGTTGCCGCCAGGACCGGTGCCAATCAGCACGTGCTGCAGGTTCTCCCACTGTTTGAGCACCCGGCCATCCTCCGCGTCGACGATGACCAGGGGCCGCGTCGGCGAACCCCCGCCGAAGACGTCCGCGAAGTAGCTGACGACGTAGGCCTTGTGGGCACGGCCGTCGTCGTCGATGAAGATCATCAACCGGGAGCTTTCATCGGTGACGAGCATGGCGCGAACGCGGCTGCCCAGACTGGCCCCCTTCGCGATGTCCAGCGCCTGCGCGGAGGACAGCCGGGGGGCACCCTCCGAAATCTCCCGCTCCAGACCCGTGACCTTGCGTCCGAACAACGCGCGGAGCTCACCGTTGGCATCCTCGTTGACGATCACGTGCTCGCCGAAGATGGGGAGGCCCCGGAAGGTCTGCTGGTAGCGGTGGTTGCGCACGCCGTGGTCACTGACGCTTTCAATCAGCGACAGGCGCGAATCGGCATCCAGGCCCAGCGCCTGGGCATGGCGGGCAGGCTCCCGGTCGGCGCCTCCCGTGGCGGCGATGGCCGCGGGCTGCTGGCGGATCACCCCGATGTCCTGCTGATGGAGGTCGACGCGGCTCGCGGCGGAAGCGGATCCAGCGGCGAGGATCAACGGGAGGGCCGCGGCGAGGGATGCGTTTTTGCGAGAGGATTTCACAGCTGACGCTCCTGGGATGTCGTGAACTACCAGGAGAATCATAAAAAATAGAAATACCCGCCGTCAACACGCGGTTACACTCCGGGTGCGTTTGGCTTTACCGGACACGAAACTTCCTGTTCGGCTGAACGGACGCGGATTCAACCTGGCGTGATTCGTCCTCCGACGCGTTCCGCGCGACAACCAGCGCCGCCGGTGCTCGCGGCAGCGTGAGCGTCACGCGCGTACCGCCCTCGGGCACGCTGTGAATGGCGAGCGTGCCGCCATGGGCCTCCACGATGCGGCGCACCAGGGTGAGCCCCAGTCCCACGCCTCCGGTGTCCCGCGTGCGGCTGCGGTCGGTCCGGAAGAAGGGGGTGGAGAGGCTCGGCAGGTCAGCGGCGCTGATGCCGATGCCCCGGTCCTCCACCTCCACGTGGACCGTGCCCGCATCCGCGCGGGCCCGCAGCGTCACCGGACTGCCGGGCTCCGAGTACTTGCGCGCGTTGTCGAGCAGGTTGTGCACCGCGCGCCGCAGGAGCACCGCGTCCGCCTCCAGCGCCGGCAGCCCGGGGGCCAGCTCCAGTTGGAGCGGGCACTCGGGGTGGACTTGCCGGAAGCGCTCGGCGGTGTCGCGCAGGAAGTCGGCGGGATCCAGGGCGCTCCGCTGGACGCCGAGGCCTGGCTGCCCGGCCTGGTTGGCGGCGAGGTCGAGCCTCGCCATCTGCAGCACGCCGTCCACGAGCTGTTGCAGCTCTCCGATGTCGCGGCGCAGCTCCGGCAGGCGCCTCGCCAGCTCGTCCGGCTGGCCCTCCTCGACGAGGTCCAGCGTGACGCCCAGCCGGGACAGGGGCGTGCGCAGCTCATGGGACACGTTGGCCAGCAGCTCCTTCTGGCCCCGGATGAGGGACTCCATCCGCGCGGCCATCTCGTCGAACGTGCGCCCCAGCTCCGCCACTTCGTGACGGCCCTTCAGCAGCGCGCGGGCGGACAGGCGGCCCTGGCCGAACTCCCGTACCGCCGCGGTCAGCCGCTCCAGCGGCGCGGCGAGCACCCGCGCCATCGGGAAGGACAGGCCCGCCAGCACGAACAGCTCGAAGACCATCAGACCGCCCACGAGTTCATAAAACGAGAAACGACGCGGGTTTGCCGTCACCACGTAGCCCGCGAGCGTGTCGCCGTTCCAGACGGGGGCGACGTGGTACACGAAGGTGTTATCCTGGAAGACCCACAACTGCCGGACCTTCAGGTCGCGCAGCTCCTCGGCCGTGAGGGCCCCCACGGGAGGTGGGACCCACTGCAGCCGGTCCTTCGCGGCGCGCAGGTGTGCGGGCGTGAAGGGGGACAATGGAGGTTGGACCGACGAGGCCAGCAGCTCTCCACCGACTCCGTACAGGGTGGCCTGCCTGCCCTTCGCCGCGGCGGGCGGACCCAGCTCCCGAGCCAGCTCTGGAGACTTCGCGCTGGCCAGCTCGGCCAGGTGCAGGGCCTCCATCCGGAAGTCCATGACGTCGGTAGAGAGAGCAAACGCCACCGGGAGAGAAACCTCGAACACCACGTACGCCCCCAACAGCATCAGCAGGCCATACGCGTAGATGTACCAGAACAGCCGGCGCGGCCGGGACACCGTCCCGCTCATGAGCCCTCTCCCTGCTCCAGCACGTAGCCCACGCCGCGCACCGTCTTGAGCAACCGGGGATGGCGCGCGTCGTCTCCCAGCTTCTGACGCAGCCGTGACACGTGCACGTCGATGGCGCGGTCCACCGGCCCCTCGACGCCGCCGTTCGCCAGCTCCAGGAGCTGCTCGCGGGACAGCACCCGTCCGGCCCGCTCCGCGAGCGCGCAGAGCAGGGAGAACTCCTGCTGCGTCAGCGCCAGCTCCTGCCCGTTCAGCGCGGCCCGCCGGCCCGCCCTGTCCAGCGTGAGCGGCCCCACGCGCAGCACCTCGCGCGCCGGGCCCAGCAGGCCGCGGCTGCGGCGCACCTGCGCGGTGATGCGCGCCAGCAGCTCGCGTGAGGAGAAGGGCTTGGACACGTAGTCGTCCGCGCCCAGCTCCAACCCCATCACCCGGTCCGCCTCCTCGCCGCGCGCGGTGAGCATGAGGATGGGCACCGCCGAGCGCGTCCGCAGCTCGCGACACACGGTGAGCCCGTCCTTCCGGGGCAGCATGACGTCGATGAGGATGGCATCGAAGGTGCGCCGCGCCGCCTCGGCCAGCCCGCGCTCTCCATCGTGCGCGCAGCAGGTCCGCACGCCGTGGCGCTCCAGGTACTCGGCCGTGAGCCGGGCCAGGTGGACGTCGTCCTCGATGAGCAGGACCTGGATGGGGGACTGCGGCGCCGTGGAGCCTGTCATGGCCATAGCCTAGCGCGGCGTGGCCGCACCTCGCGCCTTGATCGCCTCTCCTAAGACAGGCGTCTGGCTGACATCGACCAGGGCGAGCGCGCGGGGGATGAAGTCATTGAAGGAGACGGACTCATCGGGCTGCGGCCCGGTCTCATCCAGCGGGGTGAACATCCGCACCGCGACCAGCCGGTGCTCGGGGACAACGAGCAGGTACTGCCCGAGGTAGCCATTGGCGTTGAAGCCGACACGGGGGCCTTTCTCCACGGTGGCGAGCCTCAGGTGGCGCCCATGCACCTCCTTCTTGAGGGCCGGCAGCCGCGAGCCCAGCGCGTCGAGGTAGGCCTGCTCGTCCGTGAACGTCCGGCCCTTCAGCGGGGCCATGTCCTGGAGGAGCGCGTCGGGCACGCCCGCCTTCTTCCACGCGTCGAGGAGCGCGTCGTCCACCGTGAACCGCATCCAGGCATACTCGGACCACCACAGCAGCCCGCCGGGGGAGAACACGCCTTCTCCCGGCGTCGTGGCCTGCTTCACCCACTCGGCCGGGAGGAGACGGCAGCCCTGCCACACGCCGCCGTCGAGCATCAGCTGCCCGAGCTTCGCCAGGTCTCGCGGCCGGAGCTGCACGCCCGCCATGACGTGCGGGTTGCCCGCGTCGTCCAGCGTCCAGCCGAAGTCGGTGATGCCCATGGGCCGGAAGAGGGCGTCCGCGAGGTAGCGGTCCAGCCGCTTGCCGGACGCCTTCTGGACGACGGCGGCCAGCAGGTTGACGGCCTTGTTGTTGTACCGGAAGGCCGTGCCCGGCGGCTCGGTCAGCTCCGCCGCCAGGGCGAGCTTCACGAAGTCCGGGCTCCGGTAGATCTCCTCCGCCCTCGCGTCCGACTGGAGCCCCGACGTATGGGTGAGCAGGTGGCGCAGGGTGATGTCCTTCTTGCGGCCCTGGTTCCACTCCGGGAAGTACGTGTGCAGGGGCACGTCCAGGGACGCAATCTTCCCGTCCGCCAGCAGCTTCAGCACCGCGAGCCCCACGACGGACTTGGTGACGGACATCGCCTCGATGCGCACGGGCGCGTGACCGAAGGACCACTCGCCCACGAGCTTCCCGTTCTTCAGGATGACCACGGCGCTCGACTTCGACGCCTCGGCGCCCTGGAGGAGCTGTTGCAAGGCCTTGGGGTCGATGCCCTCCGCGGCGGCCGAGGCGGCGCGCGGAACGTCCGGCGGCGCCGCGGAGGCCGCGGGGGCCCGCAGCAGGAGCCCTATTGCGAGGAACAGCACGCGCATGCGCTGGAGTGCACGCAGAAGACGGGACATGGAACCTCCCTGGGCCCGAAGGCCGGTTGGACGGTTCGCACTCCACGCCTCGCATGTCTCTGGCGTATGTGCCGCGTGTAAATGAATGTAACTCAGTGCAGGAAGTCCCGGACGCTCTGCTGATGAAGCTTCTCGGATTCGATGCACAGCCGGATGGACTCCAGCGCCCGGGCCAGTGCGCGCGGTCCGCCCTCCACCTGCTTCACCCGGGGCGTGAGGAAGGCTTCCGCCTCCGTGAGCTGGGCGACATCACAGAGGTTCCCCACCTGGTTGATGAGGCCTCCCAGCTCGTCGGAGCGGAGTCGCTTCGCCAGGGTATCGAACTGCTCGCGGTAGAAGCCCCACGCCAGGGATTGCGTCTCCGGCAGGACCAGCGCCGTCCGGAGGATGATCAGCGCATCCCGCGTGTCGAAGTCCGAACCCACCACGAGGCCCAACGCCCGCCGCGTCAGCTCCGGCACGCGGAAGTAGCCCAGCGCCGACAGCAACCGGACGCGCTCATTGCGGTTGGGTTCCTTCTTCGCGGCCTCCAACAACGCATCGAACAACGCGGCATTGCCATGCGTCGCCGCGCGGGGCAGTGCGCTGCTCAAGGCCTCCGGGTCCACGGACTTGCGGTCCTTCAGCCACGCGAGCACCAACGGCGTGGCTTGCGTCACCAGCACGGCGTCCTCCCCCACTCCGGCCGCCAGTTGCAGGAAGAGCGAGCGCGCCTGCTTCACGGCGTCGTCATCACCGGGCTTCGACACCCAGCCCAGCGCCCGCGCGCGCGGCGCATAGAGCGAGGCCACCCAGGCGCGATAGCGCCTCCGCTCCTCCACGGAGAGACGGTCCAACCGCACCCGCTCCAGCAGCGAAGCCCCGCTCTCCACCACGAGCCGCTCCTTCGAGCGCGCGGTGGCGGGCACGGCCTTCAAGGCCTCCCCGAGCAACAGGTCTCCACGGCCCACCGCCGCGTCCACGTCCGCCCACAAGGCCACCTGCTCCCCGGTCGTGAACGCCGCCACCGGCGTCGCCAGCAGCGTCGTGAGTTGCTCGCGCGTATAGCCCGAGCGGTAGTAGCCCGTGCCACCCTCGTTGAGCAGGACCCACGCCGGGCACTGCTTCGTGGGCAGCGTCACCTCCGCCGTGGGGCCCTGCATCATCGAACACACGCGGGTGGACTTCGTGCCCGTTCCCGCGCGCAGGCAGACGGGCACGAGCCACTCCTGCCGGGCGCCCGCCTTGGAGCCCGCGGGCAGGTAGCGCTCCTGCGACAGCTTCACCGTCGGCGCCCCGCCCGCCGGACACGACACCTGCGCGGAGACACGCGGCGCCCCGCCCTGCTCCACGAAGCCCTTGAAGGAGCGCGCCACCTCCGGACCCACCGCCGCGGACACCTCCGCCAGGAAGTCCTCCGTCGTCACGGTCCGCCACGCGTGCTTGCGGACATACCCACGCAGCATCTCCTGGAAGGGCTTCGGTCCCATCCACGCCTCGAACATGGCGATGACGGACGAGCCCTTGTCATACGTCGTCCCATTGTCGAACGCGCCGACGATGTCATCGTTGCTCTCCACCGGCTTGCGCACGGGCAGCGCGGCCTCCAGCGCGTCTGACTCCAGCGCCGAACGCATCGCATTCATGGCCCGCTCCTGCTGGAAGCTCCAGGACGGCTCCAGCCGGTCCACCGTCTGTCGATCCAGCCACGCGGTGAACGACTCGTTCAACCAGATGTCATCCCACCACCTGCACGTGACGATATTGCCAAACCAGTAGTGCCCCAATTCATGGTTGGCGATGGTGACGTAGGCCCTGCGCCGGGCCAGCGTCTCCTCCCCCGGAGGAATCAGCGTCAGCGGCTGCCCGAGCGCCACGAGCCCCGGGTGCTCCATGGTGCCCCAGTAGCGCGGCACCACCGCCACCTCCAGCTTGTCGTAGGGATACTCCTGGTCGAAGAAGTCCTCCAGGCCCGCCACGATGCGCGGCGTGACGCTCGCGGCGAAGCGCGTCTCCGCGCCCCTCCCTCTCGGGACGACGAACTTCAACGGCACGTGTCGGCGTCCCACGGTGCCCGCATCCACCACGTCGAAGGGCCCCACCATGAAGGCCACGAGGTAGCTGGGCATGGGCTTGCTCTCCGCGAACGTCACGCGCTCCAGCCCGCCCGACACGGGCTCACGTGAGACGGCGGCGGCGTTGGCCAGCGCGACGTGTCCCGGCTTCACCGTGAGGCGGAGCTTCCAGGGCACCTTGAAGGTCGGCTCGTCGAAGCTCGGGAAGGCGCGCCGCGCGTCGATGGGCTCGAAGAACGTGTAGAGGTACGGCTCACCACCTTCCTCCTGGACGTAGATGCCCTGGCTGCGCTCGGGGTCGATCTTCCCGGTGAACTCCAGGGCGAGCTGCGCCGTGCCCGCGGGCAGCGCCTCCGGCAGCAGCAATCCCAGACGCCCTTCGCTCGCGGTGACGGGCTTCGCGTCGAAGGTGCGGCCTCCCACCGTCACCCGGGCCCGGGTCACCTCCAGGTCCTGGGCATGCAGCCACACCTGGCGCACCGGCGCGCGCACCTCCACGTCGATGGTGACGTGGCCCGGATAGGTGGCCTTCGCGGGGAGCAGCGTCAGGTCGAGTTCGTAGTGGACCGGACGCACCGTGTCCGGCAGTCGCAGCGCGGGGGGCTGG
>NZ_RAWA01000127.1 GCF_003611675.1 Corallococcus sp. CA053C
GGCCGAGGGCGCGGGCGGAGCGGAAGGCGCGGGCGGCGCCGAGGGTGCGGGCGGGCCCGAGCAGGCCCAGCAGGCCCAGGGTGCCGAGGGCAGCTCCGGCGCCGGTGGCATCGCCGAGGACGAGGACGAGAAGGACCCCATCAAGAAGCTGATGAAGGTCCTGCAGCAGCTGACCCAGATGATCAGCCAGCTCCAGCAGGCGATGGGTGCGCAGGGCGGCGGCGCGGCGGTCGGTGGTGCGACTGGTGGCGCGGCGCCGGTGGGCGGCGCGGCCTGAGCTTCCGCTTCCCCTCTTTGAAGTTGAACGGCCCGTTCCCCGCTTGTCGGAGGACGGGCCGTCGTCGTTCCGGCCGGGAGCCCGGGCGGATCAGCTCCGGATGAAGCCGCGCTTGAGCAGCTCCAGCTCCTGGCGCAGCTGCTGGGTCTTCTCCGTGGGCGCCACGTCCGTGCCGCCCTGCTGCAACATCCCGGAGAGCTGCGAGCGGACCGCCTCCACCAGCAGCGCCGACGTGGGCGCCAGGTGGGCGGGAAGCTGACGGGTCAGCTCCTCCAGCGTCTCGCGCAGGGCGACGGTCATGCGGCCCACCTCGTCCTCCAGCTGCGCGCGGGACAACCGGCCGGGCTGCTGCGCGGCCTGGGTCAACGCCTGGAGCGCCTTGAGCAACGTGTCCAGATCCTGCGCCATGTCCGTGCTCCTCGCGTGGGCTGCGCCCGACGGACGCGGAGCCTAGCGCGCCCTCCGGCCTCAGTGCACCGGCGCGGGCCGGGCCACCGGCAGGGCGGGCGGCACCGTGACAGCGGGCACGGACGGCCCCTGCTCCAGGGCCGGCATCCGGGGCGCCACCTTGCCGGTGATGAGCCTCATGTCCCGACCGCCCTGGGTGAAGAACGTGTAGCCCCAGTTGAGCATCACCGACAGCCGGTTGCGGAAGCCAATCAGGTAGGCGATGTGCACGCCCGCCCAGACGAGCCACGCGGACTTGCCGCGCATGCGCCACTTGTCGAAGAGCACCCCCACCGCGTAGCCCCGGCCAATCACCGCGAAGTTGCCCTTGTCGTGGTAGCGGAACGCCTGGAGCGGCTTGCGAACCAGCCGGTCGCGCACCGTCTTCGCCACGTGCCGCCCCATCTGCATCGCCGCCGGCGCGATGCCCGGCACCGGCTTGCCGTTCTGCTCCACCGACGCCACGTCGCCAATCACATACACGTCATTGTGGCCCGGCACGGTCAACTGGGGCGTCACCTTCACTCGCCCTGCGCGGTCCAACGGCACATCCAGCGAGCGCACCAGCGGCGACGCCGCCACGCCCGCGCCCCACAGCACCGTGCGCGTGGGAATGCGCTCCTCGCCCACCGTGACGCCCTCCGCGTCGATGCCCGTCACCATGGCCCCGGTGCGCACCTCCACGTGCAGCTTCTCCAGGTCGCGTTGCGCATCCTGGGACAGCTCCTCCGGATACGCCGTCAGCACCCGCGGCAGGCCCTCCAGCAACAGCACCCGCGCCTGTCGCGTGTCGATGCGCCGGAAGTCCTTCGGCAGCGAGTGCCGCGTCATGTACGCGAGCGCCCCCGCCAGCTCCACCCCCGTGGGCCCCGCGCCGATGATGACGAACGTCATCCACTCGCGCTGGCGCGCCGGGTCCGACTCGCGCTCCGCGGCCTCGAAGGCCGTCAGCACGCGCTCGCGGATCCGCACCGCGTCCTCCAGCGTCTTCAGCCCGGGCGCCACCTGCGCCCACTCCGGATGCTTGAAGTACGAGTGCGCCGCGCCCGTGGCCACCACCAGCGAGTCGTAGGGAATCTCTCCGCCTTCGACGACCAGCACCTTGCGGCGCGGATCCACCGACTTCGCCTCCGCCAGCATCACCTGCGTGTTGCGCGCCTTGAGCACGCTGCGGATGGGCGCGGAGATGTCCGCCGGGTTCAGCACCGCCGTCGCCACCTGGTACAGGAGCGGCTGGAAGAGGTGGTGGTTGTAGCGGTCCACCACCGTCACCCGCACGTCACGCGCCTTGCCCAGCGCCTTCGCGGCCTCCAGCCCGCCAAAGCCCGCCCCGACGATGACCACGTGATGCCTGCTGTCCCGTGCCTGTTCCATGGCGGAAAAGGTGCGGCCCCATGACGCGATCGGCCAGCACCCCCACCCTGTCCGCGCGTCCCATGCCCCCAGGACGCCCGGTCGCTCCACCAGCAGGCGACCGGCGCTACGCCTTCGGAGGCGGCGCGGTGGACACCAGCCCCAGCTGCCGGGCGATGCGCTCCACGTGCAGCAGCATCGCCGCCAGGGTGCGCGTGTCCTTCACCCACGGCAGCACCGCCACGCGCAGCTCGCCCAACACGCCGGTGCCCGCGGGGCCCGTGGCGCTCCACGCCGTGTCCAGCGCCTTGCGCGACGCTTCCTTCAGGGGCGTGTTGTCCGCGTCCTTGGGGATGAGGCGCTCGGACGCCTTGCGCAGGCTCTCCAGCAGCTCCAGCACCGTGGTCTGCGAGGTGCCCTCCAGCTTCAGCCGGTGGGCCATGCCCAGCGAGTGCTGGCCGTTGAGCCCCTCGCGCGGCTTGCCCTCCGGGGACAACAGCCCCTCGCGCAGGTACTCCGAGGGACGCGTGGCCGACAGGTCGACGTTTTCGACGGTTCCCATGGGTTCACCCAAAAAGAAGAAGTGGCGCGCCCATCACATCACGGCAGCGCCGCGAGCGCGTCCTGCACGTGCTTCTCGATGGCGGGGCGCTCCATCGTCGTCCACTTGGGGCCCGACCAGGGCAACCCACGCACCCCCTCCAGCAGCGCCTCCAACCGCGCGCGCTTGTCCTGCGTCCCCGCGTCCCCCTCCACCGTCGCACGCACCTCGCGGGCCACCCGGCCCTCCAGGGTGTCGCGCATGCAGCAGAGGTAGACGTCCTCCTCCAGCATCTTGGGGTTCAGGGGCCCGGCGCGGCCCGCCTGGAGCACCCGCTCGTGCGTGGACACCACGCGCGGCAGCAGGGACACGAGCGGCGCGGGCTCACCGAGCAGCGCCGCCATCTCCTGGTAGCCCTGCTGGTACGCGGGGCCCACCTTCTGCAGCCGCTCGTAGCAGCCCGCCGTCTGCGGATTGAACGGCGTGCCCGGCACCTTCGCCGCGCCGGGCGTCGCGGACTTGCATCCGAACAGCATGCTCCAGAGCCCCCCCAGCATCACGGCTACTCGTAGGTGATGCTGAGCTTGCCGGTACCGGCCATGAAGTTGGTGCTTCCGCTGGCCACGTCGCTGCCCTTGATCCATCCGGTCTGTCCGTTCCACGGGTCGGTCAGCAGGTACTGCCGGTCAGCGCCTTCGCCGCGCACGTCGGTCAGCATCAGCGCGTGCGAGCCACCGCCGTCCCAGTTCACCACGATGGGCACGTCGATGCCGTCCTTCAGCAGCGTGTCCGCGCGATCCAACGAACTCTGGCGGGCCGCCGGCGTGTCGGCGATGTCGTTGCGGGCGTAGGTGTGGTTGTTGTAGCGGCCCACCTGCGTGTCCAGCGTGGCCTCCGGCCACATGCCCGAACCGCCGGCCTGGCCGCGCTCCACCGCGACGCCGCCGTTGTTCTTCAGCGCGTCCGCCTGCTCGCGGCCGATGGCGGTGTTGGAGTCCGTGCTGTGGATGGGCTCGTCATGCAGCTTGCGCGCGTAGACCGGGTCCGCTTCCGCGCGGGCGATCTGCTGCGACGTGGGCGCGCACGAGTCGTTCCACCGCTGCTGGAGCGCGCCCGTCCCGCCGTTGAGGTCGATGACCGTGGACTGCCGCATCAGGTCCGCGCGCTGCGAGCCGGCGATGCGGGACGCGTACCCTGTCACCTCGTTCATCGCGCTCGACGTGCCACCGAACACGCTGCGCGCACGGTCCATCAGGCCGGGCGACGCCAGCTGCTCGCGCCGCGCGCCCACTGCCTTCAGGAGCAGCGCCCGCTCGCCCTGCACGTCCGCGCCGGCGATGCACTGGTTGTCCTTGTTGCCCGCGTTGTCCAGCGCGCCCTGCAGCGCCTTGTAGTCGCTGCCCGTCATGCCGATGAGCGCCTGCGCGGCGTCACGGGCCTGCGACGGCCCCATCACGCCCTCCTGCCCCGCGGCCCCCTTGGCATCGCGCGGCGTGGCCACGCCCTGGGTCAGCGTCTCCACCGTGGCCTGCGTGATGCGGTCCGGCCGCGTGTCCTGGAGCGTCTTCATCTCCAGATACGTGCGCGTGGCGCGGTCCGCGTTCGGCGTGTTGAGGACGTTCTGCTGGAGGAAGTTCAGCTCGTGCGTGAGCGCGTCGCCGCTCAGCGTGCTCAGCCGCGTCTGCAGGGCGGCCGCGTTCTCCGGGCTCAGCGTCCCCGGCGGCAGGCTGGTGAGCGTCTGCGACACCTGGGGTGGCACCGTGGCGGCGGCCGTCCCGCCCGTGGGAGCACCGCCGGGTACCTGCTGGAACGCATCCACCGTGTTGGTGCGCGCGGGCGCGACGGGCGCGGGCGGCGGCGCGACAGGGGCCTGCTCGGGCAGGCGCGTGCGCGGAACACTGGTATCGACTCGAACGGACATGGACTTCCCCCTCTAAAAAGTCAGCCTTTCCCCATTGTCGCCCACCCGTCCGGGAAAGTTGCCCCACCCTTCCCGGATCTCCCTCCTTATCCAGCCTACCTGTACCTACCCAGGGGACTTCAGCCGGCCTTGGCGGTGCCCTTCGCCTGCTTCCAGGCGTTGAGCAGCTCCTGCTCGCGCTCGGCCTTGAGGCCCGCGCGCTGCTTCTCCTGACGATCCGGAGGCAGGGCGTGGAACCACGCCAGCGTGTCGCGCACGGTGTCCGCCAGGGGACGGGTGGTCAGGCCCGCCTGGAGGGCGCGGGCGATGCTCACGCCGCCGAGGCCGCCTTCCGGGCCGGTGCGCGGCGTCCAGATGGGGATCTCCAGCAGGGGGTTCGGCTGCTGCTTCTCCAGGAAGGCGGTGTCCACCCAGGTGAAGCGCGCGTCGCTGCCGGTCGCCTCGCGGATGCCCTCCAGCAGGGTGCGCATCTTGATGGGCTGCGCGGGGCCGGTGACGTTGAAGACGCCCATCGTGCGGCGCTCCGCGTTGCGGATGATGAAGGCGGCCAGGTCGCGCGCGTCGACGAACTGCACCGGATCCTCGCCGTCACCGGGGGCCAGCATCTCCCCACCCTTGGCCACGCGCAGCGGCCAGTAGGTGAAGCGGTCCGAACCGTCGTCCGGCCCCACGATGTAGCCGGGGCGGATGTTGAGCGCACGGCCCGGGAAGGCGGCCTCCGCGGCCTGCTCGCAGAGCGCCTTGAAGGCGCCGTAGCTCGTCTCGGTGATCTCCTCCGGCGCCGTGGCCTCGATGGTCGCGACGGCGTCCGTCTCCGTCAGGTTCGGCTTCGTCATCTCCTTGTAGGCGGAGACGCTGGAGATGAAGACGTACTGGCCCACGTTGGGCGCCAGCAGCTCCGCGGAGGCCTTCACCAGGCGCGGGAAGTAGCCGGACGTGTCGATGACGACGTCCCACTTGCGGCCCTGGAGCGCCTTGAGGCCCTCGCCCTTGTTCGGGTCGCGGTCGCCCTGGAGCTTCTCCACGTCCGGGAAGAGGCCGGGGTTCGTCTTGCCCCGGTTGAAGAGCGTGAGGGTGTGACCGCGCGTCTTCGCGGCCTCCACCAGCGCGGGCCCCAGGAAGCGCGTGCCGCCGAGGATGAGGATGCTCAGGGGCTTTGCCTTGGGCTCCTCCGCCTCCGAGCCGGGGCCGGGCCCCGCCTTGGGGGTCGACGCACAGCCCAGTGCCTGGACCGCGCCCAATGCGGCCGCTGCTTGAATCACGCCTCTGCGGGTCAACTTCATGCCGTGGTTCCTCCGGGTAGGGGCTTCTGCGGAATGACTTCAGGGGTGCGCACGCGCTGCTGGCGCGCGAGGAACAGGGACACCGCGAGCCACAGCGCGGCCACCGGCACGGCCACCAGCGACAGGCCCGTCATGCCCAGGCCCATCGCGGTGAGGCCGCCCTGCAGCCACGCGCTCACCGTGTCGCTGCCGCGGTAGACCACCGTGTCGATGAAGCTCTTCGACTTGTAGCGGGCCTCGCGGTCCACGGTGGTGAAGAGGATTTCGCGCGACGGGCGCTCCAGCGCGTAGTGGCTCGCGCTCCGCAGCGCCTTCACGCCGATGAGCACCGCGAGCACGGGCGCGAACGCGAGCACGCCGAAGCCCAGCATGGTGAGCACCGGCGGCACCGCCATGGCCACGCCCAGCCCCAGCCGGGAGATGATCCGCCCGGTGACGAGCGTCTGCAGGCCCAGCGTCAGCACCTGCACCCAGAAGTCGATGTCCGCGAACGCCGCCGTGCGCGCCGCCGCGTCCTTCGCCATGCCCGCCACCAGCTGCACCTCCTGGTAGTACAGGAACGTGGAGGTGGCCGCGTACAGGAGGACCTGGAACCCCAGCGCGAGCAGGAACGGCGACGTCACCAGCAGGCGCAGCCCCGCGAGCATCCCGCCGCCCACCGGCCCCTCGCGCGTCGCGGGCTGGTGCTGGACGTCCCGCGCCCAGCCGCTCAGGCGGCGCACGCACTGCGCGCTCACCTCCAGCATCAGCGCGGACAGGAGGATGAGGTTCACCGGGCCCACGGGCTCCGCCAGCCGCCCCACCAGGAACGGGCCGACAATCATCCCCGTGGTGCCGCCCGCGGCGATGAAGCCGAAGAGCCGCTTGCCCTGGTCGCTGGCGAACACGTCCGCCATGAAGCTCCAGAAGATGGAGACCACGAACAGGTTGTAGACGCTCAGCCAGACGAAGAACGCCCGCGCCACGCCCTCCTTCGCCACGCCCAGCTTCAGCAGCACGAAGAAGACGAGCAGGTTGAGCAAGAAGAAGCGGTAGACGCGCGGCACGACGACGCGCCGGGGATAGCGCGCCACCAGCGCGGAGAAGGCCGGCACCGCCAGCAGCATCACGACGAACGTCACCGTGAAGAGCCAGGGCAGGTGCTTCACGTCCCCCGCCGTGCCCATCTCGTTGCGGATGGGCCGGAGGATGGCGTAGCCGCACATCAGCGTGAAGAAATAGACGAACGAGCCGAGGACCGCCCCCACCTCCTCGTCACGGACATCCACGAAGCGCTTGAGCATGATGGCGGCGCCCTCAACGGCGGCTCTGGCAGGCTATTCCCAACCTGCCTTCCTGGGGAGGAAAGTCGTTATTTCCCGGCGAGGATTTCGCGCACGGTGGCCTCCACGCGGGGCAGGGCCTGCTCGATTTCAGCGACGGAGGTGGCGCCCACGGAGAGGCGGAACCAGCCGGTGTCCTCGGCGAGGCCGAAGGCCTGGAAGGGCACCACGGCGAAGCGGGCCTTCTCCAGGAGGCGCTTGCGGATGGCGTCATTGGTGGTGAGGCCGTCCCGGCCCACCAGGTCGAACTGGACGGACAGGTAGATGGCACCCTGCGGCGCGATGGCGCGCACTGGCAGGCCCGCGTCCTTCATGCGCTGGAAGCCCCGGTGGAGCGCTTCCAGGCGTGCGTCCACGCTCGCACGCATGGTGGAGAGGAAGGCCTCGGAGGCCTTCGTGTCGTCCAGGTAGCGGGCGGTGGCGACCTGTTCGGCCTTGGGGGCCCAGGCGCCCACGTGGCCCAGCACGTCGCGCATGCGGGAGATGAGGGTGGGCGCGCCCACGCCCCAGCCCACGCGCACGCCGGTGGCGGCGAACGCCTTGCTGATGCCGTCCACGAACACGGTGTAGGGCGCGATGCCCGGCACCAACTCCACGGGCGTCACGTGCTTCGTGCCGCCGAAGCTCAGCACCCAGTAGATGTGGTCGTACATCAGGATGAGGGGCTTCTGGCCGCGGCCCTCACGGGCGCGGTTCTCCTCCACGATGCGCTCGCAGATGGCGCGCAGCGCGCCTGCGTCCACCATGGTGCCGGTGGGGTTGAGCGGGCTGCACAGGCACAGGAGGCGCGCGGTGGACAGGTGCGGCTCCAGCTGCGCCAGCGTGGGCATGAAGCCGGAGGCCGCGTCGGTGGTCACCACCACGCTCTTCGCGCCGAGCATGTGGGCGTAGTGGTTGTTGTTCCACGACGGCACCGGGTAGACGACGACGTCGCCCGCGTCCAACACCGCGCGGTAGGTGGCGTAGATGATGGGCCGCGCGCCGCCCGCGATGACGATGCCCTCCAGCGGATACTTCAGGCCCAGCGCGCGCTCGTAGAAGCGCTGCACGGCCTGGCGCAGCTCCAGCACGCCGTCCGACGGCGGGTAGTTCGTCTCACCGGCCTGGAGCGCGATGCCAATCTGGTCGCGCAGGCCGTCCGGGATGGGGAACTCCTTCGGACTGAAGTCGCCCACGGTGAGGTTGCAGACCGGGGTGCCTTTGGCCACCAGCTCGCGGATCTCCGCGGCGATGCGGAGGATTTCGCTGCCCACGAGTCCGCGCACCATGGTGCCCACGGTGGTGTCGTCGCGCGAGGGTCGCGGAAGGGAGGTCAGGTCGAGGGCCATGATGCGGAGTCTCCAGTTCGGGGGGCTCGAGGGGGTGGCCCGGGACGCGGCCGGGCGGACCCTATACGCAACCCGCCTGGGCGTGGGGACGCACTTCGGTGAACCCGACCGGGTGGTGGGGGTCCGGCGCGGCGGGCCCTCTCCGAAGCTCGGGCAGGCTCGGGCGCCTGTCCGGGAGCGCGCGGACCGGCGCATTGCCCGTGGCCCTCATGCGCCTGGTGTGCGAGGACTCGGAAGACTCCGCAGGACGGGGTTCCACAGAAAGGCTGGAGGAACGGGATGCGTCTGCGACAGGGGCTGTGCGTGTTGGGGATGGTGGGCGGCCTGTTCGGCGCGGGGTGCGAGAAACAGGAGCCGCCGACCGTGCCCATGGACGTCCCGGCCGTGCCTCCGCCGACGAACACGGTGCCCCGGGAAGGGACCGCCGCCGCCCTGCCGCCCGTGCACCGTGTGCTGGCCGTGGATGCGGGCGTCCGGCCGGATGCGGGCGCGGGCAGCAGCACGCTGGCCGCCGAACCCGCGTGGACCACGGAGGTGGTGGAGAAGAAGCGCGGCGAGCCGCCCTCCATCACGCTGCGCTCGGTGCGCACCGGCACGCACGAGGGCTACGACCGCACCGTGTTCGAGTTCGAGGGTCCCCGCCTGCCGGGCTACCACCTGGCGTACGTGAAGACGCCGGTGCAGGACTGCGGCTCGGGGAACGACGTGACGCCCCCGGGGAAGGCCGCGCTGGAGGTGCGCTTCAACCTGGCGCGGGCGCACACCGAAGAGGGTCAGCCCACGGTGGCGCAGCGCACGCTCAAGCCCGCGCTGCCGTCGGTGCTGGAGCTGGAGCGCCTGTGTGACTTCGAGGGCGAGGTGACGTGGGTGCTGGGCACCGCGCGGCGCGCCCCGTTCCGGGTGCTGGAGCTGCGGGAGCCCACGCGCCTCGTGCTGGACGTCCAGCACTGAGGCGACAGGGCGGCTACTTCTTCGGCGGCTGCGCGCGCTTCTTGTCGATGAGTTCGCGCGCCACGCGCTCCGACTCCGCGAAGTCCACGTCCACCGTCCACTTGCCGGTGAAGTACAGGGCCAGCATCAGCGCCTTGGCGCCCGCGCGCTGCAGCGGGCCCGTGCCCAGGTAGATGTGACCCCGGAACCACTCCGCCTTCGCCTGCTGCACCAGCAGCTCCCGCGCGTCCTTCTCGATGTTCGAGTTCGAAACGTCGGAGATGAGGAACACCGGCTGCTTCGCCGCCGCCGCCTCGCAGATCTCCAACACCTTGCGCGAGTCCTCCAGCTTCGCGGGCCCGTTGAACTTCATCACCAACAGGTCCGGCTCTTCGAAGTACGCGTGATGCGCACCGAAAATCCATTCACGACGGTTCTTCACGCGGTCCTCGCCTCGCTCTCACTCCAACCAGCTTAGACCGGATAACACTTACAACGGGATTTTCAACGATGAGGATGGCAATGCGAGACGACCTCACCTTCTCAGACTGTGAAGTCACACGCCTTTGACACGCGACGGGACGCCTGACGTTGGGTCCTCAATGACAACCGCCCGGGCGCGCCAGGCGGAAGGCGGGACCCCGAAGCGGGCGCGGAAGCGGCGGACGAACTCCGACAGGTCCCCGAAGCCGCAGGCGAACGCGACGTCCGCGATGCGCTCGCGGCCCGTGCGCAGGCGCTCGGCGGCGAGCAGGAGTCGCCGACCCAGCACGTAGCTGTAGGGGCTCTCCCCCACCACCTTGCGGAAGGTGCGCAGGAAGTGGTGACGGCCCATTCCCAACGCCTGCGCGAGTGGACCGAGGGAGAGGGGTTCGAGGAGCCGGGCTTCCATCATGCGCACCGCGTCCACCATGCGGCGCTCATCGCGAGCGCTGACGGGGCGCGCGCTGCCTTCATGGACTCCGCGCAACGCCGCGCCCGCCATCCGCAGGGTCAGCTCCTCCGCGGCCCGGGGATCCGGCTTCAGGGTCAGCGCGTGGACGTCCGCGAGCAGCGGCGCGAGGTGCTGGAGCGGAGGGAGGCGGTGCGTGGGAAAGCCCGTCCGCGTCACGCCCGACAGGTCCCCCGCCACCTCTTCCAGGAGGGAGGGCTCCAGGTGGAAGGCGACACAGCGGTCGCCCACGCCGTGCTCATGGCCACAGCAGAACGAGGCCTCGCGCTCGCCGAGCAGCACCGACCCGGGCGACAGCAACACGCGCCCGTGCTTCGAGCGGTAGGTGAAGTGGCCCGACAGGACGGCGGAGATGGACACCCAGGTGTGCTGTTCCTCGAACACGGGGTCCTTGGGGCCGGAGCGGCAGACCACCTCGCTCACCCGCCACCCCGGGCCGGAGGCCAGCCGGCGCGCGCTCACCAGGTCAACATTCCCCAAGCCCTCCCCGGCCTGACTTTCCATGCTGCGAAGGGAGGGAGGACGCGAACGCATGGCTGCGGACCTTTGCACGCCCACCCTCCTCAACTGGCGGATGGGGAGTCCGATGATGACGAGGGAAACAACGGCAGTCACGCGCGAGATCATCTGGCGGCGCGTGATGGATGATCTCGGGTTCGAACATGCCCGGGTGAGGCGCGACCAGGAAGGCACGGAGCTCGCCGGAGTCATCCTGGTCGCGGAGCAGGGCTCGCCCCTGCGGGTGGAGTATTCGGTCGTGTGTGATGCCGCGTGGCGGACGCGCCGGGTGACGGTGGCGCAGACGTGGCGCGGTGTCCGCCGGAGCCTCACCCTGGAGCATGACGGTGGTGGGCACTGGCGGCGGGAGGGAGTCGCGGCGCAGGAGCTGGAGGGCTGCACGGACGTGGACCTGGGCTTGAGTCCCTCCACCAACGCGCTGCCCATCAACCGGCTGCGGCTGGACGAGGGCGGCACCGCGGAGCTCCAGGCGGCATGGGTGCGCTTCCCCTCGCTGGAGGTCACGCCCGCGCGACAGGGCTATGCGCGCGTGGGGCCGGCGCGCTACCGATACGAGAGCCTCTCCAGCGGCTTCACCGCGATGCTGGACGTGGACGCGGAGGGCCTGCCCGTCGAATACGCCGGCGTATGGCGCCGGTTGGCGGAAGGCCCCGCCGCGCCGGAGTCTCCCGCCGAAGCGTTCACGAACGCCCTGGTGAGCCCGGGACCTTCGAGTGAGCTGGGCGATGCGGCGGCCACCTTCGGTTGGTTGGTGGGCGGCTGGGCCGGCGCCATCCACGACCATGCGGCGGATGGGACGGTCCGCCAGAGCGAAGGCGAGTGGTGGTTCCACTGGGTGCTGGAAGGCCGCGCACTCCAGGATGTCTTCATCGTGCCCACGCGACGCACGCGGGGTTCCGCGAGGCCGCTGCCCGGCACGGGGAACCGGTACGGCAGCACCGTGCGCACGTTCGACGCGGCCGAGGGACTGTGGCGCATCGTCTGGGTGAATCCCGTCACAGGCGCCATCAACCGGCTCGCGGGACGGCGGGAGGGCAACACCCTCATCCTGCTGGGCGAGGCGCAGGGAAAGCCCATCCGCTGGAGCTTCCACGACATCCAGCCGGACCGCTTCACCTGGCGCGGCGAGGAGCAGGACAGCGCCGGCAACTGGAAGCTCCAGGCGCAGTTCGACCTGCGGCGCATCGCCTGAGCTACGCGCCCCACCGAAGCTGCGACGCGGCGCGGTCCAGGCGCGCGAGGAGGTCCGCCTGGCGCGTGCGGGCCTCCGCACCTCCCGCGCGCAGGGCGAGCGCCAGCACCTGGGGCAGGTTGAGGGCGGCGCCCGCGCGCAGACGCTGCGCGTACTGACGGGTCCAGTCCTGCGGGATGCGCAGCGACCAGTTGCGAGCGTCAATGGTGCCCGGGGCGTTGTACGTCTCGGGCATGCCCAGCAGGTCCGCGAAGAACACCATCACGCTGTGCGCGCGGCTGGCGAAGAGGTCCGCGACCTTCGCCTGCGCGAGCAGTCCCGGATCTTTCGCGAGCTGATCCGCGAAGGCTTCACGGCCCTCCGCTTCCGGGTGCAGCCGCCACGCGAGGTAGTCCGCCTGGGCGCGCAGGACGTGCTTCCACTGCCATTCCCCGACGAGGCGCCAGAGGGACTTCGTGTCGTGGTTGCCCACCATCACCCAGTCCTCGGGGGCCACGTTCTCGCTGCGGTACACGTCCGCCGGGTTGTTCAGGTCCGCCTTCTGCGTGACGCGGAAGCGGCCCAGTCCGTCGCGGGCCATCACCTGCGACAGCTCGAAGGGCAGCGTGCTCAGCACCTCGCACAGCACGTCCTCCCGCGCCCGGCCGCGCTCACGGGCCGCGCGCACCACGGTGTCGAAGAGGAGCGCGTAGCGCCGCACCTGCTCCGGCGTCAGCGACTTCACCCAGCCATCGGCGTGACGCGGCTGGGAGCGGTCCAGTTGCTCCGGAGCGACGAGCGCGTAGCGGGACAGCTCCGGGTGGTCCGGCAGGTCTGGCGAAGAAAAGAGGCGTGCGCCGCCCTGCACGGCGCGCAGCGGATCCTGCGAGCCCGCGCGGTACACCCACGGGCACACAAGCCCGTGCGGGTGGTCGATGCGCAGCCCGTCGTACTCGGAGAGCATCTTGCCCAGCCGCGCTTCCATGAAGCGCAGCACCGGGCCGGGTGTCTTGCCGTCCGGAGCCACGTACTGCTCCGGATCCAGCACCGGGTAGTTCCACGGCTGGCCCTCCGGGTTGGTGCGGCTGGGCGGCGCGCCCATGAAGTACGCGCGCAGGAACAGGCCCTGCCGCGCCCACGCGTCCCGGGGCGAGAAGCCAATCTGCAAGTCGCCGTACAGCTTGAGGCCCCACCCGGCCGCGCGCTCGCGCAGGACGCCGTGCTGTTCGGCCACGAGGAACTGGCGGAAGGCGTACTGCTCCACCGCGTCGGCTTCGAGCGTGAGCAGCTCCCGGATGCGGGCCTCCGCCTGTGCCTCTTCCCCCGGGCGAGGCGCGAAGAGCCGCCCGTCCAGCGACTCCGCCCAGCCGCGCCAGTCGTCCGGCGTGTGCTTCTGTTCGCCGAGCACGTCGAAGAGCGCATCGGGTTCCAACCACGCCCGGTGCTCCTCGCGGAAGGCCGCGAAGCGCCGGGCCAGGGACACGATGGCCCCAGGCGCATCCGCACGGGCGCGCTCCCGGCGAAACGTGTCCCAGACCTCCTGGAGCGCCTGGGCCTGCGAATGACAGGCGAAGTGGTAGCGCGCATCCGGCCCCCCGCGCTCAGGCATCCCGGAGACGAACCGCGCCAGCGTGTCGCGGGACAGCAGCGCGCCCCAGGGCCCATGCGGATCCGTGAGCGGCGCGAGCGCCACGTTGAGCGTGTTGCGGGAGAACAGCGTGCCGTCATACGGCGACGGGTTGTGCGCGGTGGTCTGTCCCTGCGGCCCCAGCTGGATGCCGGTGAAGCCCAGGTCGCGGGCGAAGGCGAGGAAGCGCGCGGCGCCCTCGGAGTACGGCGAGCCCCGGCCCAGGTCCTCGCCAGGGAGGTCGGGGAAGCTGGGGTCGTGGAGGCTCAGGACCCAGCGGGTGACGCCCAGTGCCTCCAGGGCCTCGGTGATGAGCGCGCGGTGCGAATCGGGCAGAGGGGACGGGGGCTCCACACCCCGACCCTATGGCCCCGCGCTCGGAGCGCCAACCGTTCCCTGGGGTGACGCGGGGGTCCGCCCCACATCAGTCCTGGCGGGCCTGCGGTTGGGGTCGCGGCTCACCACCTCCGTGCACCGGACCGTGACCCTGCGTGTCCCTCTTGAACACCTTGCGCAGCTTGCGGGTCATCCACGTCCGACCGTCCGAAAGAATCTCATACACCGTCGGAATCACCAGCAGCGTGAGCAGCGTGGAGGTGATGACGCCGCCAATCACCGCGCGGCCCAGCGGCGCCCGGAAGTCACCGCCCTCTCCGCTCCCCATCGCCACCGGCACCATGCCGGCGATGAGCGCGAAGGTCGTCATGATGATGGGGCGCAAGCGGATGCGCCCCGCCTCGATGAGCGCTTCGCGCAAGGGCATCCCCTTCTCGTGCTGCCACTTGGCGAAGTCGATGAGCAGGATGGCGTTCTTCGCCACGATGCCCATCAGCAGGATGACGCCGATGAGGCTCATGATGTTCAGCGTGTCGCCGGTGATCACCAGCGCCAGCACCACGCCGATGAGCGACAGCGGCAGCGACATCAGGATGGCCAGCGGATCCAGGAACGAACCGAACTGGATGACGAGGATGAGGTACATCAACATCACCGCCACGCCCAGCGCCAGGAACACCCGGCCGAACACCTCCTGCTGATCCGCCGACTCGCCGCCCGACGACAGCTCGTAGCCCGGCGGTAGCTTCACGGCCTCCAGCCGCGTCTGCACGTCGCGCATCACCTCCGACAGCGACCGCCCCGCCACGTTCGCCTGCACGTTGATGACCTTCTCGCGGTTCAGGTGGTCGATCTGCGCCGGGCCCACCGTCTGGTTCACCGTCACCACCTGGCCCAGCGGCACCACCACCGGCGTGCCCGTGGGGCCCGTGCCAATCACCAGCGGAAGCTGGGCCAGGTCCGACGGGTGCTCGCGGAACTGGGGCGCCAGCCGCACCATCACGTCGCGCGTCTCGCCAATCGGATCCACCCAGTCCCCGGAGTCCAATCCCGCGAAGGCCGGCCGCAGCGACTGCGCCACCATGCCCACCGTCACGTTGAGCTGTCCCGCCACGCCCCGGTTCAGCTCCACCTCCAGCTCCGGCTTCTCGCCGCGCGTGGACAGCCCCACGTCCACCGCGCCCGGCACCTGCTTCACCTCCTTCATCACCCGCTGGGCCACCTCGTTGAGCCCCTTGGACTCCGGCCCGCGCAGCTCCAGCTGGATGGACTTGATGGCCCCACCGAAGCCGCTGGTGAACACCGACACCGACGCGCCACCCACCGCGCGCAGCTCGTCGCGCAGCGTCTTGCCCAGCGTCTCCTGGCTCGCCTTGCGCTCGTCCTTCGGCTTGAGCCTCACGTACACCAGCGCCTGATCCACACCCGGCGAGCGCAACGGCAGCGGCACGCCGATGGTCGTGTACGTGTACGCGACCTCCGGGTGCGCGCGCGTGAGGCGGGACACCTCCTCCACCTTGCGCCGCGTGTAGTCCAGGCTGGAGCCCGCGGGCGTCTCCACCAGCATCTCGATCTCCGCGCGGTCGCTCACCGGCACGAAGCCCGCGCCGCCGAAGAAGCCCTGCAGCGCGACCGCGCCCACCAGCGAACCCACCGCCAGCAGCACCATCGCGAGCCGGTGGTCCAGCGCCCAGGCGATGACGCCCTTGTAGCGGTCCGCCTGCCGGTCGAACCAGTGGTTGAACCGCGCCAGGCCCCGCGAGATGAAGCCCCGGCGCTCGCCCTTCTCCACCTGCGGGTCCGGCCAGTACGCGCTGAGCATCGGGTCCAGCGAGAAGCTGACGAACAGCGACACCAGCACGGAGATGGCGATGGTGAGCGCGAACGGCTTGAACCACTGCCCCGCCACCCCGTACATGAACGCCACCGGGACGAACACCGCCACGATGGAGAACGTCGTGGCCGCCACCGCGAGCCCAATCTCGTTCGTGCCCTCGCGCGCCGCCGTGTAGTGGTCCTTCCCCATCTCCACGTGCCGCACGATGTTCTCTCGCACCACGATGGCGTCGTCGATGAGGATGCCGATGGCCAGCGTCAGCCCCAGGAGCGACATCGTGTTGAGCGTGAAGCCGAACGCCCACACGCTCACGAACGACGCCAGCACGCTCACCGGCAGCGCCAGGCCGGTAATCACCGTCGAGCGCCACGAGTTGAGGAACAGGAACACCACCAGCACCGTCAGCAGCGCGCCTTCAATCAGCGCCTGCTGCACGTTGACCACCGAGTTCTCCACGCGCGTGCCCGCATCGCGAACGATTTCGAGCCGCGCGTTGGCGGGCAGCCGCTGCTGGAGCGCCTTGACGCGCTCGCGCACGCCGTCCGCGACCTCCGTGGTGCTGTAGCCCTTGGACTTGATGACCTCGATGCCCACCGCCTGCGCGCCGTTGTAGAGCGACAGCGTGCGCGGCTCCTCGGTGCCGGCGAACACGTCCGCCACTTCTCCCAGCCGCAGCGTGCGCCCGTTGCGCTCCGCGATGGGCACCCGCGCGAAGTCCTCCGGCGTGTCCAGCCGGCCCTTGAGCCGGATGGTGCGCTCCTGCAGTTCGGAGTTGAGCCGGCCCACCGGCGCCGCCAGGTTCTGCGCCTGGAGCGCCCCCACCACCTGCGCCACCGACAGGCCCGCCGCCTGGAGCGCCGCGGGCTTCACCTGCACCGTCATCTCCCGGTCCACGCCGCCCACCACCGTGGCCTGCGCCACGCCGGGCACCGAGCGCAGGTCGCCCACCACCAGCGGATCCGCGATGAGCGTCAACGCGGGCACGTCCAGCGCGGTGGACGTGAGCACCAGCGACACGATGGGTTGGTCCGACGGGTCGAAGCGCGTGAGGATGGGCTCCTCCATCTCCTGCGGCAGGTCCGCGCGCTTGCTGGAGATGGCGTCCCGGATGTCCTGCGACGCCTCCTGGATGTCCTTTTCGAAGTCGAAGAAGACGGTGAAGTTCGCCAGGCTGTCCGTGGAGCTGGACGTCGTCTTCTTCCCGTCCACGCCGGAGATGCTGAAGATGGCGTCTTCGATGGGTTCGACGATTTCACGCTCCACTGTGTCGGGTGATGCGCCTGGGTACGCGATGGTGACGTTGATGACCGGCTGCTGCACGTCCGGGAACTCGTCCGTCTCCAGGTTGATGAGCGCGACGATGCCGAACACGACGAGCGCCACCATGGCCGTGACGGTGATGATGGGGCGCTTGATGGCGAAGTCGGAGATGAACACGGACCACTCCTGCACTGCCTGAAGAGGTGGGGCGCGCGGCCGCGCCTACGGGGTCTGCTTGGGAGGCGTGGGCGTGCCGGCGGCCCCTGGCGGCGCGGGCGCCCCGGACGCATTGCCCGCGCCGCCCACCCCGGAGGCCTCCCGCGGGGCCGCGGGCTTCTTGTGTCCCTCGGGCGGCGCGGTGAGCTTCACCGGCGTGCCCGGGGTCAGGTCGCGCGCGGAGCCCAGGACCACCACGTCCCCGGCCTTCAACCCCGAGCTCACCTCCACCGTCTGCGCCACGTCGTCCCGCAGGCCGAGCTTCACCGCCACCTGCTCCACCTTGCCGTCGGCGATGCGCAGCAAGGTGGGTGGATCCTGCCGCGTGTCCAGCGCGTCCACCGGCACCGCGAGCGCCTGCTTCGACTGCGACGCCACGCGCCCTTCCGCGAACAGACCCGACAGCAGCGTCTGCTCGCTGTTGGGGATGCGCACGTAGATGCGCACCTGGCCCGTGGCCGGGTCCACGGCCGGGTTGATGAGCGCCACCTCTCCCTTGAACTCGCGGCCGGCGTAGCCGTTGACGCGGAAGTCCACCGGCGTGCCCACCTGCACCTGGTCCAGTTGTGCCGCGGGCACGGAGGCCTCCAGCCGCAGCGTGGCGGGGTCCACCACCGTGAAGAGCGGCGCGCCCGGCTGGACGATGTCGCCCGCGTGCACCTGCCGCTCGCTCACCACCCCCGTGAACGGCGCGGTGATGCGCGTGCGGCCCAGCTGGTCCTGCGCCAGCGTCAGCCGCGCCTGCGCCTCCGCGAGCTGCCCTTCCGCCTGCGTCCGGGCCAGCTGCGTGCGTTCGAATTCGCGGCGGGTGATGACGCCCTGTTTGACGAGCTGTTGGAGCCGCTGCTCGTCCGCCTTCGTTACCTGCAAGGCATTGCGCGCCACGCGCACGGTGGAGCTGGCCGCCAGCACCTGCGCGCGCAGCGTGCCCTCCTCCACGCGCGCCAGGAGCTCGCCCTCCTTCACCGCCTGCCCCTGGTCCGCCTTCACGTCCAGGATGCTGCCCCCCACCTGGGCCCGCACGCTCGCCAGCCGCCGGGCCTGGAGCGAACCGGAGATGACGGGGCCACTCTGCAGTTGCATGGGCTCCACGCGCACGGCGTTCTCCGGGCCCAGCGACACCACCGTGGGCGTCGTGGGCGCCGCCTCCTCCGAGCGCTGCCCGCATGCGGCCGCCAGCCAGACGACCCCCAGCAGGGCCCCCAGCCGGAGCCCCGCGCGCGGGGCCCGACGTCCCGGTGTTGATTCGGCTCGTCTCACGGCCTGCCTCCCCCGCCCCTGAAGCGCTCCCCCTGTGAGAACAGGGGCACCCCCGGGGCCGGGTAAACGTGGTGCTGCCCCCCCGGCCGGGGAAGTCGGCGGGGCGTACAGGGTGGGTCTTGAAAACACCCAACGTCCGTCCCCACGGCGGGCAGGCGGGCGGGCACGAGCGCCCGAAACGCCAACGGCCTCCGCTCCCGACATGGGAACGGAGGCCGCGGGTGATGACGGTCCGAAAGACTTAGTGGACCGCGGCGCTGGTGCTCAGGAACGGCAGGGTCAGGCAGCTCTGGTTGGCCGTCTGGTCGAGGAACGTCTGACGGGCCAGGATCTCGTTGAAGTTGCGCACGGGCGCGCCGTCCGCGCGGTCCGGGAAGGACAGCGGGCCGCTGAGGAAGGGCGACAGCACGCCGTTCTGGTTCACGTGGGTGAAGCTCGTGGCCAGCTCGTCGCCGTGGCAGCCGTCACAGGTGTTGAGCGAGAAGACGTGACGGGCCTGACGGTTGGGGATGGACGCGGCGGGCAGGCTCCAGAAGGGAGGCGTGCCGAACGGCGACGGGATGATGGCGCGACCGCCGCGGAACGCACTGGCGGCCCACACCAGCGGGACGGTGTACGTGGGCGGCACGGCGACGATGGCCGGCACGTTGCCGTTCACGTAGGGCGCGAACACGGCGGCCTTCGTCGCGCGGTCCGGCGTCTGGGCTACGGTGTGGCTGTTGAGGTGGGCCAGCAAGGGGCCGGGGGCGGCGTACGAGTTCGGGTTGATGGTGGTGTTCCACAGGCGGAACTCACGCAGCTCCCACGGCGAGCCGATCCACAGCTCGTTGGTGCGCACCTGGTTGATGGAGCTGCGGTTGGGCTTGCGCGGCGACAGGTCGCGCTTGGCGAACTGCTCCGTGAGGGCCTCCAGCGCCGCGTTGTACGCGGGGCTGCCCAGCACCAGCCCGGACAGGGCCTGCCACTGCTGCGCGTAGCTCTTGATGGACAGACAGTCGTTCTTGTCCACCCCGTACTCCAGGATGACCAGGAAGGGCGCCGTGTGGCACGACGTGCCGGTGCCCTCGGTGACGGCGAAGATGAAGCGCCCCTCGCCCGCGCGGCCGGTGCCGTATGCGGGGTTCGCGCCGGCCAGGTCCAGCCGGTTCACGATGGCGATGAGCTTGAAGGGCGACCGCGCCAGGTTCAGCTCGCCCGTGGTCAGCTTCGGCCAGGGGGTGACGAGCTTGGGCACGATGTTGGGGCGCGCGGGGCTGACGAAGGTGTTGATGGTCTTCGGCGCCTCCCACTGCCGCACCCACTCGCGCACGAAGGTGGTGGGGGCCACGCCCGTGAAGGGCTGGTTGGCCATCTCCGTCATCAGGTAGTTGAACGTCCACTTGCCCGTGGGATTGCCCACGTTGGTGCACGGGTCCCAGGTGCGCGTCGGATCATTCACGACGGACGGCGCCCGGATGATGAGCGAGCGCGCCGGGTCCACCAGCGTCGCCAGGCCAATGGGCCGGATGGGCACGCGCTGGCCCACCTGGAAGACGCTGCTGGACAGCGCCGTCACCGGGACGGTGCGCACCAGCTCGCGGCCCTCGAACACCGCGGTCGTGAGCGGCTCCTGGGAGGAGGCCTGCGTGTCCCGGATGCGCTGCTGCTCCGCCTGGAGCGCCACGAAGTCGAAGGTGCCGCTGGCGGTGAAGCTCAGGTCTCCGGCCACCGCGTCGCCGTTCGTGCCGTCGTCGCGGAAGAGCAGCTGCTGGGTCTCGTCCAGCATCGCCAGCGTCTTGCCGCGGAACTGCTCGTTCTGCTCGCGCTTCGCATCCAGCTTCAGCTCGAACACCGCCGCCGTGGTCTTGCTCACCACGTCCTGCGGGATGGCGACCAGCGACTCGACCACGGGGCGCGCGGGCGCGTCGTCCGGATCATTGTTCGCCGAGGCCAGCTCCGCGTCCAACGTGGCGGCCGGGTCCGCCACCGGCGCGGAGGGCTCCGAGGCTTCGGGCGCGGGCTGCCCACAGCCCACCACGAGGGACGACGCCAGCAGCGCGAACGGCAGACGCCAGCGCACGCTCCGGGAATGCTTCCACAGCGAAGACAGGTCAGGCTTCATGAAGGCTCCTTCCACGACGGGGAAACCACGACGACAGGCCTCGATGGGGCTCCCGGATGTGAATCAGGCGTTCTCATAACATGAAACACTGACTTTTAGAGACTTCCGGTTTTTGTAACCTATTCCGTTACAAGCCAGCCATTGTTGTAGCCTGTCAGGCTACAAGCCGGTGACACCGTACGGCGTCTCGCTGATGAGGCGGGTGCCGGACTGGAAATGGGTGGTGTCGCCGCAGTCCGGGATGGCGGTGAAGCCGGGGCACGAGACGGCCGTGTGGGCGCGCGTCTCGGAGGTGAAGCAGCGGGCGCCATCCTCGTTCCACTCGCCTTCCAGGCTCCAGGACTCGGTGTCGCCCTGGACGCCCGCAGCGTCGTAGAGGTTGACCCACTGGCCATCCGTGGTGTGCGACTCGCCGTCGCCGCAGAAGTCCGCGCGCACCATGCGGGTGCAGGCCTGGTGGTGGCCGGCGAGGCTCTGCCCGTCCGCGCCGGTGGCCCACGGCTTGTAGCCAAAGTGCATGCACTTCGCGATGGCGGCGCCCTCGCAGGCGAAGGTGAAGGCGCTGGCGTCCTCAATCTTGTCGCCGCCCTCGCCGGGCACGCCCTGGCGGTAGTCCCAGCGACCGGCGACCGCGATGGCGGAGGTGTCAGCGCCGTTGGCGTCCTGGCACACCGCGCGCCAGCTGCCGTCGCTGCCCTGGTAGGAGACGCGGTAGGACCACAGGTCGCTGTCCACGCCGGTGCCCTGGGCGACGCTGTCCACGCGCAGGGGCAGGGGGGAGCCGTCACCGAGCCGGCCGGTGAAGCGCGCGCCGGTGAAGGCGGTGCCCGTCACGCGGGTGGCGCCGTCGAAGCCGACGAAGGCCGAGCCCTCCAGCCGCACGCCGTTAAGCACCTTGCCGCTGGCGGAGCGGGCGTCCGCGTAGTCCACGGACACCAGCATGCTGCCGAGCTCGGAGTTGTTGAGGTTGCGTCCGTTCAGGTTGCGGCCATTGAGATTGCGCCCGTTGGGGGAGACCAGCTCCGCCACCTGCGAGCGCAGGGAGGGAACCTCGGGCTCCGACGATTCCGTGCCACAGCCCACCGCCACGACGGCAAGACACGCCGCGACCACTCGCTGCAACGTCTTCATCTGGATGCCCCTTCCCCTGCC
>NZ_RAWA01000128.1 GCF_003611675.1 Corallococcus sp. CA053C
GGGGAAGGATTTCTCCTGGGCGGCGTCCGCCCGGAAGTACGAGGCCCTCTTCGCCTCCCTGGTAACGGAATAGTGGGGCGCTTCCTGGAACCGCGATAGTCTTGCAGCCGTGGCGGAAGCTCCGGACCTGGGTGGCTATGAGGTGGTCGGCCGGTTGGCGGTCGGTGGCATGGCCGAGGTGTATCAAGCACGCGCGCGTGAGACGACGCAGCGCTCCCCGGGAGAGCCCGAGGAAGTCGTCATCAAGCGGCTGCACCCGTCCTTCCGCAACGACCCCGCGTATGTGAAGGCCTTCGTCGACGAGGCGAAGCTGACGGTGCGCCTGCGCAACGCGCACATCGTGAGGACGTTCCGGCTGTTCCGCGCCGGCCCCGACTACCTGATGGTGCAGGAGCTCGTGAGTGGCCGGACGCTGGGCTACATGCAGGAGCTGCTCATCAAGGCCGGCGCCGCGATGCCGCCCGAGTCCGCCTGCTACATCGCGTGGTGCGTGCTCAAGGCGCTGGACTACATCCACCGCGCCAAGGTGGGGGAGAACGGCTCCACCATCGTCCACCGCGACGTGAACCCCGCCAACGTGCTCTTGGGCATCCAGGGCGACGTGAAGCTCACCGACTTCGGCGTGGCCGAGGTGGAGGGGATGATGCGCGGCGAGTCCGGCGCGCTGCGCGGCACGCTGCCGTACATGAGCCCGGAGCAGGTGCTGGGGCAGGTGGTGGACGCGCGCACGGACCTGTACGCGGTGGGCGTGATGCTCTGGGAGCTGTGGGGCGGCCGTCGCCTGTTCACCGGTGAGAACGAAGCGCAGCTCATGCACCAGGTGCGCGACGCGCGCGTGCCGCTGCTCTCCACCGTGGCGCCGGACCTGCCGCACTACGCGGCGCAGGTGGCGCGCAAGGCGCTGTTCGCGGACCGGGCCCGTCGCTTCCAGTCCGCGGCGGAGTTCATCAAGGCGCTGGAGGTGCTGTCGCGCCGCGCGGGCTGGCCCCTCACGGTGGAGGCGCTGCAGCCTCTCCTGGGCGGCTGATGCGCTCGCGCCGCGCGGTGCTGGGGCTCGCGCTGGGTGGGGTCTTGCTCGGGGCCGGAGTCGGGTGCCTGGGCGTGGTGCCCTTCCAGCCGCGCGCCTACGAGGGCGCGGTGCGGGTGGAGGCGGTGGACGTGGCCTTCACGCGCGACGGCACGGGGGCGCTCACGCTGAAGCTGAAGGTGAAGAACCCGTCCTCCGACGCGGCCGCGCTCACCCGCGTGGACTTCGACCTGCGGGTGGATGGGCGGCGGCTGGCCACGGGCGAGCAGGTGGTGGGAGAGCCGCTGGACGGCGAGCGTGAAATCCCCCTGGAGATCCGCTTCCCGCTGGCGGTGCCTCGTTCCGCGGCGCGGCCGGAGCCCTCGTCGCACGCGGTGCGGGTGGAGGGGGGCGTGGTGCTGCGCTTCGGCGGGAGCGAGCGGCGGGCGCCCTTCCGTGACGCCCGCTCGCTGGAGATTCCGTGGATGCCGGGCGCGGAGGCCACGCCGGCGCCCTGAAGTGCTCCGGAGCCTTCAGCGCTTCGCTTCGCCTGAAGTGCCTCAGCGCTTCGCTTCGGACGACGACGCGGATCCGGAGTCCGCGTGCGACTCGGTGTCGGCGCGGCGCGAGGCTCCCTGCGCGTCTTCCTTCGGCGCGGTGCCATCGCGGGGCGTGCCGTCCGGGAGGCCGGGCACGGTGCTCTTGAGGCGCGTCATCTTCACGCGGTCGATGCGGGCGCCTTCCTTGGTGGCCACGACGAACTGCCAGCCGTTGAAGGTGAAGCGCTCGCCCACGTCGGGCAGGTGGCCCGCGAGCGAGGACAGGTAGCCGCCCAGCGTGTCGAAGTCGCCTTCCGGCAGGGGGAAGCCGAAGACCTTCGTGAACTGATCCACCTCCATGGCGGCGTCCACGAGCGAGCTGCCGTCGGCCATCTTCTCGACGAGCTTCTCCTCCACCTCGAACTCGTCGCCGATGTCGCCCACGATTTCGCGGAGGATGTCCTCCAGCGTGACGACGCCCATGAAGCCGCCGTACTCGTCGACGACCATGGCCATGTGGATCTTCCGCTTCTGCATGTCCCGCAGCAGGTCGCCCACGGGTTTCATCCACGGCACGAAGTGGGCGGGGCGGATGACGTCTTGGAGGACGATGAGCTCCGGGTGCTGGAGCAGCGGGATGAGGTCGCGCGCGTGCAGCACGCCGACGATGTGGTCCACGTCGTCGTGGTACACCGGGATGCGCGAGTGGTTCTCCTCCGCGAGGATGCGCAGCACTTCGTCCGGCGGAGTGGTGACGTCCACGGAGATGACGTCCGTGCGGTTGACCATCACGTCGCGGCAGCGCTTGTCGGACAGCTCGAAGATGGAGCGGATGAGCTGCGGGGCGCTCTTGTCCACCTCGTTGCGTGCGGCCTGGGCGGCGAGCAGCTTCTCCAGCTCCTCCAGGGGCGGCGGCGGCGGCTCGAAGCGCAGGGTGCGGCCGAAGGTGCGGGCGCCCAGGTTGAGCAGGCCCAGCATGATGCGCATGGGCGGGTAGAGCACCAGCACCAGCACGGACACGAGGAACGCGAGCCGCAGGGCCCAGCGCTCCGGGTTGCCGTTGGCGAGCCCGCGCATCGTGACTTCCATCAGGGTGGCGAGCACGCCCACGAAGAGGGCGCCCGCGCACACGGTGGCGACGGGCACCCACGCGGCCTCGCCGTAGCGGCTGAAGTCCAGGAGGCGCGGGGGCACGAAGGCGCCAATGGCGGCGGCGAGGAAGCCGCTGAGCACCATGCCCAGGCGCAGGGCGGTGGCGGTGGCTTCGCGGTGCGTCTTGTGGCGGAGCACGCGGCGGGCGGCGGTGGTCTTGCTCTCCTCGGCGAGTTCCTGGGCGCGCAGGTCCGACGTTCCGTAGAGCGCGGACTCCGCGGCGGCGACCAGGGACCTCATGAAGCCAAGGGCCAGGCAGGCGACCCAGAGGGTCCAGGTAGGCATAGGGCGTCGTTCTTATCCCGTGCTAGAGGGCCATACCACCGTGACGGGAGGCATCATGTGGGGACGTCGGATGTACGTCATTGGCGGCCTGCTGGGGTTGCTGGGCCTGCTGGCGCCCACGGAGGCGCTCTGCTGGCCGGTGGACCAGGCGCTCACGCTGGAGCCCGGCAAGGAGCGCTTCGTCAAGCTGACCGCCGTGGACTGGGTGGAGGTGGCGGATCCGTCGGTGGTGTCGGCGGAGGCGCTGTCGGCGAGCGGTGAGCTGCTCCTGACGCCCGGGCCCCAGGGTGCCGGCATGACGGACCTGCTGCTCTACGCCGAAGGGCGCTTCGCGGTGTGGCGCATCATGGTGGGGCCCGTGGAGCTGCAGAACGTCGAGTCCCTGCTCGCGGCGGCGAAGAAGGCGTGTCCGGACCTGAAGGCGAAGCAGGGCGTGGAGGCGTCGCTGACGGTCACGGTGAGCAATACGGCCTGTCGCAAGGCGCTGCGAGAGCTGCTGCGCACGCAGGCGTTCCTGGCGCGGGAGCTGGACGTGACGTTCGACGTCACCCAGCTCCAGGCGCAGTTGGAGGACTTCGCGGCGGGGATGCCGCCGGGGCTGTCGGTGCGCTACAGCGGCGCGGGGCTGGTGCTGACGGGCAAGACGGACCGGGCCGGGCACCACCAGGCGCTCTGGGAGCTGTTCCGCCGCGCGGTGGGGCGCGTGCCGCTGGAGGACCGCACGGAGGTGGAGGCGCCTCCGAAGCCGGAGACGTCGCCCACGGACCAGGCGGCCCAGGACGCGACGGTGTCGGACGTGCCGGCGCCAGACGCGGGGACGCCGGATGCGGGGACGCGGCCGGTGAAGGGCAAGGCGAAGCCCGCGGTGCCGGGCAAGAAGCAGCGCTGAGGGGACGTGCGCCGCGCGGGGTCCGCTTGCGGTATGACTTCAGGCGGAGGTCCGACGATGACAGGTGGAGCGATGCGCGCGGGGTTCGCGTTGGTGTTGGCGCTGACGGCGTGGCCGCAGGCCGCGCGGGCGCAGGTGGATGTGGACAACGGCGACGCGGTGGTGGTGGACATGCCGGAGCCGGACCGGGGCTGCCCGGTGAAGCCGGAGTTCCTGCCGGTGACGCCCATGGGGTTGGTGGGCATCGAGCGGCTGGGCTGGCTGGTGCACCAGGCCATCATCCCGCCCGGCAAGGACAAGTTCTTCCAGGCGGGGGCGCGCAGCCGTTCCGGTGTGAAGCCGGTGCCGGCGGAGATGGCGCGCAAGCTGGGAGCGCCTGACTTGAAGGTGCCGCTCTGGGTGTTCGGCAAGGCGGACGCGAAGGCGTGCAAGGCAACGCCCGTGGAGTGGTGGGCGGTGCGGATGGGCACGGACGAGGACCGGCAGACGTACCTGATGGCGGAGCTGCGGACGGACTGCGAGCTGCTGCCGCCGGGCCGGCTGTCAGGGACGCCGCTGGTGTTGCGGCAGAAGGACGAGCCCACGGGGTGCAGGCTGCGCCGGCCCAATCGCAATCAGACGGGCAAGGAGACGGACGGAATTCCCCCGGACTACGCGGAGCACATCCCGCCGCAGGACTGCGTGTCCCCGGAGTGCGCGCGGCTGTGGGAGTACTTCGGCGTCACGGGCGAGGACAACGCGGGAGCGTTCGACCTGACGGTGTCCTACCTGCATCGCAACGGCAGCAACCCGTGCAACTGGGCGACGGAGGACCTGTCGAAGTTGTTCGTGAGGGCGCCGGAGAGCACTTCGCTGCAGGAGCTGAAGCCGGGAGGCGTGCTCTTCGGAGGCCTCTGGGACTTCAACGGCCTGCGCTACATCCTGAGCCGGCAGATGGGGATGTTCTACGCGTACGACTACCAGAAGCTGAAGGCCCCGCCGAAGGCCGTGCGCTACGGCAGCCCCACGGAAGAGGACCTCATCCACGCGAAGCGCAGCCTGTCGCCCTGCAAGAAGTAGCGCGCGAAGCCAGAGGGCTGGAGTGAAGGGGGGGGCCGTGATTCTCTATCGTCCCGTGGGGTTTGAAGAACTCCTGCTCATCTACCGGGCAGGGTTGAAGCAATTCCCGCCGCGCCTCCCCGAACAACCCATCTTCTATCCTGTGCTCGATGAAGGGTACGCACGCCAGATTGCCCGCGACTGGAATGCGCCGGGCAGTGGCGCGGGCTACGTGACGGTGTTCGAGGTGGACGACGAATACGTGAAGTCGTTCGAGGTGCGCCAGGTGGGGGCACGAGAGCATCAGGAGCTGTGGGTTCCCGCTGGGTCGTTGGGAGAATTCAACGCCCATGTCCTGGGGCTGATCCGCTTGGTCGCTGCGTACTTCGGGCCTGACTTCGTCGGAAGCGTACCGAAGGCATTCTCGCTGCGAGGCAAGGATGCCAACGCTCAGTTCGAGGCGCTGCGAGGGATTCATCAGTACAACCTGATGGACTTCCATGGCGAGATCACGGCGAACCATGAAGCGGTCTTCGCGCATTTCCCCTACTGGGAACAGTGCGCCTCGGCGGTGACGCCGCGTGACAGCGAATCGCCCGACCTGCTGTCTGAAATCAGGCGGGTCTGGGAGCGTGCCTTTCCTGCGGTACCCTTGGGAATCCAGGCGTGAAGCCGCCTGCGCGCTCTTCTGCTGACGCAGCAGGGAGATCGGGACTGGAGTTGTGTGGAATGGAGCTGAGCGCTCTAAACGACAGGCTGGCGAAATATCAGGGTGGGACAGGCCGCCTTTGGGACTTCAGTCCTTCGCACGACAGGCTGGCGATTGCATGGAATGCCTCGGGCGAACGACAAGCCTATCTGGTGATTATCGGGTGCATGGACATCCGGATGCCAACAATGTGGGTTTGCGAAAACCCATGCATCCGCGCCGAAGGTGAGGGATTCGTCTTCACGGATAAAGACGTTCGAATCGTGTTCATGCACGAGTTCCAACTCCGCGAAGACTACTCGCGCTGAAGGGCATGAACCCGGAGCGTTAGTCCCGAGAAGGGGTCAGTGTGCGCTGGACCCGTGGTACGTCTTGCGCAGCTTCAGGGTCGGCACTTCCACGGTGCTGTTCTGACCGTTCTGGCAGAACCACAGGGACGCCCGTGGCGCCGCGCCGTTCTGCCCGTGGGACAGGCCGTTGTAGACAGAGCCGGCGATGAGGTAGCGGAACACATTGGGCGCGCTGGCGCTCACCAGGGTGTTGTTCTGCTGCATCTCCTTCCAGACGACGCAGTACTGGCGCAGGGCCGCCCAGGCCCCCTTCGAATAGCGGGGGCTCGCCAGCATCCAGACTTCGATCTGGGGACACGTCTCCATGTCACCGTCGTCCGCGGCGCCGTAGTTCATCGCCTCGCAGACGGCGTCCGCCAGGTTGTTGTTGAGCGTCACCTCACCCTGTCCCTGCCACCCCGCGAGCCGGGACAACTTGAAGCGGCGCATCGACAGCGCGTCCTCCTGTGTCAGCGACGGGCTCATGAACGCCTTCGGCTCCGGGAGCGCGAACGTGCCGCCACCGTGCGGCCCCACGCCTGCGTCCAGCACGTAGCCGCCCCATGTGTACATGAGGAACAGCGACCAGGCGTCCTTCACGAACGCGCGGTACGAGGTCGGCGTCCCCTGGGCCAGTCCCCAGTTGAGGATGTCTGTCATTGCCGCGACCGCCCAGTCGTCGGACTCCTGATACCAGTAGTACCAACGGTAGGCCTTCGTCGTCGCTCCCGTGAGGAACGCCTGCATGCCTCGCACGGTGACGTTGGCGTGCGCGGCGAAGTCCCGCTGGTACCCGGCCACCTGCGCGTCGAGGCACCAGAAGTAGATCTTCACGCCCTTGCCCACGCGCGCCGCCAGCCGCTTCGGTTCGTCGATGTCCCGGCTGCGGTCCGTCGGAGGGGTGCCAATCCAGGTGTAGTGGACATCCATCCGGGCAGTCTACGCCGCTTCTGCTTCCGTCCACGGCCCCTGCCGCGTGGGCTCCTTCAGCGCGTCCTTGAGCGCCGCCAGGAACCGCTTGCGTGGCCACGGCTCCGCGCCGAACCGCTCCAGGTGCTCCGTCTCCACCTGGCAGTCGATGAGCTGGAAACCCCAGCCCCGGAAGCGCTCCACCGCCGTGGCGAACGCCACCTTCGACGCATCCGGCGCGAGCGCGAACATGCTCTCCCCGAAGTACGCCGCGCCCAGCGAAACGCCATACAGCCCGCCCACCAGCACCCCGTCCTGCCACGCCTCCACCGAGTGCGCGAGCCCCAGCTCGTGCAGCCTCACGTACGCCTGCTTCATGGCGTCCGTGATCCACGTGCCGTCCTGCCCCGGCCGGTGCACGCGCGAGCACGCGTCGATGACCTTCGCGAACACGGTGTCGTAGCGCACGGTGTACGTGCCCCGGTTCATCACCTTGCGCAGCGAGCGGCCCACGTGGACCTTCGCGGGTTCCAGCACGAAGCGCGGATCCGGCGAGTGCCACAGGATGGGCTGCCCCTCGCTGTACCAGGGGAAGATGCCCTGCGAGTACGCCGCCACCAGCCGCTCCGGGCGCAGGTCTCCGCCCACCGCCAGCAGGCCGCTCTTGTCCGCCTTGGCCGGAGGCGGGAACAGCTCCGGCTCTTCATCGCTCAACAGGTAGATGGGCACTGTCGCGTCCCAGTCTAGCGGGACACGTTGAGCTTCACGTCACCCTTCAGCGTGTAGGGCAGTTGCAGCATGGGGCCCTTCACCTCCCCCTTCACGCTGTAGGGGAGCACGCCCTTGGCGATGAGCGCCTTGACGCCCGGACCCCACGTCTGCTGCGTCACCGACACCTCCACCGGGTACACCCCCGTCGCGGACGCATCCACCGTGTCCGACTGTCCGACCGTGCCCTCCGCCAGCGGTCGGTCCGCCACGGACACCTGGTAGGTCAGCGAGTCGAGCCGCAGCGGGAACGGGTTCGGGTTGCGCACGCCCAGGCGCAGGTTGATCTGCACCTCCTCGGGCGAGTAGCGCGCGCCGTCCAGCTCCTCCACGACGACCTCCGGGAGCCGGGGCACGCGCACCGCGCGGCTCGCGGCGAAGGGCAGCGTCTCCTCTGTCTCACCCGAGCGCACCACCAGCGTGCCGCGCAGCGCGATGAGCACCGTGCCGCCCTGGGCGCTCAGGCGCGCCAGGTCGTCGGGACCCTTCACGTAGGCGGACTTCTCCTCGAAGGAGAAGTCCGCGGGCGTGCCCGGCGCGAACGGCACGCCCAGCTTCTGCGAGCCCTTGCGCAGCACCTGCCCGTCGGCGACCAGCTCGTAGTCGGCGCGCTCCAGCACGCCGTTGGAGGTGCCCGTCACCTGGCCGGTGTAGCGCACGGTGGCGTCGGTGAGTCCCTGGGACACCACGGACGTCTCCTGCGCCGTGAGGGCAGGGGGGCCGCCGGAGCGGACCGGGGTGGAGGCACACCCGGAGACGAGGGTGAACAGCACGGACACCAGGGACGCCAGGAAGGTCGAGCGATTCACGGCGGACATTCTGGGGAGGTCGGGAGCTGTCCCCAAGGGGTTTTCCGCTAGACTGTCCACCAACCGTGGCCCCTCGCCGTCCCAACTTCAATCGGACCGTGCGCTCCCTCATCCGGGACATCGCCGCGCGCATGCCCGAGTTCAGCCACGTGAAGGCCAGCCGCATCCTGGTGGTCGCGGGCGAGGCCCGGCGCGCTTCCCGCGGCACGGTGAAGCCGCTGTGCTTCAAGGGCGGCAAGAGCATCGACAAGGCGGGTCGGCGCAAGCCGGTGGTGCGCATCCAGGGCCGGCGCATCCTGTACTGCATCACCCTGCGGCCGCTCTTCTTCCGGGGCTCCACCGCGAAGGCGCGGCTGGAGACGCTGATGCACGAGCTCTTCCACATCTCGCTGCGCTTCGACGGCACCCTGCACGCGGGCCGCCGTCACGCGAAGCTGGGGGAGGACTTCGGGCGCCGGCTGCGGCCACTCGTGCGGCGCTACCTGAAGCTGTGTCCGCAGGCGCTGCTCACCGCCCTGGCCCACTCCGGCGAGGTGCGCGTGCTGCAGTGGCTGGAGCGTCCGGGCCCGGCGTATCACCCGCGCATGGCGCGCCGCCGCGTGCGCAAGGTGTACACGGAGGATCAGCTCTTCTCCGGGGTCTCCCGCATGGTGACACCGCGTCCCCGCGTCGCCCGCGAGGCGGGTGCCCGCGACGACAAGGTGCACTGAAGGCGCGTCACCGCGATGTCCGTGCCCTCCGACTTCGTCAGCCTTGGCGCGCTCCACCGCGACCTGGAGGAGCTGTTCCTCCAGCACCAGGAGGCCTTGATGGTCCTGGACCTGCCCGTCGCCCGCGAGCGGCTCGCGCGCTATCGCGAGGAGCTCACGCGGCACCTGGAGGCGGAAGAGGCGCTGCTGCTGCCCGAGCTGCCCCGGGCCGGACGGATCCGCGGCGCCGCGCCGGAGCTCTTCACCGGCGAGCACCAGCGCATGCGCGAGCTGCTGGCGAAGTGTCAGGACGCGGTGGACGCCCTGGACCCCGCCGCCCCGGACTACCGCCGCGCGGTGCTGCGGGTCTTCGACATGGAGGGCACGTTCAAGCACCTGGAGCACCACCACTCGCTGCGCGAGGAGACGTACCTGTTCCCCGCGCTGGACGGGGTGTTGGGCGAGGCGGAGCGACAGGCGCTGCTGGCCGCGTTCCTGGCGCGCACGGAGGGATGAGCGGGCGGGCAGGGAGGCTGTAGCTCGCCTGCCTCTGCCTGCCGGGGCGGAGCGCGTGCTGTCCTCGCCGCGCATCCAGCTCCGGTGAAGACGCCGGCTTGAAAGGGGTCTCCTCCTGGTGGGACGCGGGGCATCGGCGCGGTGGCGGACGTGGGCGCTGTTCTGCGCGGGCCTCCTGGGCCTGGGCTGCGACACGGGCGCGGAGCTGACGCCCTGTGCGCCCGACTGTGAAGGCGCGGCCTGCGCGGCCTGTGTCTCCACGCTGCCCGAGGTGCAGCTCCAGCCCGCGCTCGCGTGTGATCAGCTCCCCACGCAGGGGCGGTGCCTGGGACCCCGCGTGCTGGAGCGCTGCGAAGGCGGCGTCGTGCACCGCGAGGACTGCGGCGTGGACTCCGCCTGTATCGAGACCCCGGAGGTCGCCTGTGTCGCGGGCGCGGCGTGCGTGGACGGCGCCTCGCGGTGCTCGGAGGGCGGGGCGTGGGAGGTGTGCACGAACGGCCAGTGGCTCGCGCGTGCGTGCGACGTCGGCTGTGAGCCCGCGCCGGGCCGGGGCTTCTGCGGCGCGCCGGGGCCCACGCTGAGCGGCACGGTGCGCTACGCCCGCCGCTTCCCGGATGCCGCGTTCCGGGGATGGACGGCGGAGGCGGACCTCGTGCCCGCGCGAGGCTTCCTCATCGTCTCCTTCCAGGGCGGCACGCGGCTGGACTCGCAGGTGACGGACGGCGCCGGCCGCTTCACGTTGAAGGTGCCCGCGACCCTGCGCGAGGACGACCGCATCGTCGTGTACGCGGCGGGGCAGGGGCGCGATGGCGCGGTGGCCTACGCGGTGGCGGACCCCGGCCTGTCGGGCGAGCAGCGCGTGGCGACGGTGCCGGGCGAAGCGGTGCGCATCTGGAGCTGGGCCCACCCGACGCGCGAGGTCCAGGCGCAGCCAGCGTTCACCCTCACCGAAGCCGAGGGCTCCGGCGCGGCGGCGGTGTTCGACTCGCTGGGCACGGCGTGGCGCCGGATGCACGAGCGCTACGGTGGGCGGGACGGGCTGCCCGTGGTGGCGTGGCTGGGCTTCGGGACGACGTGGTCCTGCGGTGCGTGCTTCGCGCGCTGGCCGGTGACGGCGCTGGGCCGCAAGTGGGACTCGCAGGTGTGGCTGCCCGGGGACTCGGATGCGGCGTGGTGGTCGGACGCGATGGTGATGCACGAATTGGGGCACTGGGTGATGGCGAGCCGGGGTGCTCCTCCCGACGAAGGCGGTCCGCACTACGTGGGCGTGCCCACCTTCCCGGGGCAGGCGTGGAGTGAAGGCTGGGCCACGTGGTTCAGCACCGACGCGCGGCGCAGCCCTCGCTACTACGACCGGCAGGGCGGGACGATGTTCTGGGTGGACCTGTCCGCGCGCGCCTCGTCGGTGAGCGCCTGGGCGCGGCCCCACGCGGAGGACGGCCTGCTCCAGAAGATGGATGAGAACGAGGTCGCGGCCATCCTCTACCGCACCGCCACCAGCACCCCGTCGAGCCAGCCCCTCTACGACGCGCTCACCGCGCCCGCGATGATCCGGGCCCCCTGGGCGCGCGGCTACACCCGGCATACGTGGAGCCGGGATGCGAAGGGCGCGCTCACGGACGTGGTGGACACGGGCAAGCCGTCGCCGTCCCTCGCGGACTTCCTGGACGCGCTCGTGTGCCAGGGCTTCCCCCGTGCGCAAGTGGACGCGGCCACCGAGCCCGCCACCGCCTTCCCGTACCCCAGCCACGAGCCCCTGTGCCCATGATGCTTCCTCGCTTGAAGCTCCGGATCCGCGTGCCGGTGCTCATGCCGCCAGTGCGCGCGAAGCCGCGAAGGCGGATGCCATGCCCATGAAGCTCCCGCGTTTGAAGCTCCGGATCCGCGTGCCTGGGCTCATGTCGCCGGGGCGCTCGAAGCTGCGCAGGCGTATGGCCGGGGCCGTGCTCGCGCTGGCCCTGGTCGGCGCGCTGTCGGCCAGCATGGCGTCCGGTGTGGACCGTGCGCGGCGCAAGAAGCTGCCCCGTGCGTCGGACCTGCCACCCCAGTCCGAAGAGGTGCCCCTCCGCGCGGCGCAGACGCCGCACGCTTCTGCGCAACCCGTGACCATGGCCGCTCCCAGAGAGGCGTCTCGGAACACGCCGTCACGCGCCGAAGGCCGGAAGCCCCAGGCCCTCACGGTGAAGCCGAACGGCCCTGTCCCTGTCGCGGCCCACGCGATGTTCACGCAGGCCACGCCAGAGGACACCCGGGAAACGGACGACGACGCGACGCCACCGCCGACGGTGCTCTCCACCACGGCTCGCATCCCCGCGCCCCTGCACGTCTCCTGGAGGGTGGTGGAGTCCAGCGCGGACACCGTGCGCCTCATCGCGCGGCTGGAGCGCAGCCCCGGCTTCACCGCGCCCATCGAGGTCTCCCTGCGCGTGCCCTCCCGCACGGTGCTCCAGGAAGGGCCCACGTCGCCCATCGTGCTCGAAGGCGACACCCAGGAAGTCCCCTGGACGCTGCACCTCCCCGAAGGCACGCGCCCCGATGAAGACCTCGTGCTGCTGGCGAGCGCCGAAGGCGAGTCCTTCGGCGTCCACGCGGAGGCCCGCTACCGCTTCGGCCGCGAAGTCGCGGAGGCCGCCCCTCCCGCGCCCACGGGCCCGCCGCTGCCCGAGGGCTTCATGCGGCCCGGCGGGTGAGCCCGCGGATCAGTCCAGGTTGAAGTACACGTCGTCGATGGCGCCGTGGAACTGGTCGTTGTTGTTGCCCGCGCTCTTGGCCCCGATGGCGACGACCTCTCCCGTCGGGTTGATGTCGTAGGTGCTGGCGATGAGCGCGCTGCCCCGGGCCACGTTGTCGATGAGGATGGTCAGCGTGGTGCTGGTGCGCTGACACGTCACCTTGTGCCAGGTGCCGTCCGCGATGCCCACCGACGACTTGACGATGAGGGCGCTCGCGCCGCCCGTGGTGCGCACCACGCAGCTCGGCTTGCCCGTCACCGCGTCATCCAACTGGAGCTTCCACTGCGCCGTGGTGGAGAACCCCTTCTGCACCAGGTTGGAGCCGTGGTCCGCGCTCAACTCCGCGAGCGTGACGCGCACGCGCGCGCCGAAGGAGAACAGTGCCGTGCCCGGGTTGAGCGACGCGGAGTCCGCCGCGCTGATGAAGGCCTTGGGGCACGTCGTCCCCACGCAGACGGCGGGGAAGCGCACGCCCTGGCCCTCGTAGCCCGGCGTCTCGATGACGACGGTGCCGCCGTTGCTCGCCTGCACCGTGCCCGTGTGGCCCTTGCCGCTGTCGTCCACCACGGTGGTCACCGGGTTGGACACCGACTCGAAGCGGTAGCGCAGCTTCTGGCTCACCACCCCCGTCGCCGTCAGAGGGCCCAGCATCAGCACCGCGGTCAGCCCCGCGCGCATCGGTTGGCTTCGCACCTTCATGACGTACCTCCTCCTGGACTTCGTGACCGTGCCACTCCAGCACAGCCACAACCCATCCAGGAGCGAGGAGTCTTCCCCGCGAGCGTCAGGGCGTTCCGGACGCGACGAGCTTCTGGAGCGCCGTCTTCGCGTCCGCGTGGTCCGGCTGCAGGCGCACCGCGGCCTCGTACTCCTTCTTCGCCTCGTCCTTGCGGCCCGTGGACTCCAGCAGCTGCGCGAGCGCGAAGTGCGGCTCACCGGCGATGGGGTCCACCTGCGACGCACCCCGGAAGGACTTCTCCGCGTCCTTCGCCTTGCCCTGCCGGTACAGCGTGTGGCCCAGGTACAGGAGGCCCAGCGAGTTGCGCGGCTCCACGGCCAGCAGGTCGCTCAGCACCTGCACCGCCTTGGACTCGTCACCGCCGCGCAGGTACAGGAAGCCCAGCTCTGCGCGGGCCTCTAGCTGCGCGGGGTCCTTCGCCACCACCGACTCCAGCTCCGGCACCGCCAGGTCCGGCCGGCCGCGCCGCGAGTGCAGGATGCCCAGCCGCGCCAATGCCCCCGTGTCCGGCTCCTCGCCCGCCGCGGGCGCCAGCAGCTTCTCCGCCGCCGCGTAGTCGCCCATGGCCAGCAGCAGGTCCGCCAGGCCCAGCTTCGCGCCGCGGTGGTTCGGATCCTCCGCCAGCACCGCCTCGTAGAGCGGCTTCGCCTGCGCGCCCACGTGCTTCTTCGCGTACGCCTCCGCGAGCACCAGCCGGTTCTCCGTCGTGGGCTGAAGCTTCAGGCCCACCGTGTACTGCGCGATGGCGCCGTCCAGGTCGCCCTTCGCCTTGAGCGCGTCGCCGTAGCCCGCGCGGGTGCCGGGCTCGTCCGGGAAGGTCTCCACCGCCGTCTTCAGCGTGGCCACCGCCTCGTCCACCTTGCCCAGCCCCAGGTACGCGCGCGCGAGCCCCTGGTACGCCTCCGTCGTCTTCTTGCCGTCGTCGGCGCTCTTCTCGATGGCCTTCTGGAACGCGGCCACCGCCTGCGTCTTCTTGCCCTGCGCGAGGTACAGCTGGCCCAGCTGCGTGTACGGGCCGCTCGCGCGACGGGGCTCCAGCATCAGCGCCTTCTCGAAGGCGCGCGTCGCGCGGGAGTTCTCCCCCAACTGGAAGCACGCGAGCCCCAGGTTGAAGTGCGCCTCCGCGTACTTCGGATCCAACGCGATGGCGCGGGTGAACGCCTCCGCCGCCTTGCGCGAGTTGCCCTGGCCGTCCAGCACCACGCCCAGGTTGTTCTGCGCGCGCGCGTGCTTCGGATCCGCCTTGATGGCGGCCTGGTACTCCGCGAACGCGCCCGTGGCGTCGTTCTCCCGCATCAGGATGACGCCCAGGTTGTAGTGGGCCTCCGCGTCGCCGTCCTTCTGGCGCAGCGCCTCGCGCAGCGTCTCCTTGGCCTCCGCGTTGAGCCCCTTCTCCGCCAGCGCCTTGCCCAGGTTCACCCTCGCCACGTGCAGCGCGCCGTCCAGCTTCAGCGCCTCGCGGTACGCCTCGATGGCGTCGTCCGTGCGGTTCGCGCGCTGGAGCACCTCTCCCAGGTTGAAGCGCAGCTCCGCGTCCTGCGGCGCCAGCTCCGTCGCCACCGAGTACTGGGTGATGGCCTCGTCCGTGTCGTCCTGGATGCGCGCCAGCAGGCCGCGCTCCGAGCGCAGCGTGGCCTCCTCCGGGAAGGCCGCCAGCGCCGCGTCCAGCACCGCCTTCGCCTTGTCCACGTCGCCCGACAGCCGCAGCGCGCGCGCCAGGGCCACCTTGGCCGCCACGCCGTCCGGGGCGAGCCCCACGAGCTTCGTCAGCGGAGCCACCGCGCGGCGCGGCTGGTTCTGCGACAGGAAGGCCGTGCCCAGCTTGTAGAGCGCGTCCGGATCATCGGGCAGCTTGTCCGCGCGCGGGGCGACCACGGCGGGCGTCTCCGCGGGAGGGGCGGCCGGAGCGGGGGCCTGGGCAGCGAGCAACTGGAGGAGGAGGACGCCGGCTTTCGTCATCACAGGTTCTCCACGTACGGGCTGGCGCGCGCGTCGAAGGTCTTCTTGGCGAGGGCGGCCTTCTTCGCCTCCCAGGCCTCCTTCGCGGTCTGCGCTTCCTTCGTGTCCTCGGCAAGCGCGGCCCGCTCTTCCTTGACCGCCGCTTCACACTCGGACACCTGCTCCTCGTAGTCCTTGGGCTCCAGGCGCTCACTACCCTGCACCTTGGCCTTGCGCGCCGCGGTCAGCCGCGCCAGTTCGAACTTCGCGAAGGAGCACCGCAGCGACAGCTTCTCCACCTCGCGCAGGCCCACGTTGAGGCGCTGGTGCGCGCGCAGGAACTCCACGCGGGCCTCGGACTCCGCGATGGCCAGCTGCGCCACCTCGCGCGACGACGCGTCCGGGGCGCGGTCCTCCTCGTCCTCGGCGGCCTCCTGGCGGGACCTGGCCCGGCGGATGTTCTCCCGAGCGCGGTTGACCTCGTTGTCCGTCTCGTCCACGCGGTCGATGGCCAGCGCCAGGTCGTTCTCCGACTCCAGCAGCTCGATGCGCGTCTCGTACGGCAGCTTCTTCACCAGCGAGTCCGGCACGCGCATGCCGTAGCGCGGGCCACAGGCGGAGGCCAGGAGGGTCAGGCTGAGCAGCAGGGTGCGCTTCATGGAGCGGTCGCCTCGAAGCGGCCGAAGATGGTGCGGCCGGAGTAGACGTCGGTGCCGTTGACGAAGGTCACGTTGAACTCGCCCGACACGCGGTCACCGGTGGTTTTCGGAAGGGACTTCACGAAGAGTTTTCCCCGCTCCAGGAGCGGGAAGGGACGCACGGGCTCGTCCAGCACGCTGCGGTCCACGCTGCCCCGCTGCGAGCCGTCCTCCAGCGCCTGCGCCAGGTCGATGTCCAGCGAGCCCGCGTACTCCGCGTCCGGCAGCATGTCCGTCACGCGCGCGCTCACCTTCAGCACCACATTCTGCCCGGTGCCCTGCACGTTGACGAAGCTCACCGCCAGCGTGCCCTCCGCCAGCTGCGCGTCGGCCCGCTGGTAGTGCAGGTCCAGCAGCGGCGTCACGCTGCCCTCCAGCGCGCCGCCCTCGCCACCACACGCGGTGACGAGCGCGACGAGCGCCGGAGCGATGAAGCGAAGGCGCGCGCTCACTTGCACGCCTTCCAGCCCGCGTCCACGTCCGGGCCGTTGAGCGTGCCCATGTCCTTGAGCACGGCCAGCTCGCGACGCGCGCCGTCCGTGTCGCCGAAGCGGCAGCGCAGCGCGGCCAGGTTGAGGCGGGCCTTGTCGTAGGTGGGGTCCGCCTCCAGCGCCTTGGCGTACGCCGCCCGCGCGCCCATTGCGTCGCCCAGGTTGAGCATGGCCCAACCCAGCGCGGCGTGCGCGGAGGCGCGCGTGTCCTGCAGCTCCGTCACGCGGCCGAAGGTGAGCTGCGCCATGCCGTACTGGTGCGCGTCCAGCAGGCCCATGCCCAGGGCCTCCAGCGCCTCGGCGGACAGCACCTTCTCCGCCTTCTTGCGCAGGTCCTCCAGCGCCGCGGGCTGCGTGGGCGCGGCAGGCTGCGGCACCGGCAGCGCGGCCACGTCCGTGCGGTTGCGGCAGCCCAGCACCGCCGCGTTGAAGACCTCCAGCGACTCCGCGCGGGACAGGCACGCCTTGAAGGCGTCCTCCGAGCGGGCCTTGAGCGGCGCCACCTGCTGCTTCACCGCGTCCTGGAACTGCTTCGTCTCCGCGGCGGACAGCCCACCGGGCACCGGCGTCTGGTCCACCACGTCCGCGATGTGGCCGTACGCCAGCGCGATCTTCCACAGCGACGCCACCGCCCACTCCGGATACCCGAGTGACGCGGCCTGCGTGTACACGCCCTCCATGGACTGGAGCGCGGCGACCTTCTCCTCCACCTTGTCGGCGGGCAGGTCCTTGTAGCCGCGGTAGAGGATCTCTCCCAGGTACCACAGCCCCTTGGCCGCCTCTTCCGACTGGCCGTTGGGACCCTGCACCGCGGCGGTGAGGGTGGCGATGAGCGCGTCCGCGTTGGCCGTGGGCGCCGTGGTCGCCTGCACCTCCGCGAGCACCGCGGCGGCCGCCACGTTGTTCTTGTCCAGCCGCAGCGCGGACTCCGCCGTCGTCTTCGCCCGCGCGTAGTCCTTCTGCTTCAGGCGCGTCTCGGCCAGCAGCGCCAGCACCTCGCCCTTGCGAGCCCCGGCCGCTTCCGCCGCCGTCTCCAGGTTGCGGGACGCTTCCTTGTACTCGCCCAGCGCCAACCGCAGCCGCGCGCCGGCCATCCAGCCGTCCACGGCCGCCAGGTCGCCGCCCAGCTTCTGGCCCACCTGTTCGAACCAGCCGGCCGCCTCGTTGAAGGCCGCCGCTTCCGCCGAGTGCCGCCCCAGCGTCAGGAGCACGTCCGACAGGTACTGGCTCTTGGGATAGGACTGCACCAGCTTCGTGCCCAGCTCGCGCTCGCGGGGCAGGTCGCGCTTCTCGCGCGCCGCGGTGAACGCGCCGTAGAGCGCCTTCTCGCCGATGTCGGTGTTCTTGTTCTCGTCCGCGACCTTCATCAGGCCTTCGATGACGTCGCCCGTCTCCTGCGCGCTCTGCAGGGCCAGCTCGTCCAGCGCCTCCGCCTTGCTCTGGGTGAGGATCTTCTGCACCTCCCCGCGGAAGTTCGCCGGCAGCGAGGACGCGAGGAACTTGCGGCCCGTCTCGTCCAGCTTCTTGAAGTCGTTCACCTGCCGCAGGCTGTCCAGGGCCAGGTTGCCGGCGACGGGCGCGTCCTTGTAGGCCGGGTGCGCCAGCGCGAACGCGGTGAACAGCTCCGACGCCTTCGGGTAGTCACCGTCCTCGTAGTAGGCGCGCGCGATGTTGAACTTCACGTCCAGCACGTGCGGGCTCTGCGGGTAGCGCGACACGTAGTTGGCGCCCAGGAGCTTCAGCGCCTGCCGCGCGTCGGCCACCTCGAAGGCGTTGCGCTTGAGGGCCTCCTCGGGCTTGAGCGTGGAGAAGTGCGCCAGGAGCGCGCCGTACAGCGCCGCGTCCACCGCCTTGTCGTCCTTCGCCTTGGCCTTGTCCTCGTAGCGGGCCAGCTCCTCGAACTGGCGCGCCGCGTCCGGGAACTCCTTGGCCGCGAAGAGCGCGTCCGCGCGGTTCTTCATGATGGGCCGCACGTACTGCTCGGGCCGGAACAGCCCCAGGTACTCGCGGTAGGCCTGCGCGGCCTTCACGTACAGGTCGCGCTGGTCGCTCTTCTGCGCGGCCAGGTGCACCTGGGTGGACAGGTCGCGCGCCATCTCCTCCAGCTCCGCGAGCTGCTTCTTGCGGTCCGTCTCCCCCAGCTCCGGATCCGTCTTGCTCTGCACGGCGGCGCGCACGAGGAAGCGGATGTCGTCCGGCTCCGGCAGCACCTTGCCCTTGGCGGCCTTGAGCGAGTCGTACAGCTTCTGCCCGCGCTCCAGGTCCATCTCCGGGTCGGGCTGCACTTCCATCAGCTTGCGCAGCGCGGGGATGGCCCACTCGTACTGCTGCTTGATGAAGTAGCGGTTGCTCAGCTTGTCCAGCGCGAGCGAGTACGTGGCGCGGCTGTCGCTGAGCTTCTCGAAGTAGTTGAGCGCGCCCTTGGGGGGCTTCGCCTCCGTGTAGCTGTACACCAGGTCCAGCAGCGCCTCGCGCTTGACGTTGAGCGCCTTCTTCACGTCCACGCCGGGCAGGGGCGCGCTCGCGGCCGCCGCCTCGAAGAACGTGACGGCCTCCGCGTGCTTGGCCTGGTTCACGCGGATCCAGCCCATCTTGTAGCGGGCCAGGTCGTGCACCGGCGAGGGCGGCAGCTCCAGGATGGCCTGGTAGTGCTTCTCCGCCTCGACGAGGTCCGCCTTGTCGAAGAAGTGGTCGCCGAGGATCTGCTCGGCTTCCAGCCGCAGCGGGCTGTTGGGGTACTTGCGCGTCAGGTCCCCCAGCGTCTTGAGCATCTCGTCGAACTGGCCCAGCTCGCGCTGCTCGTGCGCCAGGTAGAACGTCACCTGGTCGCCGTCCTTGAAGTCCGGGTACTCGCGCAGCAGGCGGTAGTACATCTGCACCGCCTTCTGCTTCATCAGGCGCGTCTCCGGGGAGACGATGGCGCCCGACGCGCCCTCCGGCCGCTGTTCGGCCTGGAGGTAGTACACGTAGCGGCTCTTCTCCACGAAGAGCTCCGCCAGCCGGAACTGGAGGTCCGGCAGGTAGGGCGCGTTGCGGCTCTTGGAGATGAGCTTCTCCGTCTCGCCGATGGCGCGGTCCACCTTGAAGATGTCGCGCTTGAGCTTGGCGATGAGCTCGTCGCGCTCCTTCGCCTTGGAGATGATGGGGTTGAGGTTGGGCCCGGCGCGGCCGGCGGCGCCAGGAGCAGCGGCCGCGAGCAGCGCGGCGGTGATGAGGCCGGTGAACGGGCCGGTCATGGGGTTTCCTCGATGCAACGGCTCTCGATGCGGACCCGGTAGGACTTGAGCTCGTCGTTCCAGTATTCGTTGTCGAAGCGGAAGGCGACCTGCGCGGGGGACAGCATTTCCTCTTCCTCGGCGGCCACGACCTGGGCGCCCTTCTTCACGCGCTCGTACAGCTTCAAGCCGACCTCGTACTCCATCAGGCGGACCTGTTCGGCGGCGCGCAGCAGCGTGTCCGCCTCCTGGCGCACGGCCTCCGCGAGCCGCGCGTCGTACACCCGCACGGCCTCCGCGTGGGACAGGTCATACAGCCGGGTCAGGTGCCCGAAGAGCCGGTCGCCGAAGCTGCCGGCGTAGCGGCCCAGGCGCTCTCCCTCCAGGTCCAGCAGGGACACGAACCGGGCGGCGCGCTTCGTGCCGCCGTGCGCGTTGGCGGCGCGGCGCAGGCGCACGTCCTGGCTCAGGTCGTCGCGGCCGCGCACGGACTCCAGCGAGTCCGCGTACCGTCGCGTCAGCTCCTTCGCGGCGCGCTTGGCGGGCAGGTAGTGGCACAGGTCGCGGAAGATGAGCGCGCGCAGCAGGTACTTGTCCGGCAGGAACTCGTCGCGGAAGGACGGTGCGTCCAGCGTGGTGAGGATGCCCAGCGAGGCCCTCAGGTCGCCCAGCTTGTAGCGGGTCCACGCCTCTTCCAGGTAGAGGCTCGCGCGGCCGGGGTCCAGCTCCGGCAGCTTCACCTTGCCGTAGGCCTCCAGCGCGCCCGGCCAGTCCTTGCGCTCGTAGCGCAGGCGGGCCACGGCGAGCGCGGCCTCGTTGCGCGACTCGCGCGTGAGCTTCTCGTCCTCGGACAGGGTGAGGAAGTCCTTCACCATCTCATCCGGCGGATCCTTCACCTGCTTGAGCCGGGTGACGAGCAGGGCGAACTTCGCGCGGCTGGCCTCGGCGCTCGTCTCCGGCAGCTTGGAGAAGTGCGTGCCCGCCCAGCGCTCGTTGCCCACGCGCAGGTCCACCAGTCCCTGCTGGTAGTGCGCGTACGCGCCCGTCTCCTCCGGGAGGAAGCCCAGGTCGAGCGCGCCGAAGACCTGCTCGTCGATCATCACCTCGTCGTGCGGCCGGTCCGTCAGCTCCTTCAGCGCGTCCAGCGCGCGCGGCAGCACGTTGGGGTTGGTGCGCTCGCGCGCGATGCGCGCCAGGTACGTGGCGCCCGCGTGCGTGAGCCCCAGGTCGATGAGGCTCTTGGCGAGGAAGTACTGGCCCCACGCGTAGTTGTCGTCCGTGCGCGGCGTCGCCTGGAGCCACGCGTACAGCGGGCCCGCGGCGTCGCGCGGCTTGCCATCGAAGTAGGCCTTGAGCGCGTTGTCGAAGACCTCCGGCGCCACCTTCTGCGGCGGGGGCGGAGGGGCTTCGGTGACAGCGGCCTTGGCGGGCGTGCCGGCAGCGGCGGCGGTGCCCGCGTCCGGCGCGGAGGTCCCCGCGTCGGAGGTGCCCGCGGGGCGCGCGGCGGTGGTGGCCGGTGCCGGCGGCATGGGCGGCAGGCCCGCGTCGGGGGCAGCGCGGGCGGCCGGTGGGAACACGAAGAGCGCGGCGCTGGTGAGCGCGGCGACGATGAGCGGGCGGGACGTCATTCCGTGGCGCCGAAGTTGAAGGCCGTGCCCAGCTGCACGGTGGGCACGTTGACGATGCGCGACGCGCCCGCGAAGACGGTGTTGTTGGTCACGTCCAGGCGGAAGGACACGTTGCGGCTGGAGAACACGCGCAGGCCCAGCCCCAGGTTGATGGCGGGGCGGAAGCCGTCGCTGCGCTCCACCTTCACCACCGTGCCGCCGCCCAGGAGGAAGACCTCGAAGTGGACGACGTTGGTGTTGAGGAAGGACGTCTTGCCGTACAGCGGACTCCACACGAGGTCGGAGCCCACCATCCACTGCACCTGGTCCTCGAAGGCGGTGTTGGTGGGGGACACGTCGAAGTCACGCTCCAGCTGGCGGCGCAGGCTGGTCTGCACGTTGTAGCTGTACGTGCCGCGGCCCACCTGCCACGCGAAGCTGTCGCTGAAGTGGTACGTGTAGCCGACGGTGCCGATGAGCCCCTTGTAGTAGGCGTCCGCGGGCAGCACGCCCACGCCGAGCGTCAGCTCGTGGTGCATGCGGTAGAGCCGGTCCTGCACCGCGGAGACGGTGCCGGGGTTCTCGAGTTCCTCGGCCTGGGCGCGCGCGAGGCCGGGCACCAGGCACAGGAGGGTGAGCAGGATGAATCGCACGGGGGATGTTTCCTGTCGGGGGGGACGGGGATGACG
>NZ_RAWA01000129.1 GCF_003611675.1 Corallococcus sp. CA053C
GCCCGTGGTGGCTCCCCGGGCGGAGCTCCCGCCGCCGTCGGTTCCCCCCGTGTCGGTGCCGCGCCCGGAGCGCACGGTGCTGACGGTGGGCGAGCTGACGCGCCAGCTGAAGCAGACGGTGGAGTCGCGCTTCCCGCGCGTCCTGGTGCGCGGCGAGGTGTCCAGCTTCCGGGGCGCCAACGCGCGCGGCCACTGGTACTTCACGCTCAAGGACGCGGACGCCTCCATCGACGCCAAGGTCTGGGCGTCCATGGCGGGGCGGATCCGCTTCGCGCTGCGCGACGGCATGGAGGTCCTGGCCGAGGGCAGCGTGGACCTGTACGAGCCGCAGGGCCGCTACAGCCTCATCGTCTCCCGGCTGGAGCCGGTGGGCGAGGGCGCGATGGCGCTCGCATTTGAGCAGCTCAAGCAGCGACTGGCGGCCGAGGGGCTCATCGGCGACCGGCGCGTGCGGCCGCCCCGGCCCGTGCCGTTCCTGCCCCGGCGCATCGGCGTCGTCACCAGCCGCACGGGCGCGGCGCTCCAGGACTTCCTGCGCGTGCTGCACTCGCGCAACCCCCGGCTGGGCGTGCTCCTGGCGGACGCGCGCGTGCAGGGGGAGGGCGCGGCGGAGGACGTGGCGCGGGCCATCGAGCGGCTTGGGCGCACCGACGTGGACGTCATCGTCGTGACGCGCGGCGGTGGCTCCGTGGAGGACCTCTGGACGTTCAACGAGGAGCGGGTGGCGCGCGCCATCTTCGCCTCGCCCGTGCCGGTGGTGTCCGCCATCGGCCATGAGATCGACTTCACCATCGCGGACTTCGTCGCGGACCTGCGCGCGGCCACGCCCAGCGCCGCGGCGGAGCGACTGTCGCCGGTGCTCGCGGACCTGGAATTGACGCTGGCCACGCACTCCGGACGGCTGCGCCGGGCGATGGAGCGGCGGGTGCTGGAGCTGCGCGAGTATCAGGGCCAGCTCGCCGCGCGGCTTGCGGATCCGCGCCGCGCGGTGAACCAGCAGCGCCTGCACCTGTCCGAACAGGTGGAGGCGATGATGCGCATGCTGCGGCCCCAGGTGCGTGAGCACCGCGAGCGGCTGCGCGCGCTCCAAGAGCGGCTGCAGCGGGCGCGGCCCCAGACGCGGCTGGGGGAACAGCGCTCGCACCTGCTCAAGCTGGCCATGCGGTTGTCGGAGGCGGCGCGCGCGGGCGTCTCCAAGCGGCGGGGCGCGCTGGCGGACGGGCGGCTGGGCCTGGAGCGGGCCTCGCCCACGGCGCGGGTCGCGGCCGAGCGGGCGCGGCTGGCGGCGGCACGGTCGCGGCTGCTCGAACTGCAGCGGGGGGCGCTGGCCTCCTCGCAGACGCATTTCGGACGCCTGGGGGGACGGCTGGACGCCCTGAGCCCGCTGAAGGTGATGTCGCGCGGCTACGCGGTGACGTTCCGGCAGAAGGACGGCGTCGTGGTGCGCTCCACCGCGGATGTGGTGGTGGGCGACGTTCTGGGCATCAAGCTCGCGGCCCACGGGGCGAAGACGCTGGGCGGATGTGAAGAAATCGAAGCCACGGTCACGGGCCTGAAAGGGCCGGTGGACTGCTAGCGGGCCACCCTCTACATTCCGCGCCCCGCTCGGGGAGGTGGATGGCCGTGGCGAAGTCCGAAAAAAAGGTGGAGGCCGCCCCCGAGCAGTACGGGGACGTGGTGACGCGTCTGGAGCAGACGGTGGCGCGGCTGGAGAGCGGCGACCTGTCGCTGGAGGAGTCGCTCAAGGCGTTCGAGGAGGGCATCCGGCTCGTGCGTCGGGGCGAGAAGCTCCTCACGGAGGCCGAGCAGCGCATCGAACAGCTGCTCGTGGACGAGGAAGGCCAGGAGTTCGTCGCGCCGCTGGCGGTCGCGGCCCGGCCTGCTCCCCAGGCTGCCCCCCGAGCGACCGGCACGGCCAAACCACCACCGGAGGACGACGTCCCGTTCTAGTTGGCAGGGGAAGGGTGGAGGACGGGAATGTCGAAGCCGAAGATCACCATTGTCGATGACGACCGTGACACGCGCGAGCTGCTCGCCGAGGCCCTGGGCTCAGAGGGGTTCGACGTGACGTCCGCGGCGAACGGGCTGCGGCTCGTCGCATCGCTCGAATTGCACCGGCCGCACGCCATCCTCCTGGACGTGAACATGTCCTGGATCAACGGCTTCGAGCTGTGTCAGGCCGTGAAGCAGAACAAGCAGTTCCGGGACATCCCCATCATCTTCATCAGCGGGCGGGGAGACCCGGAGGACAAGCGGCGCGGCCTGGAGGTCGGCGCCGCGGACTACTTCGTGAAGCCGCTGGACCTGGACGTGCTCGTGCAGCGCATCCGCCAACTCATCCCCAACGACGTGGCGCAGGAGCCCTGAAGCCGATGGCCGTCTTTGAACTGGACCCCTTCATGCGCTCGCGTCAGGCCCGCGTGGAGGCGCTGCTGCGCGAGCGCGCGGACCGGCTGGCCCCCGCGGGCACGCCCCCCCGGTTGGCGGAGGCCATGCGCTACTCGCTGCTCGCGGGCGGCAAGCGGCTGCGCCCCGTGCTCTGCCTCGCCTTCGCGGACGCGGTCGCCCGTGCGAGCACCGACTCCGCCGTGGTCGCGGATGCCGCGTGCGCGGTGGAGTACGTGCACACGTATTCGCTGGTGCACGACGACCTGCCCTGCCTGGACAACGACGACCTGCGCCGGGGCAAGCCCACGAACCACAAGGTCTTCGGCGAGCCGCTGGCGCTGCTGGCCGGGGACGGGCTGCTCACGGAGGCCTTCACGGTGCTGGCCTCCGGGCCGGAGCCGGTGCGCGGCCTGCTGTGCGCGGAGCTGGCGCGCGCGGCGGGCGCGGCGGGCATGGTGGGCGGACAGGTGCTGGACATCGCGCAGGACCGGGCCGCGACGCTGGACTACCTGCTCCGGCTGCACCGGATGAAGACGGGCGCGCTCATCCGCGCGGCGTGTCGCATGGGCGTGCTGGCGGCGGGCGGTGACGTGGCGGCGCTCGGGAGCGCGGAGGCGTACGGCGACGCGGTGGGGCTGGCCTTTCAAATCGCGGACGACGTGCTGGACGTGACGGCGAGCGCGGAGCAGCTGGGCAAGCCGGTGGGCGCGGACGCGGAGGCCGGGCGCCACACGTTCCCGGCGGTGGTGGGGCTGGAGGAGTCGCGGCGCATGGCCCGGGACCTGGTGGCGCGGGCGGAAGCCGCGGTGCGTCCGCTGGAGGGTGGCGACGGCCCGCTGGCGGCCCTGGCCCGCTACTCGGTGGAGCGGACGTCCTGATGCCGGACGTGCTGTCCGGGGTGACGTCTCCCGCGGAGCTGCGCGCGCTGCCCGAGGACGCGCTGCCCGGCCTGTGCACGGCGTTGCGCGAGGCCATCATCACCCTGTGCGGCCGGGTGGGCGGACACCTGGGCGCGTCGCTGGGCGCGGTGGAACTCGTGGTGGCCCTGCACCGCGTCTTCCACACGCCGCAGGACGCGCTCCTCTTCGACGTGGGGCACCAGGCGTACGCGCACAAGCTGATCACCGGTCGGCGGGAGCGCATGCACACGCTGCGGCAGGCGGGCGGCATCGCCCCGTTCCTGGATCCGCGTGAGAGCCCGCACGACGCGCTGGCCGCGGGCCATGCGTGCACGGCCATCTCCGCGGCGCTGGGCATGCTCGCGGGCCGGCGGCAGCTGGGCCACCGGGGCCACGTGGTGGCGGTGGTGGGCGACGGCGCGCTCACGGGCGGCCTGAGCTTCGAGGGCCTCAACAACGCGGGGGGCAGCCACCTGCCGCTGGTGGTGCTGGTCAACGACAACCAGATGTCCATCAGCGCCAACGTGGGCGCCATCCCCGCGCTGCTGCGCACCCGCAACGCGCGCGCCTTCTTCGAGTCGCTGGGCTTCACCTACCTGGGCCCGGTGGACGGGCACGACCTGGGCGCGCTCACCCAGGCCCTGCGCGAGGCGAAGGCGTCGGGGCGTCCGGTGGTGGTGCACGCGCTGACGAAGAAGGGACGCGGGTTTCCTCCCGCTGAAGCCGACGAGCAGACGCGCGGCCACGCGATGGGCCCGTACGAGTGGCGCGACGGCAAGCTCGTGCGCTCGCGCGGCGGGCTGCCCACGTTCAGCGAGGCCTTCGCGGCGGTGCTGGGCGAGGCCCTCGAGCGGGATCCGCGCGTGGTGGCGGTGACGCCCGCGATGCTGGAGGGCTCCGCGCTCACCGGCCTCAAGGCGCGCTTCCCGGACCGCGTGCACGACGTGGGCATCGCGGAACAGCACGCGGTTACCTTCTGCGCGGGGCTGGCCGCGGCGGGTGCCCGGCCGGTGTGCGTCGTCTACTCCACCTTCCTGCAGCGCGCGTACGACCAGGTGGTCCACGACGTGTGCCTGCCGGGCCTGCCCGTCGTGTTCGCGTTGGACCGCGCGGGCCTCGTGGGCGCGGACGGGGCCACGCACCAGGGCGCCTACGACGTGTCCTTCCTGCGCCCCCTGCCGGGCCTGACGCAGTGGGCGCCGGTGGTGGGCGAGGACCTGGCGCCGCTGCTCACCACCGCGCTCCAGGCGCCGGGCCCGTCCGTGCTGCGCTTCCCGCGCGGCACGCTGCCGGCCCTGCCGCCGGAGCTGGTGACGGGGGACGCCCCGGTGTCGGGCGCACGCTGGCTGAAGCGCGCGGCGAAGCCCCGGCTGACGCTGGTGACGCTGGGCCCGCTGGGGCTCGCGGCGCTGGAGGCCGTGCGGGACGAGCCGGACTGGAGCGTGCTGGATGCGCGCCGGGCGTGGCCGCTGGACGAAGCGGCGCTGCTGGAGGCCGCGGCGGGCGGGCACGTGGTGGTGGCCGAGGAGGGCACCACGCGGGGCGGGCTGGGCAGCGCGGTGCTGGAGCTGTACGCGGCCTCGGGCGTCTCTCCCCGGGTGAAGCTGCTGGGCATGCCGGACGTGTTCCTTCCGCACGGGGACGCGCGCGTGCAGCGCACCCAGCTGGGACTGGACGCGGCGGGCCTGCGGCGTGCGGGCCGGGCGCTGCTCGGAGAGGAGGCCCGGTGAAGTCGAAGAAGGAGCGACTGGACGTGCTGGTGGTGGAGCGCGGGCTCGCCGAGTCGCGCACCAAGGCCCAGGCGCTCATCCTCGCCGGACAGGTGGTGGTGGGCGACCAGCGCGTGGACAAGCCCGGCGCGCAGGTGCTGGTGGAGTCCGAGCTGCGCCTCAAGGGCGAGGTGCTGCCGTACGTGTCGCGCGGCGGCCTCAAGCTCAAGGCGGCGATGGACCGCTTCGGCCTGGACGTGACGGGCCGCGTGGGCGCGGACATTGGCGCGAGCACTGGCGGCTTCACCGACTGCCTGCTCCAGCACGGCGCGGTGCGGGTGCACGCCATCGACGTGGGCTACGGCCAGCTCCACGAGAAGCTGCGCACGGATCCGCGCGTGCGCTCGCGCGAGCGGGTGAACGCGCGCTACCTCACGGAAGAGGACCTGCCGGAGAAGGTGGGCGTGGTCGTCATCGACGTGAGCTTCATCTCGCTCACCCAGGTGCTGCCGTCGGTGCTGACGTTCCTGTCGCCCGGGGGCCTGCTGGTGGCGCTGGTGAAGCCCCAGTTCGAGGTGGGCCCGGACCGGGTGGGCAAGGGCGGCGTGGTGAGGGATCCGGCCGCGCGGCAGGACGCCATCGACACCGTGACGGCGTTCGTGCGCGCGCAGGGACTCACCGTGCGCGGGGTGATGGACTCGCCCGTGCCCGGGCCCGCCGGCAACGTGGAAGCGCTCCTCGTCGCCGACCGGCCCTGACGGTTCCCGCTGTTACGGGAGGACCTTGCGGTAGTCAGACAGGGGCAGGGCCTGGACCAGGTCATTGCCGATCCGCATCCACAGGCGGTTGTCGTTGTCCACGGAGCACGACAGGCTGCTGGAGATCTCGTAGCGGAACAGCTCGCCCTTCTCGGCGGAGTCCACCGCGACGATCTCCAGGGGCAGGGCGCCGTCCCTCGCCGGGCCGTTGAGCAGGTAGAACTCGGAGCTGGTGGCGCGGCCGAGCTGCACCTGGATGACCCGCAGGGTGCCGGACGCATCCACCGACTTGCCGTCCTTGTTGGCGATGGCGCCCGTCTCCGCGTTCAGGAACCACACGCGCTGCGCGCCGATCGCCGCCACGCGCGACCCCGCCGCGTACGGGAGGATGAACTGGAGCGGCACGGGCAGGTTGCCGCTGGTCCACTTGAGCGCGGGGCCCTCGCAGCCGTCCATGTCCACCCGGCAGGCCTGGACGCGCGACTGGTTGCTGCCGAAGGGGAAGCCCAGGTAGAGGATCGAGCCGTCCGGGCTGAACGACGCGAGCGGCGGCGAGGAGAAATTGCCGTTGTAGTTCAGGATGACGCGCTCGCTCACGGGGTCCTTGATTTCGCCGGCGGCGTCGAAGCCCAGCCGAGCGACGACGATCTGCAGCACGGTCGCGGTGGAGACGTCCGGCTGCCTCACGAAGGCCACCAGCACGTCGGAGCCCTTCTTGAGGGGCGGCGCGACGAGCGGCCAGGGCGAGGCGAAGTTCCACTCCGTGGCGCCGTTGTTGGACGTGTGCTTCAGCCGGGACACGTTGTTGTTCTCATCCGCGATGATCGCGTCGCCGTTCTCCGTGACGGACAGGTTGGCCAGCGAGTACGTCGACTTCGTCCGGCCGCTGATCGTGAAGTCGCTCTTCACCGCGATCGCGCCCACGCCCGGCGTCCAGACCCAGCGCTTGTCGGTGGACGGGTTCACGTCGGTGTAGACGGTGAAGGGGCTGCACGGCAGGCCCATCTCCACGCTCTTCAGGAGCTGGCCCTTGGCATCCACGCGGAACAGCGTGCCGATGCCCGTGGTGGGGTTGCCGCACCCGATGAAGTTCACGCCCGCGCCGCCGCCCTCGGCGATGAAGAAGTCCGTCACCACCTGGCCGTTCGGGTCCGGATCCCTCACCAGCTTCGTCACCGGCATGAAGGTGGCCGCCGCGGGCTGCGACACGTTGGTGCGGCCGTCCGAACAGGTCGCCTTGGCGTTGAGCGCCAGATCCGCTGCGATTCCCTTCGTGTACTTGAGCTCGTTCGCCGCGATCTCGAAGTCCATCGAGCCGCTGGTGTAGGGCACCGTCTTGATGAACGTCTCCCGATCGTTGATGGCCACCTGCGATACGGCATCGCAGCCGGACACGATGACCCGGATCTTCAGGGTGGGCGCGGCCGCGTTGGGCTCGGGGACGGTCAGGGTCACCTGCGGCGGATCCGGCGTGGGCGGCGGCTTCGGATCGCCACAAGCGGTGAGGACGGAGACAGTGAGCGTGGCCACCAGGGCCCGCTGCGCGAGCAGGCGCGAAAGAGCGGAGTGCATGGTTTCGCACTCTACCCCCTCCCCGGGGAAGCGGGCGCCCCCTGGGCCCGTCCAGGGACCGTTGCGACCAGGGCTCCCGCGCGATTCCTGATCGCGAAGCCTCCGGGAGGGCTTCCCAAGGGCCTCCAGGACGGCCTGCCTCCTGGCTCCCAACGCCCGCCCACCAGACTTCCAGGCAGGCACAATCCAACGGTATGGGAAGAAAGTCACAGCCCTGGTGTTCTCGCGGAGGTTCCCACCTCACTCCCCCGAGGGAAGACGGACCCGGATCCTCCAGGTCACCGGTTCGTCACGCGCGCACGGAATCCCGGGCGTGAACGTCGGGCCGGGGTATACGTCGCGCCCCTTCTCTCACCCTCTCATTCGGAGAGGCCCGTCCATCTGCTGGCCCGAAGTCGGGTTAGACGGCATGATCCAGAATCGACCATGACCCCTTACGCACCCAACGGGTATTCGCAGTGCAGTTCCCTGTCCGGGCGGGGCGGAGGCGTGCCGTGAGGATCGAAATGCTGGCCGAGCAGCGGGGACGGGTGCTGGTGCTGGCGGCGAAGGCCGCGGGCGACGCGTTGGTGGAGCGGCTGACGGCGAGCGGCTACCAGTGCGCAGCCACGGAGCGGGAGAGCGGGCTGGAGGCGATGGTGGATCAGCTCCAGCCGGAAGTCGTCCTCCTGTCGGTGACGGCCAAGCGGGCGGCCGAGCTGCTGGAGACGGTCCGCAAGGTGGACAAGCTCAACCGGCTGCCGGTGCTGGTGGATCAGGGCCGGGCCCGGTCCGCGGAGGCGTTCAAGCGGCTGGCGGTGGACGACTTCGTGCGCGGCGCGGATGAACTGGTGCCCCGGCTGGAGTCGGCCCTGCGCGCCTGGCGCTTCAAGGAGCGCGAGGAGCGCATCCGGCTGCGCATGGGGATGCTGCTGGAGATCACCCAGGCGGCGACGAGCTCCCTGGAGCTGGAGGAGATCCTCCGCATCGCGGTGGAGAAGGTGGGCCAGGTCACCGGCACGGACCGCTGCTCGGTGGTGCTGGTGGAGGGCAGCCACGCGCGCACGGCCACGGTCGTCGCGACGCAGGAGGACCCCAGCCTCGTCCAACTGGACATCGAGGTGGCGCGCTACCCGGAGCTGCGGCGCGCGCTGGAGACGCGCCAGCCGGTGTTGATTGAGGAGGCGCAGCGCGATCCGCTGATGGCGGAGGTGCGCACGTCGCTGCTGCCGCAGGGCGTGAAGTCCATCCTGGTGCAGCCGCTCATCTGCCAGGACGACCTCTTGGGCGCGCTCTTCCTGCGCGTGTCGCGGGGGGATGCGTCCATCGGGCGCGACGAGCAGGAGTTCGCGCAGGCGGTGGCGGGCGTGCTCGCCAACTCCATCCGCAACGCGCGCCTGCACACGGCGGTGAAGAAGAAGCGCGAGGACATGGAGCTGGCGTACGTGGAGCGCTACCGCGAGCTCAACGACGCGAACCGCCGCCTGAAGGAATTGAACCGCCTGAAGGACGAGATCATCGCGGTGTGCAGCCACGACCTGCGCGCGCCGCTCCAGGTGCTGCTGGGCCACGGCCGGCTGCTGCTCGAAGGTCCGCTGGAGACCCAGCAGAAGCAGTCCGCGGAGGCGATGATCCGCCAGGGCCGGAAGATCCTCACCTTGGTCGAGTCCCTGCTGGAGAAGGGCAAGGGCGAGGCAGCCCGGTTGTCCATCGAGCCCCGGGTGCTGGACGTGGCGCAGCTGTGCCGCGATGCCGTGGGGGAGCTGGAGATCCTCGCCGCGGAGAAGACCGTGTCGCTGCGCTCCGAGTGCCCGGACAGCCTGATGCTGATTGGCGACGAGGTGAAGCTGCACGAGGTGCTGCAGAACCTCATCAGCAACGCCATCCAGCACGCGAGCGAGACCGAGGGCGAGGTGGTGGTGCGCACGCAGCGGCTGTCGCGGCCGGACGGCGACGCGGTGCGGGTGATGGTGAGCGACAACGGCGTGGGCATCCCGCCGGACGAGCTGCACCTCGTGTTTGATCGCTACCGCCACGGGCCCAAGGGCACGGGGCTGGGGCTGGCCATCTGCAAGGAGTTCGTGGAGCTGCACGGCGGGGAGATCTGGGCGGAGAGCCCGGCCGACGGCGGCTGCACCTTCGTCTTCACGCTGCCCCTGGCCCAGGAGGCCGCGCGCAACCCCCGGCCCCAGCCGGTGGCCGGCGCCGCGCCCGAGCAGCCGCGCGTGCTGGTGGTGGAGGACGAGCCGGAGATCGCCGCGGTGCTGTCGGAGGTGCTGCGCTCGAAGTACCGCGTGGAGGTGGCGCGCGACGGCGCGGAGGGCCTGGCGAAGGCCCGGGCGTCGCGGCCGGACCTGGTGGTGATGGACGTCTTCCTGCCCAAACTGGACGGGTTGGACGCGGCCATGGCGCTCAAGTCCTCGTCGGACACGGCGCACATCCCCGTCATCCTGCTGTCCGCCCACCAGGGCGTGGCCGACAAGGTCCGCGCGCTCAACCTGGGCGCGGTGGACTACATGGCCAAGCCCTTCAACGCGGTGGAGCTGCTCAACCGCACCGAGCGGGCCCTCAAGCTGCGCCAGGGGGAGAAGGAGCAGCAGGACAAGTCGTCCTCGCTCCAGAAGCGCACCGGCAGCGACCCCGCCACGGGGCTGCACGACCGGCGCGGCCTGCTCCTGAGGCTGGAGCAGGAGGTGGCCCGGAGCCGGCGCTACCACCGCTCGCTCACGCTGGCGGTGCTCCGCCCGGACCGTTCGCTGGAGGCGCTGCCCTCCAACATGGCGGACGTGATGCGCAAGCGCGTGCGTCACCCGGACGCCATCGCCCACCTGGGGCAGGGCGTCTTCGCGGTGGTGCTGCCCGAGTGCAACGCGGACGCCGCGCGCACGGTCATCAACCGCCTGATGCCGGACGTGGAGAAGGTGACCTCCATCGAGTACCGCGCCGCCCTGGCGGACGTCAGCCAGGACAGCGACCCGGTGGAGAAGCTGCTGGAGAAGCTGGGCGCGCCGCCGCCCGAGATCCTCTAGCCCTGGAGCGCCCCCCTTAAGGAAAATGGGGGCGCTCCGCGCTACACTCGGCTCCCGCGTGCTCCCGCTCCTCACCCGTGCCTCCGTGCTGTGCCTCGCCCTGGCCACCGGAGGCGCGGACGCTGCCTCCACCTCACGCAAGGCCCCGGCCGCGCACGTCGACCGCGAGGCGATGCGAGAGGCCATGGACTCCGCGGCCCACGACGACCCCGCCGCGTCGTCCGCCAGCTACGCTCACTTCCTCCAGTCCCGCCTGCTGCACCTGGAGGGCAACCACCGGGGCGCGGTGGACGAGCTGCGCCTCGCGCTGGCCACCGACGACGGCAACCCGCAGCTGCTCACCCAACTGGGCGAGGAGTACGCGCGCCTGGGGGACCTGGAGCGCGCCGAGCGCGAGCTGCGCCGGGCGGTGGAGAAGGCCCCCACGTACTACCCCGCCCACGTGCTCCTGGGCCGGGTGCTGATGGAGTCCGGCAACCTCGCGCGCGCCCGCCAGCACCTGCGCCGCGCGGTGGCGCTGCGCCCGCGCGACCCGGAGGCCTACCTGGTGCTGTCGCAGCTGCACCTGGACGCGAAGGCGCCGGACGAAGCCGTGAAGGTGGTGGAGGCGCTCGCGCACGCGCTGCCCGGCGAGGCCTCCGGCTACCGGCGGCTGGGGCTCGCGCTGGCGGAGCGCGGCGACGCGGCCCGCGCCGAGCGACTGCTCACGAAGGCCGCCGAGCGCGACCCGGGTGACGTGGAGGTGTGGTCCACGCTGGCCCGACTGCACGAGGAGGCGGGGAAGGCGAAGGAGGCGGAGGACGCGCTGGCGCACGCGCTGGAGGCGGATCCGGACAGCCGGGAGGTGCTGCTGTCGGCGGGCCGGGCCGCGCTCAAGGGCGGCTCGGTGACGCGGGCCCGGGCGTACTTCGACCGGCTCCTGTCGCTGTCCTCGTCGCCGGAGCTCGCGGTACGCGTGGCCTTCAGCTACCTCGCCGCGAACCAGTCCGCCGCCGCGGAGGCCGTGCTGGAGGCCGCGCGGAAGGACAACCCGGGCGAACCCCGGCTGGCGTACTACGCGGGCCTCGTCGCGGAGCGGATGCGCCGCTTCTCCACCGCCGCCGTCGCCTTCGCGGACGTGTCCCCGGACGCGGAGGTGTTCCCGGACGCCCGCGTGCGGCAGGCCCGGTGCCTGTCGCTGTCGGGCGACCACACGCGCGCGCTGGTGCTCTACCGCGCCGCCGTGAAGGAGACGCCGGCCGACCTGGAGCTGCGTGTCGCCTACGCCCGGGCGCTGGAGCGCGGCGGCTCGCCCGCGAAGGCGGAAGCCGTGCTGCGCGAGGCCCTGGGAGGGGAGGGCGCGGCGATGGCGTACGAGGCGCTCGCCGCGCTGCTGGAGCGGCAGGGGCGCGCTGGGGAGGCGCTCACCCTGCTTCGCGACGCCGTGGCCCGCTCGCCGAAGGATCAGGACCTGCTCTTCTCCCTGGGCGCCGCGCTGGAGCGCCAGGGCGACGTGACGGGCGCGCTGGCGCGCATGCGGACGGTGCTGATGGTGGCGCCGGACCACGCGGCGGCGATGAACTTCATCGGCTACCTGCTGGCCCAGCACGGCCGGGACCTGGACGAGGCGGAGCGGCTGGTGCGACGCGCGCTGGCCCTCCGGCCCGACAGCGCGGCCTTCGTGGACTCACTGGGGTGGGTGTACTTCCAGCGCGGCGAGGCCCGGAAGGCGGTGGAGCTGCTGGAGCGCGCGGTGGACCTGTCCCCGGACGAGCCCGCCATCCTGGAGCACCTGGGGGACGCCTACCTCAAGGCCGCCCGCGCCGCGGAGGCCGCCGCGTCCTGGAAGCGCGCGCTGGAGGTCCTCACCCTGGAGCCGGAGGCCGCCGAACCGGCCGGCCAGCGCACGGCCCTGGAGCGCAAGTTGAAGGCGCTACCCTCGCCCGCGGCGGGCCGCTAAGGTCCCATCACCCATGGCCCGCCACGACGAAGGCTTCTTCACCGGCAAGGACAACACCCGCCTGTTCTGGACGCTGGACCTGCCAGACTCGGGCACGCCCCGCGCGCACGTCGCCGTCGTCCACGGCTACGGCGACCACATCGGTCGCTACCGGCCCGTCATCGACGCGCTGGTGCAGGACGGCTTCGCGGTGCACGGCTTCGACTACCGGGGCCACGGCCGCGCCGACGGGCGCCGGGCCTACGCCAACAAGTGGACCGACTTCCTGGAGGACCTGGACGGCTTCTGGCAGCGCGTGCGCAGCGCCGCCGGCACCCAGAAGATCTTCCTCCTCGCCCACAGTCACGGCGGCCTGATGGCGGTGCACGCCCTGGCCAAGGGGATGGAGGGCCTGTCCGGGGCCATCCTCTCCGCGCCCTACCTCAAGCTGGCCATCACCCCTCCAGCGGTGAAGGTCTTCGCCGCCCGCATGGTGGGCTCCGTGGTGCCGTGGCTGTCCGTCAGCTCCGGCCTTACCCCGGACATGCTCACCACCGACACGGAGCAGCAGAAGGCGGTCGGCGAGGACCCGCTCTACGTGCCCTTCGCCACGCCGCGCTGGTTCGTGGAGTCCACGCTGGCGCAGGCCGAGGCGCTGCTCCTGGCGCCGAAGATTCAAGTGCCGCTGTTCGTGCTGTGCGGGCAGGAGGACGGGGTGGCGCTGCCGGCGGCGGCGCGAGGCTTCTTCGAAGCAGCGGGGACGGCGGACAAGAAGTTCAAGGAGTACCCCGGCATGCGGCACGAACCGCTCAACGAGCGGGAGCGCTCCACGGTGTTCCAGGACATCTCCGGCTGGATCTCCGCGCATCTCTGACATAATCAGTCCGCCCCGCTCCGGATGGGAGCAGGCGCTGGCGAGGATCGCCTCATGGCACAGGGTGAAACGGGCATCATTGGCAAGGGCATCGTCATCAGGGGCAACCTCACGGGCGGAGGCGACCTGGTCATCGAGGGACGCGTGGAGGGGCAGATCGCCCTGAAGAACCACCTGACCATCGAAGGGACCGGCCGCGTGCAGGCGGACATCCGCGCCGAGGAGCTGACCATCAACGGTGAGGCGAGCGGCAACATCGATGCCTCCACGCGCGTGGCCATCAATGCCTCCGCGAAGGTGGCGGGCGACATCAAGGCGCCGCGCGTCGTCATCGAAGACGGGGCCGTGTTCAACGGCTCCATCGAGATGGACGTGAAGTTGCCGGACGACATCTAGCATCCACCGGGGTTCGTCCCACGAGCCCCCCCAGTCGCAAGCTTCGAGAAGGCGGACAACACTCATGGCGAATACGGTCATTGGTTCGAGCATCGTCATCGACGGGGAGATTTCCGGTGACGAGGTCCTGGTCATCCAGGGCACCGTGAAGGGCAAGATCTCCCTCAAGGAGAGCCTCTACGTGGAGGGCTCCGGCGTCGTCGAGGCGGACATCGAGACGCAGAACGTGGAGATCGCCGGCCGCGTGACGGGCAACATCGTCGCCAGCGACAAGGTGGAGCTGAAGACGGACTGCCGCGTCGTGGGCGACATCAAGGCCCCGCGCATCCTCATCGCCGACGGTGCCTCCTTCAAGGGCAACGTCGACATGGACATGAAGGAGCGCTGATCCGTGGCCACCGCCAAGGAGCTCGCAGGCAATACCGTCGACAACACCGTGGTGGGGCCGTCCATCCTCATCAGCGGTCGTCTCACGGGTGACGAGGACCTCACGGTCCGCGGGCGCGTCGAGGGCGAGCTGACCCTCAGCCGCACCCTCATCGTGGAGCCGTCGGGCGTGGTGAAGGCCAACGTGGCGGTGAAGAACGCCATCGTCAGCGGCGTGGTGGTGGGCAACATCAACGCCACCGAGAGCGTGGAGCTCACCCACGAGGGCCGCATGGTGGGCGACATCCGCGCCCCCCGCGTCATCATCGTGGACGGCGCCAGCTTCCGCGGCCGCGTGGACATGGGCGACGTGGAGCCGGGCCGGCTGCCGGCCGAGCGCCCCGCCGTGAACCGTCCGCAGGCCACCACGCGCCCCACGGTGCGTCCGGGCGCCACGCCGCCCCGGCCTCCGACGCCGTCCGCCGCGCCTCCGCGCGCCGCCACGCCGCCCGCGCCGCCGCCGCCTCCCGCGCGCACCGCGCCCGCCCCGACGGGGCCGGCCACCGTGGTGTCGCGTCCGGCCAGCAAGCCGCTGCCGCCGCCGCCTCCCGCCGCGCCCGCATTCACCCCGCGCGCGGCCGAGCCGCCGCGTCCGGCGGCCACTGACCAGGCGAGCAGTGCGTCCGCGCCCGTGCCCCGCGTGGTGGCCGCTGGCGCGAAGAAGAAGGTCGTGGTGAAGAAGTCCCGCTAGAGCCCGCCCACCGCGCCGTCGTTTCCGGCGGCGCGGGGGTGGAACAACCGGGGGTGCCACCATGGACGCCGAGCACAGGGCCGAGGGACAGGAAGGAATGTCAGGCACACCTGGGGAGAACGCGACGCCGTCCCAGCAGGAGGGCGCGTCCGACGCGGCCTCGCCGGAGCACGGCGAGGGCGCGGCAGGGACCTCGCACGCGCAGGGCGCGGGTGGGGAAGTCATTTCCGAAGGCGCCTCTCAGGCGGGAGCGGGTGGCGAGGCCGTGAGTGGAGCGCAGGTGGATGCGACCGGGCAGGGTGACGCGGCCGACCGCCCGGTGAATGCCGGCGTGGATCAGGCCGAAGCAGGTGGAGCGCACCCGGGCAGCGGTGCCGGTGAAGCGCCCGGGTCCGTGGAAGGCTTCGCTGCTGCGAAGAGCGCCGCGGAGTCCGAAGAAGACGCGGGTTCGTCGAAGCGCGCCGCGGAGTCCGGCGAGGGCGCTGCCTCCCCGAAGGACGCCGCGGAGTCCGATGAGGGCGCGGGCTCGTCGAAGCGCGCTGCGGAGTCTGGCGAGGGCGCCGCTGGGTCCGAGGAAGGCGCGGGCTCGTTGAAGAGCGCCGTGGCGACCGAAGACGACGCTGCCTCCCCGAAGGACGCTGCGGAGCACGGAGAAGGCGCGGTGTCCCCCACGGACGCCCAGGCCTCCTCGGAGTCCACGAGCACCGGTCGCTACGTGGAGCTGTCGTCCGGCGACGACGTGCCGGGGTCTTCCGGCGCGGACAGCGACGGCGGTGGTGAAGCGAAGGACGTGCAGGACGCGCCGCGGTCCGGCCCGGTGTCGGGGGTGGACGACGCGCTCCTGAATGCCGGCATCTGGGACGTGGCGAGCCGCGCGAGCCAGGAGGACTCCGGCTCCGCGGGCCCTGACGGATCCGAAGACGCAGCGACCCCGGGCGAAGAGCCCCGCGTGGAGGCCATCGAGCCTCGCGTGATGGGACAGGTGACGGCGATGGTGTTGCCGCTGGAGCGACTGGAGGAGGACACCACCTTCCGCCTGCGGGACGAGGGCGACGTGTCCGAGCTGGCCACGGATCTGGCGCGCCTGGGGCAGCTGTTCCCGGTGGACGTGCGCCCGCGCGGCGACGAGCGCTACCAGCTCATCTGCGGCTTCCGGCGCGTGGCGGCGCTGCGCTTCCTCAAGCGCGACCACGTGCAGGTCCGCGTGCACGAGGAGCTGTCCGACGAGGACGCGCTGCTCCTGTCCCTGGCGGACGCCATCCACGCCTCGCCGGTGGAGCACGACGTGCTGGAGGCCAAGCGCGACTCGCTGGAGGCCGAAGGCCGGCTGACGGCGCCGGTGCGCGACATGCTGGAGAAGGCGCTCGCCACCGAGGAGACGCTGGCTCCGGAGGGCGTGGAGGAGGAGATCGACGCGGATGAGCTGGCGTCGGACGTCGCCCAGCGCATGGGCGCCCTCAACCAGGACCTGTCGCTGCTGGCGGACGTGTTCGCCGCGCTGGACGAGTCCCGCCGCGCGGAGCTGCTGATGCAGCTGCGCTACTCGGCGCAGCTGGTGGCGTACCTGGAGGGTCTGTAGCCATGGCGGAACCGCTCGTGCGCGACCGCGCCCGGCTCCTGGAGGTGCTCACGCAGCGCTCCTTCGAGCGCCGTCGCGTGGTCCTCTCCTCCGGCAAGGAGTCGGACTTCTACATCGACTGCAAGCGCACGGCCCTGCTCGCCGAGGGGCACTACCTCATCGGCCGGCTGCTCCTGGAGGCCATCCGGCGCGACGCTCCGTCGGCGGTGGCCGCGGGCGGGCTGACGCTCGGCGCGGATCCGCTCGCGTCGGCGGTGAGCCTCACCAGCTTCCTGGAGGGCCAGCCCCTGCACGCGTTCATCGTGCGCAAGGAGCCCAAGGGCCACGGCACCGGGCAGTGGATTGAAGGCCTGTCCGCGCTGACTGCCGGCGCGCCGGTGGCCATCGTCGAGGACGTGGTGACGACGGGTGCGTCCACGCTCAAGGCGATTGAGCGGGCGAAGCTGGAGGGCCTGACGGTGCTGGGCGCCTTCGCGCTGGTGGACCGGTTGGAGGGAGGACGCGAGGCCGTGGAGGCTGCGGGCCATCGCCTCACCACGCTGTTCACGCGCAAGGACTTCATCCCGTGAGAAGGCTGCTGGTGGCCGTGGTGCTGCTGGGGGTGCTGGGCGGTTGCGCCAACACGCCGCCCGTTGTCGGGGAGCTCGCGCCCACGCTGGATGATCCGAAGGCGGAGGCCGCCTACATGGCGGTGCTGGACCGGTACTCGGACCGCCAGGAGATCTACGACGGCTTCGACACGCGCCTCTTCGCGGGGGCCACGATCCAGACGCCCGCCTTTCGCGACGCCCGCGTCCACCGCCAGGCGCTCTTCCAGACGCTGCCCGCGGTGAAGGTGGAAGCGCTGCTCGCCGAGGAACAGGCGGAAGCGGCGAAGTTCCACGAGTTCTTCCTGGGCGTGCACGTCAACGACTTCCGCTACGACGACTTCTCCCACAAGAAGAGCATCTGGCGGATCGCGCTGGTGACGCCCGCGGGCGAGGTGACGCCCGCGGAGATCCGCCGCATCGGCCGGGTGGACCTCAACGTGCAAGCCTACTACCCGTACACCAGCCTCTTCTGGGTGGGCTACCGCGTGCGCTTCCCGCTCACCTTCACGAGCGGTGAGCCCGTCATCCCCGAGGGCACCGAGCAGGTGACGCTGCGCGTGGCCTCGTCGCTGGGGAACGCGGAGCTGAAGGTGCACGCGCGCTGAAAGCGTGGGCGGCCCGCGGCCCTCAGGTCTGCTGGCCGTCCTTCAGCCACTTCGCCGTCACCGGCATCGTGGGCCCCGCGAGCAGGCGGTCCAGGAGCGCGTCCGGCGACGGCTCCACCGCGAAGGGCAGGGCCTGCGTCTGCGGGACGAACCCGGCCTCCACCATGCGCTGCACCATCGCGAGCAGCGGCTGGAAGAAGCCCTCCACGTCCAACAGCCCCATGGGCTTTCGGTGCAGGCCCAGCTGGGCCCAGGTGACGATCTCGAACAGCTCGTCCAGGGTGCCGAAGCCGCCGGGCAGGGCGATGAAGGCGTCCGCGAGCTCGGCCATCCGCGCCTTGCGCGCGTGCATGGAGTCCACCCGGTGCAGCTGCGTCAGGCGCGGGTGGGCCAGCTCCTTTGCGTCCATGAAGTGGGGCAGCACGCCCACGGCCCTGCCACCGCCCGCGAGCACCGCGTCCGCCACCGTGCCCATCAGCCCCACGCTGGCGCCGCCGTAGACGAGCGTCAGCCCGCGCCGGGCCAGCGCGGTGCCCAGCTTCGTGGCGGCCTCGCCATACTCGGCGCGTGTGCCGGAGCGCGAGCCACAGAAGACGCAGACGCTGCGCACGTTCGCTTCGCTCATGTCAGTAGCCTCCCCGCCGCTCCGGGTGGGCGGCCACCAGCGCCACCGCCGCGGCGATGAACAGCAGCACGGGGATGGCGCGCGCGTAGAACTTCGGGCCCTGGCGCAGCGCCATGCCGCAGGGCAGACCGAAGAGGAACCCACCCAGGTGTCCCGCCCAGCTCACGCCGGGCAGCAGGCTGATGACCGCCACCTGCACCAGCCAGAAGTACAGGTCCTTGCGGCCCTGCTGCGTGGCGATGGGCAGCATCGCGCCGCCCCAGCCGAGGATCATCCCGGAGGCGCCCACCGTCTGGACGTTGAAGTTGAAGAACAGCGCGAACGCGGAGCCGCCCAGCGCGGTGACGAGCGACAGCGCCAGGAACCGGAGGCTGCCGATGCCGCGCTCCAGCGTCATGCCCATGGTGAAGACGACGGACATGTTGAAGAACAGGTGCATCGCGTTGCCGTGCTCGAACACCATGCCCAGGAGGCGCCAGTACTCGCCCGCCTGCACCGACGGGCCGAAGAGGGCCAGCGGCTTGAGGACTCCCACCACCGTCCCGTCCGGCGCCACCAGCGTCTGCCCCAGCGAGCGGCCGAGGAAGAACATCGCCACCGCGCCGGCCATCAGGCCGTAGCAGACGTAGGGGCGGGGCAGGGCGCGCTGCGGAAGCGGCGGGCCCGGGGGCGGACCGTCTCCGTCGCGATTCCGCGGCGCGGGCGCCTCCTCGTCTCCCAGGCCCGAGGGGCCCGGGAGATCATGCTGCGTGCGGCGGGGGCTGACCATGGCGGCTCACAGCTCCCGGGAGAGCACCGTGTCGCGCGTGCCCTGGTGCTCGTCGGTGTGGGGGTAGTCCAGGGTGTAGTGCAGGCCCCGGCTCTCCTTGCGACGGCTGGCGCAGTCCACGATGAGGTGCGCCACCTCCGCGATGTTGCGCAGTTCGATGACGTCGCGGGTCACCTTGAAGCGCCAGTAGTAGTCGCGGATCTCCTCGCGCAGCAGCTCCAGCCGCCGGCGCGCGCGCATCAGCCGCTTGTCCGTGCGCACGATGCCGACGTAGTTCCACATCAGGCGGCGGATCTCATCCCAGTTGTGCGTGACGACGACGCTCTCGTCGGAGTCCACCGCGCTGCCGGAGTCCCAGGCCGGCGGCTCGTCCTTGGAGTGCGACAGCGAGGCGATCTCCTCCGCCGCCACCTGCACCGCGCGGTGGCCGAACACCAGGCCCTCCAGCAGCGAATTGGACGCGAGCCGGTTGGCGCCGTGCAGGCCCGTGGAGGACACCTCTCCAATGGCGTAGAGGCCCGGCACGTTGGTGCGCCCGTGCAGGTCCGTCACCACGCCGCCGCACTGGTAGTGGGCCGCGGGCACGACGGGGATGGGCTGCACGGCCATGTCGATGTTGAAGGCCTTGCACGCGGCGTAGATGTTGGGGAAGCGCTCGGTGAGGTACGCGCGGCCCAGGTGCGTCATGTCCAGGTAGACGCTGTCATTGCCCGTGCGCTTGAGCTCCGCGTCGATGGCGCGCGCCACCACGTCGCGCGGGGCCAGCGCGCCCATGGGGTGGTAGCGCTCCATGAACGTCTGCCCGCCCTTGAGCCGCAGCTTGCCGCCCTCGCCGCGCAGGGCCTCGCTGATGAGGAAGCTCTTGGCCTCCGGGTGGAACAGGCAGGTGGGGTGGAACTGGTAGAACTCCATGTTCGCGATGCGCGCGCCCGCGCGGTACGCCATGGCCACTCCGTCGCCCGTCGCGACGTCCGGGTTGGAGGTGTAGAGGTACACCTTGCCCGCGCCGCCCGTCGCCAGCACCGTCACCTTGGCGAGGAAGCGCTCGATGGCGCCGTCCTCCAGCAGTGCGTACACGCCCACGCACCGGCTGGCGCTGGACGCGTGCGGACGCCGATCCAGGATGAGGTCGATGGCGGCGGTGTTCTGGAAGAAGGTGATGTTGGGCTGCTCGTCGCATGCGGCCAGCAGCGCGCGCTGCACCTCGCGGCCGGTGATGTCGCCCGCGTGGACGACCCGGCGGGCGGAGTGGCCGCCCTCGCGCGTGAGGTCGAACTCGCCGCCGAGGCGCCGGTCGAACTCCGCGCCCAGCGCCACCAGCTCCTTCAGGCGCGCGGGACCCTCGCGCACCGTGACCTCCACCGCGTCCCGGTGGCACAGCCCCGCGCCCGCGACGAGCGTGTCCTCGATGTGCGCGTCGAACGTGTCGGTGGGCGCGAGCACGCCCGCGATGCCACCCTGCGCGTAGGCCGTGTTGCCTTCGCCTCGCTCGCGCTTGGTGAGCACGGCGACCGTGCCATGCCGGGCCGCCTGCAGGGCGAACGACAGACCCGCCACACCACCGCCCAGGACCAGGAAATCAAACCGATGGGGCATGGCCAACAGCCTTAATGGCGGTAAGTGCTGGAAACAAGGCGTTTTCTTGAGGACTTTCCGGCCGTTGTCTAAGGTTTGGGCCGCCGACATGCGTGCCCTGACCGCCCTCCTTGCCTTGCTGGCCCTCGCCCCCGCGGTCTCCGCCGCGGAAGGCATCTACAGCTACGTCGAGAAGGACGGCACCATCGTCTACACGAACGTGCCGCCGGGGGGCTCGCGCAAGGCGCGCAAGCTGTCCGGGACCTTCACGCCCGCGCCCGCCACCAGCGCTCCCGTCCGGGGCCGCTCGCGCACGCCGCAGGAGCTGGATCCGCACATCACCACGGCGGCCCTGCGCTACCGCATCCCGTCGGCGTTGGTGCGCGCCATCATGCACACGGAGAGCAACTTCAACCCGAACGCGCTGAGCAACAAGGGCGCCAGCGGGCTGATGCAGCTCATGCCGGGCACCGCGTCGGATATGTACGTGAAGGACATCTTCGACTCGAAGGACAACATCGAGGGCGGCGTGCGCTACCTGCGCGTGCTGGCGAACATGTTCGACGGCGACATGGTGAAGATGGTCGCCGCGTACAACGCCGGTCCGGACGCCGTGAAGAAGTACGGGGGCAAGGTGCCGCCGTACACCGAGACGCAGGAGTACGTGCGCAAGGTCCTCCAGCTCTACTACCACTACAAGGAGCGCGAGCGGCTCGCCCAGGCCGAGGCCAGCAGCCGTGAGCCCACACCCGAGAATGACGACGCGCACGAAGGGGACGAAGGAGTCGTCGGGCCCCGCTGACGAGGAGTTCCTGCAGCAGCTCTACCGCGGTGGGGAGCTGCTGGGCGCCGGCAAGGTCATCGAAGCGAAGGACTTCCTGGAGCGTGCGCACCAGCTCCAGCCGCGTCACGAGAAGGCCCAGAACCTGCTGGGCCTGACGTACTTCAAGCTCGGCCACTTCGACCGCGCCGCGGACCTGTACGAGATGCTCGTGCGGGACAACCCGGTGGACCCCACGCTGCGCGTCAACCTGGGGCTCGTGTACCTCAAGACGAACGCGCTCCAGCGCGCCGCGCGCGAGTTCGAGACCGCCACCGACCTGGCCCCGGATCACAAGAAGGCCCACAACTATCTGGGCCTGACCTTCGCCCAGATGGGCGAGTACGGCCGCGCCCGCGAGCACTTCCTCCTGTCCGGCAGCGACGCCATGGCGGAGAAGATGTCGCAGTGCATGTTGTCGTTGGTGTAGTAGCCGCAGGTGCCCACCGACGCGGGCGGATAGAAGGTGAAGGGCGCGAGTCCGGCGGGAACGGGAACGTCGAGCGTGAGGTTGGTGGCCGCCCTCGTGCCGTGGTTCG
>NZ_RAWA01000012.1 GCF_003611675.1 Corallococcus sp. CA053C
CAGCAGGCGCACGTGCGCAGCTCGCACACGGTGGATGTCATCGCGCCGGGAGAGAAGGTGGACACCATCCTGGGCCGCATGAAGGTGGAGCGTCCCGCGCCTCCGCCGCGAGGAGGGGAGGCCATCCGTCCGCCTCCCGGTGCGGGGACACGAGGCCCGAAGGAGGGCCCCGGGCCGGGTCGTCCCAATGGGCAGCGCCCGCCGGGGGATGACGGCCACATGCGCTCGCCGTCCCCGAGGACCGACGGCGCGCGACCGCCCCCCAACCAGCAACCGCCTCCGTTTCAGCCGCCGCCCAACCAGCAACCCCGGCGATGAGCGCCGTGACAGGCCCCGCGCGACCGACGCGGCCCGCGGCTTCGGGGTGCGTCAACGCGCTCCCGGCGGCGGCGGTGCCCCTGTCTCCGAGGAGTCCCAGCGGGCGGTGCCTCCTCATGGCACCGGGGATCGGACCGGATGGGCGGGGCCGCGTCTGCGTGCACGGAGCACGGTTCCCGCGCCGGCCCTCACGGAATGAGGTACGTCCGTGAGCATGTGGACGGGCCTCCTGCTCCTGGTGGCGCTCACGGCCGGTGAGCCGTTGGAGGACGCACGCCAGGCCTTCGCGGCGGGCCGCTACGCGGAGGCGGAGCAGCAGGCGCTCCAGGCCGCACCGTCCGGCGCCGCGCTCTACCTCGTGGGACTGGCGCGCTTCCGCACCGGCCGGCCCGCGGAAGCCCTGGAAGCGCTCGACGCCGCGGGACAGGCGCCGGACGCTCCCGAACCCGACGGGTGGAACTTCAACCGGGGCGCCTGTCTCTACGCCCTGGGCCGCTTCGAGGAGGCCGAGCAGGCCTTCGCCCAGGTCCGCGCCGAGGCCCCACTCGCGCGGGTCGCCTGGGCCAACGCGGGCTTCGCGGCGTTCGACGCGGGCTCACCCGAGCGTGCCGCGCAATGGGCGGAGCGCGCCGCGGCCGGGGCCTCCGCCGAAGAGGCTCCCCTGGTGGAGGAGTTGCGCGCGCTCCTCACGCCAGCCCCCACCGTCAACGAAGGGGACGAAGCCTACCGCCAGGGGCTCGCGGCCTTCGATGCCGGCCGCTTCGACGAGGCGCGCGCCCACTTCCTGCGCGCCGCGACGCTGACGCCCGACTCCGGACGGGCACGCCTCATGGCGGGCGCCGCGGCCTACCGACTGGGAGCGCGCGCCGAAGCCCACGAGGACCTCACGTCGGCGCTCACGCTGCCCCTGACTCCGCTGGACCGGAGGACCGCGCACCAGTACCTGGACCTGCTGTCCTTTGGACTGCGATTGACCGGCCCCGGTGGTTGGGCCACCGCGAGCGTGGGGCCGGGCTTCGACAGCAACGTGCTCCAGGTGGGCATCGCCGCGCGAGACGTCTCCGGAGCCACCACGGACCTGGACACCGCGAGCGCCTTCGCCGAAGCGAACGTGGGCCTCACCGCGCGCTTCCGACTGTCGGACGGACTCTTCGCGACCCTCTCCTACGGCGGCACGCAGCGGGCCTACGCCCTGAGCTCGGTCCAGGACTACTCGCTCCAGCTCCACCGGGCGACGGCGGCGGTGGAGTGGGAGGCCGCGCGCCGCGTGCGCATGGGCCTGCTCGCGGGCGGGGACCTGTTCTTCACCGGCCTGGAGGACTTCCGAGGGCTGCAGGCGGCGGTGAACGCGGGCGCGTGGCTCGCGTGGGACGAGACCGAACACACCAGCACCCGGCTGGACCTGGGCTTCTCCGGCAAGGACGGGCTCGGAGAGGAGTTCGCGTACCTCACCGGGCCCCGCCTGGAGGCCACGCTGTCCCAAGAAGGGCGGCTGCGCTCCGGCAGCTTCACGGCGTGGTACCGCTACCGGCAGGACCGCATCGGCACGCTGGTGCAAGCCATCACCCCCACGGAGGCCACCGTCGCATCGCAGGCGTATGTCATTCCCTTCGGCTTCATGAGCCACGCCGTCGGGGGCTCCGGACGGTGGCAACCCCTGCCCTGGCTCACCGCCAGCGTGGATGCGGAGGTGGAGTGGCGCCGCTACCTCGAAGACAGCTCGCTGCGCGTCGAGACGACCGACGGCGCCACCGAGACCTGGAACGCACGCCGCCGCGAGGACGTGCGCTTCTCGCTGGGCCCGTCCCTGAGCGCGAGGCTGTCGGAGCACTTCCGACTCTCCGCGCGTTACGAGCTGCTGGTGAACCGCTCCAACATCGACATGCGACTCACCGACGAGGACACCGCCGCGTGCGAGGGCGCGGAGCGCCTCTGCCATGTGTATGACTACACGAATGGCATCTACGAGAAGCATGGCGTGATGCTCCAGCTCGAAGCGGTGTGGTGAGCCGGGGGCAAACACAGGCCCCCGACACGGGTGGGACGAAATCCCGCGCGAGGATGTTCCCTGTCGACTTCGCGATGGAGGCCCCTGCCTCCCGGGTGGGGCCGCCAGGCGCCCCGCGCGCCGGGGCCTGTTGCGAAGGCCGGGCCCACGTCCCCACGTTCCGCACGAAGGACTCTCACGACAGAGGAGTCGCACCGTGCCCATGTCCAGACTCTCGCTGGCCCTCACCGCGTCCGCGACGCTGTGCTTCTCCGCGGGCTGTTCCAAGCAGGAGATGCACAAGTCCACGTCGCACCAAGCGAGTTCCCCCTCCGCGCAGTCGTCCGTGGATCAGCGCTGCCCCATGGCCGTGCCAGGAGCACAGGTCCGCACCGAGGACACGTCGGACGGGGTGGCGCTCATCTTCACCACGTCGGATCCGACGCAGGTGGCGGACCTCCAGCTTCGCAGCCGGCGGATGCTGGACGAACAAGCCCGGCGCACCCAGGGGCAGACGCCCATGGACCTGGCGCAGGAAGAGGACCTGGGCGACAGCGCGACGGAGGAGCAGGCCGGCCGCGATGAGAGCGGCACCGGAGGTGGCGGTGCCCTGGACACCGCCGGAGCGCCGACCGTGCCGTCCCGCGCGGTGGCGCAGGACACGCAGGACGGCATCACCGTCACCTACTCCGCCATGGACACGATGCAGAAGCGTCAGCTCATCGACGAGGTCCACGAGACGGCCCGCCAGCTCAAGGGCGGCCACTGCCCCGGCATGTAGCCTGAGAGCGCCTACCGGCTGAACACGACCGTGAGGTTGTTGCTCGGCATCTCCACCACGCGCTCCCGGGTGAGCCCGTGTCGCAGCGCCTCCGCGGTGACCGCGCCCAGCTCACGCACGCCCCAGGTCGGGTCCCGGGCCCGGAGCGACTCGTCGAAGGCGACGTTGCTGGGCGCGGGCACCGTGCCCTCCACGAAGTAGGGCCCGTAGAGAACGAGCCGCCCGCCCGCGCGCAGCACCCGCGCCGCGCCCCGCATCAGGCCCTGACACGCCTCCCACGGGGCGATGTGGATCATGTTCACGCAGAGCATCGCGTCCGCGTGCTCCACCGGCCACGCGTCGGAGCTCGCGTCCAGCATGCGCGCGGGCAGCAGGTTGGGCGTCCCCTCCTCCGCGCGCCACGCATTGATGCTCTCCAGCGCTCCAGGGTCCCCGTCCGTCGGCTGCCAGGACAACCCCGGGAACGCCCGGGCGAAGAAGACCGCGTGCTGGCCGGTGCCGCTCGCCACCTCCAACAACACGCCCGAAGCGGGCAGCACCTCCCGGAGGACGGCGAGGAGCGGTTCGCGGTTGCGCTCGGTGGCGGGGGCGTGGCGCATCATGGCCGCCGTCCTTCCACACCCGCGCACGCGAGGGAAGCCCACACCCACGGTCAACCTTGTCCAAAGGGCTCCTCGCGGAAGATTGCACCCACGGGCGACACGAACCAACGACGTGCGGGAATTCCGCAACACTCCTTCGCCCTTTCCGACAACTTCCTGCGAAAGCGAGAACGCAGTCGTTCTCGTGGATGTTCGTCTCGCATCACCATCCAGGCTGGAGTGACCTTGAAGTTCTTCAATCGCAATGTCTCACGCATGCTGTGCTCGGTGTCGCTGCTCGCGGTCGCGGGTTGCGGTCCGCTGGACACGGACCCCTCTTCCCCCTCCGAGCAGGAGGGCGTCTCCGCCGAGGTCGGCGCGACGCGACAGGCGGTGTCCAACATCGCCTACCGGAGCAGCAGCAGCGCGACCGGCAAGAGCATCACCTCTCTGACAATCCCCACGCCCGCGGGCACGGTGGCGGGTGACGTGCTGCTGGCGCGCATCATCAACCGCAACGTCGTGGCCGCGGTGGCGACGGCGCCCGCGGGCTGGACGCTGCTGCGCTCGGACCAGAGCGCGTCGCAGATCAAGGCGTGGGTCTTCTACAAGGTCGCGACCGCGTCCGAGCCCGCCAGCTACGCGTTCAACCTGGACCTGGCCAGCTACATGGCCGGCACCATTTCCGCGTTCTCCGGCGCGGACCCCACGAACCCCATCGACGCGCAGGCCGGCCAGAAGAACGGCACCACGGCCAGCTTCAACACGCCCGCCATCACCACGAGCACATCCAACGGCGTCGCGGTGTGGTTCGGCTCGCAGATCTGGACGGGCGCCGCGTGCCCCACGAGCCCCATCGTGCCGCCCACGGGCTTCGCGGAGCCGCTCGACACCTGCCTCGTGTCCTCGTCCACGGGCCTGCTCTTCGACGTGGCCCACATGGACCTGGGCGTCGCGGGAGCCCAGGGCGCGTTCAACGGCTCGTCGCCCTACGCGGAGACGAACATCGCGCAGGTCGTCGCCCTGCGCGCGGCGGGCGCGTCCGCGTCCTGCTCCGCGGGTGACACCTTCGCCACCACGTACACGATCCAGGGCAACGTGGCGTCCCCCGCCATCGTGGAGCCGTCGGGCCTGGCGATGAGCCGCCTGACGCCGGGCGTCCTCTACGTGCACAACGAGGACACCACCGCCATCGTGGCCATCAGCACCGCCGACGCGAGCACCCTGGGCACCTTCAACGTGTCCAACGTGACGCCCGCGGACTGGGAGGACGTCGCCTCCGGGCCGTGCCCCACCGGCCAGTGCATCTACATGGGTGACATTGGCCGCGCGAGCGCCAACTTCCCCACGCCGCCGTCCACCTTCGCCGTCTACCGCATCCCGGAGCCCAACATCGGCGCGGGCCAGACGAGCGGCAGCCTCACCGCGACGGCCTTCCCGTTCCAGTACCCGGACACGCCCAAGGACGCGGAGACCATCATGGTCCACCCCACCACGGGCGACATCTACATCATCACCAAGTCCTACACGGGCGCGTCCAAGGTCTACAAGTTCCCCCAGCCGCTGCCGGCGCCAGGCACGATGTCCACCCTCGTCTTCGTGGCCAACCTCACGCTGCCCACCAGCGCCACGGACGCCAACTACGGCGCGGCCACGTCGGGCAACATCCACCCGTGCGCGAACCGCTTCCTCTTGCGCACCTACCGCAAGGTGTATGAGTTCCGCGCGGCCCCGGGCGCGGCCTTCGAGACCGCCTTCGCCGCCACCCCCGTCTCCCTGACGGACACGGTGGAGGGCCAGGGCGAGGCCATCGAGTACGACTCCACCGGCACGGCCTATTACACGATGAGCGAGACCCCCTCGCCCTTCAAGCTCAGGCGCGTCGTGCGCCAGTAGCCCAATCGCAGTCACCCACGGCCGCGCCCGGCTTCACGCCGGGCGCGGCCCCTTCGTGTGAAACATCCGGAATCGTTCAATGGGAATGGAATTGATGTTCTTTCCCGTTTTGCTCGTGTAATCGCAGTCATGCGATTTTTCCAAACCGGCTTCGTGCTGTCCGCGCTGGTGGCGTCCCTGGTGGGTGGCTGCGGTCCCCAGGAGGGCGCACCGGGCGACCTGCCCTCCAGTGATGCGCTGCTGGGAGAGGCCCGCGCCGCGGCGACGACAGCGCACCAGGCGTTCCGGGTGATGACGTACAACGTGCGGGGGCCGCTGGACACGGGTGTGCTCGCCTGGCCCAACCGCAAGGCGGCGGTCCTTCAGCGCATCCTCGCGAACAACGCGGACATCGTGGGCGTGCAGGAGGCGCAGGCCCCGGTGGGCGGGCCCAGCATCCCGGCGGACCTCATCGCGGGCCTCACGGGCACCGACAAGCCCTACGGCGTCTACAACCCTGGCGGCGGCAGTCCGAAGCTCATCTTCTTCAAGAAGAGCCGCTTCGAGCTCGCCACCGAGGTGGGCCAGGGCAACGAGGCGCTGGTGAACCCCTACGCCTCCGGTACGACGTGCTTCAGCCACGCGGAGGGCAAGAAGATCGCCTGGGTGGGCTTGCGCGACCTGACGTCGGGCCAGGTGTACTTCGTGGCGAACACGCACTTCGCCTATGCGGCGGCGTGTTCGCTGGGCCGGGTGAAGGAGGCGGCGCAGATGGCCGCGTTCCTCGCCACGAAGCCCGCGGGGCTGCCTGTCATCGCGATGGGGGACTTCAACTCGGACGCGCAGAGTCCGTCCACGCAGGGGGAGAGCACCATCGAGGACCTGGAGGCGGGGGCGAAGCTGTTCCGCACGGCGCGCTTCGACGGCACGACAGGCGAGGACGACGCCACCTTCAACAACGCGTGGGACGGCACGCCCTCCACGACCTACGCGCGGCTGGACTACATCTTCCACAACGGGGGTGCGCTCACGTCGTCCGCGCCCGTCATCGACCGGACGGCGAGCGGCGGCAACACGCCGTCGGATCACTTCGCGGTGCTCGCCACCATTCGCCCTGCCCTCTTCTCCGCCGGCTCCACCTTCTCTGCGACGCCGGGCGGCACCTCCGCGGCCACGCAGGTGTTCTTCGCGGACGTCACCGGGGATGGGTGCGCGGACCGCATCTCCTGGAACGCGACCCTGGGCGGAGGGGAGACGTGGGTGGCGAAGTCGAAGTGTGACGGGAGCTTCGCCGCGGCGGTGAAGAACGAGGGTGCGTTCAGCGCGGTGTCGACGACGCGGTTCTCGTTCGCGGACGTCACCGGGGATGGGTGCGCGGACAAGGTCCTCTGGCGGCCCACGCTGGGAGACGGCGAGGTGCGCATCTACCCGTCGAAGTGCGACGGCACCTTTGGTGACCGCGTGTCTGTCTTCCAGGCGGCGAGCCAGAGCGAGTCCACGCGCCTGTCGTTCGCGGACGTGACGGGGGATGGATGCGCGGACCTGCTGCGCTGGAACCCAAAGGAGCGGGCCGGTGCCTTCGAGACCTTCGTGGCGAAGTGCGCCGGGACGCCGGCCTTCGGCGCGGCGGTGCAGAGCACGTTGGGAGCGAACACGAGCGAAGGCACGCGCGTGTACTTCGCGGACGTGGACGGTGACGGCAAGGCGGACCGCCTCCTGTGGAACCCGGACCAGGACGGGGGCCGCACGCGCGTGTACCAGGCCACGGGCGCGGGGGCCTTCGCGTTCGCGTTCGCGCACGACGCGGGCACCAGCGGCGTGGACACGACGCGCCTCTACTTCGCGGACGTGGACGGTGACGGCAAGGCGGACAAGGTCTTCTGGCGTCCCACCTACCGCCAGGGCCGGATGCAGATCTACCCGAGCACGGGCACGAACTTCGCGGGCAGCCCGGTGATGGACAACACCGGCTACAGCGGTTCGGAGAACACCACCTTCGCCTTCGCGGACATCGACGGCCGGGGCGGCGCGGACAAGGTGTACTGGAACCCCAACAGCTACGACGGCGACACCAAGGTGTTCCGCGCGCTGGCGCAGTGACGTGACATCTCCCCGACATGCGCGCCCTACTCCCAGCCACCCTGCTGTTCGCCGCCCTCGCCACGGCGTGCAGTGCTGGAGGCGAGGTCATCCGGAAGGACGAAGCATTCGAGCCCGGCACGGCGGTTCCCAGCAGGACCCGGGAACTCATCCTTGTCGCCAACGCCCATCGAGACTGCGACCAGGAGCAGATTGAATGCTTCGCGGAGTGCTGGAAGGCACCGCCACCGTGGCCCTACAAGCGGGGCGACAAGAGCTATGGCACCTACTGCGCGAATCTCTGCCTGAAGAAGTACATGCGCTGCATCGAGGAGCTCAAGTCGCGCCCTGTCGCATTCCCGACCATGCAAGGCGCGCTTCAGTGGGTCCATGAGCACGAGACGGAGCTCCTCGTGGGAACCGTCGTCTTCGTGGCAGGAGCGGCTTTTGTCGTGGGCACGGGGGGTTCGGGAGCATTGGTCCTCCTCCCCATCGCGGCCGCCCTCTAACATCCCAGGAGCCCATGACCTCCCCTCTCGACGACTTCGACTTCGACGCACTCTTCCCCGTCATGGAGCGTCTCGCGCAGGCCGCGACTCCCGAAGAAGAGCGAACGCTGCGAATCGCGGCCTACGGCCTGCACTACATCGACAAGCTGTCGATGCTCGATGGCTTCAGGAGCTACCTGCGAGACGCGCAGACTCCCGCCACCGATGCGAACCTCATCGAGCACGAGTTCGTCTCGATGCCGGACGCCCGCCAGTGGTTGACGCAGGCCCAGGGACGTGACGTTGGCTCCCTGGTCAGGGTCGCGGGGAAGACCCATGCTGTCTGGAGAGACGAGGCCGGTGAGCTCACGCTGGCGCCATCTCTCACGCCGCAGGACCTTGAGAAGCTCAAGAAATGAACACCCTGTGAATGCCACCCCCCCAATGACTGTAGGGTGAGGGTTCCGCGCCCTGGCGCAGTGAGGGTGGCACCGCGCAGACTGCCGCCCCGACATGCGCGCTCCCCTCTTCGCCACCGTCCTGTTCGCCGTCCTCGTCTCCGCGTCCGTCCGGGCCCAGGCTCCCGCGGCCACGCCGCCCCGCTCGTACCTGCTGCGGCCAGCGCGCGTCTTCGACGGCACCACGTCCAAGCCTCACGCGGGCTGGGCGGTGCTCGTCACCGGGGAGCGCATCGTCGCGGCGGGTCCTGCCCAGGGATTGAAGGCGCCGGAGGGCACGGAGGTCATCGACCTGCCGGGCACCACGCTGCTGCCGGGGCTCATCGAAGGCCACTCGCACCTGTTCCTGCACCCGTACAACGAGGCGCCCTGGAACGACCAGGTACTCAAGGAGTCCCTGGCGCTGCGCGTCGCTCGGGCCACGAACCACGCGAAGGCTGCACTGCTCGCGGGCTTCACCACCACGCGCGACCTGGGCACCGAGGGCGCGGGCGACGCGGACGTGGGCCTCAAGCAAGCCATTGACCAGGGCATCATCCCGGGCCCGCGCATGGTCGTCACCACGCGCGCGCTGGTCGCCACCGGCAGCTACGGCCCCAAGGGGCTCGCCTCGGAATGGACGGTGCCCCAGGGCGCGGAGGAGGCGGACGGCGTGGATGGGCTGACGCGCGCGGTGCGCGGCCAGATGGGGCGCGGCGCGGACTGGATCAAGGTCTACGGCGACTACCGCTGGGGCCCGCGCGGCGAGGCGCTGCCCACCTTCTCCCAGGAGGAGATGCGCCTCATCGTGGAGACGGCGAGGAGCGGCGGACGCCCCGTCGCGGTGCACGCCAGCACGCCGGAGGGCATGAAGCGCGCGGTGCTGGCCGGCGCGGAGAGCATCGAACACGGCGACGGCGGCACGCCCGAGGTCTGGAAGCTGATGGCGCAGCGCAACGTGTTCCTGTGCCCCACGCTGGCCGCGGGCGACGCGATGCTCCAGTACCGCGGCTGGAAGCGGGGCGTGGATCCGGAGCCGGAGTCATCCCAGAAGAAGCGCGCGGGCCTCAAGGCCGCCCTGGCCGCGGGCGTGCCGCTGTGCGTCGGCGGAGATTCGGGCGTCTTCACGCACGGGGACAATGCGCGAGAGCTGGAGCTGCTCGTGGGCAGCGGCGTGACGCCCGCGCAGGCACTCCAGGCAGCCACCTCCGGCAACGCGCGCATGCTGCACTGGGAGGACCGCATCGGGCAGGTGAAGCCGGGGCTGCTCGCGGACCTCGTCGCCGTGGAGGGCGACCCGACGCAGGACATCTCCGCGGTGCGTCAGGTGCGCCTGGTGATGAAGGGCGGCACGCTGTACCGACGCTGAGGCCCCCCGCCCAACGCCGCAACTCCTGAAGTCCGGGAGCGACAATCCAAGAAAGCAAGCCTCCACCCATCGCTCTCGCCGGGCCCGGACGTGTCCATCCGGGGCCCTGGGGTCCCCATGTCCCGCATCCCCTCGCCGAACGCCACGCCTCCGCGCGTCACGCGCACCGATGGCCCCAAGGCCGCGCCGCCGTCCGCGCAGGCGCCCCGTGCGACGGGCCTGCCGACGCGGGACAGCTTCGCCCCGGAGTCGAACCGCCTCGTTGCCGGGGGCCGCGCCCAGACGCCCGCCGTCGCCATCGACCCGCAGGAGTTCCGCCAGGGCCCTTCGCAGCGCGAAGTGCACAACGACCTGGAGCTGGGGAAGCTGCGCGAGCGCTCGAAGCTCAACACGCTGCTGGGCGAGGACGGCCCGCGCACCCGGGAGAGCGCGCTGTCCCAGGCCGACCTCCTGCTCGGGGGCTTCCACCTCCACTCCAAGAAGAAGACGGACGAGGGCGCGGACATCACCCGGGACGCGGAGCACGTGAACTCGACGAAGGACACCGACCCCACGTCGACGCGCCACCAGATGGCCGCGGAGATGGTGGAGTCGAACGCCGCGCTGGAGCAGGAGGCGCTTCAATCCCTCTCACCCACCGACCAAGCGCAGTACCTCGCGGTGAAGGAGCAGCTGCTCGCCATCGAACCGGAGGGGGATCCGGTGGCCGCGCTCGCGCTGCAGACGCTGCTGCTGAAGGGCTCCCTGCCCGGTGACGAGGCCCTGGGCGGCGGGGGCACGCTGTTGGAGCAGTTGAACGGGCTCGCCACGCAGGAGCTGGGAGAGGGCATCGACCGGGGGCAGCTCCTGTCGGACGTGGTGCAGGAGGTGGCCACCCCGGAGTCCATCGGGCAGCGCAACAAGGGGACCTGCGCGGCGACGGCGGTGGAAATCCAGCTCGTGAAGGAGAACCCCGCCGAGTACGTGCGGCTCGTGAGCGGACTGGCCAGCCCCGAGGGCCAGGTGACGCTGGCGGACGGAAAGACAGTCATCGCGCGCGAGGCGCTGGGCACCGACGCGCACGGCTTCGGCGACGACGTGCGTTCGGAGAGCCAGGAGCTGCTGGCGCCTGCGTTGATGGAGGCGGCGAACGGCGCGGACCTGGACTACCAGGACGGGACGGACACGCACTACGACGGGGACGGCGACGCGGTGCACAAGGGGCTGAACGCGAGCGAGAGCGACCGGCTCGCGGAGGCCGTCTTCGGCCGCAAGTACGACACGATGTCCGGCATCGACACGGCGACGGAGGAGGCCACGGCGTGGGACCTCATCCAGGAGCGCACCGCCGAGGGCGAGTCCGTCGCGGTGGGCATCGACTGGACGGGGGGCGGCCACAAGGTGGTGGTGACGGGCACCGGCGTGGATGAGAAGACGGGCGAGGAGTACGTCGAGTACACCAACCCCTGGGGCCGCACGGAGCGCATGCCCAAGGACGAGTTCCTGGACCGCCTCAACTCCGTCCACACCCGCGCGGAGGAGAAGGAGCGGCCGCACCTCCCGCCCATCTTCCGGCGCCCCACCGCGTTCGCGGGGTAGCGCGTTCCCGCCGGATGTCCCAATCCTCCAGGCCCGGGTGTCTCAAGCCGCATGACGAGACGCGGCTGGAAGGCCCTGGGCGTGGTGACGTGCATGATGGGAGGGACAGGACTGCCCCCTTCCGCGGAGGCCTGCAGCGGTCCCGTCTGCGACAGCGGGGGCAGCGTTCCGACCTCGGCGAGCGCGGAGGTCCCCGCGAACCTGCCCGCCCTCTTCATCGTGCCCCCCATCTTCCAGACCCTGGACGCGGGCAGCGTCCACCTGCGCACGGCCGAGGGCGCCGACGTGGCGGCGACAGTCACCCCGAGCGCCCACGGGAGCGCGGTCGTGGTGCCCGCCGCGCCGCTCGTTCCCGGAGCCGCCTACCGCCTGGAGGGTGACAGCCCCTGTCCGTATGGGCCAGGCACCCTGGGGGCGACCTTCACCGCGAGCGCCCCCCTGCCCCTGCCCAGGGCCACGGGGCTGCTGGAGGCCGGCCTGGAGCAGCAGGGGACCGTCGCCGTCATCGGAGGGGCGACGTGCTCGGTGGACACGCAGGGCAGCTCCTTGCGGCTCCGCTTCACGCCCGCGCCGGAGCTGGTGCCCTTCCTTCCGTGGGTGCACTGGACGGTGGAGGTGGATGGCAAGCCCTGGGCCACGGCACCGCACGGCTCGCTGGGGCCCACCGGCGAGCTCGCCGACACGATCCGGCTGAAGTACACGCGGGACCTGCTGTGGCTCTACACGGTCTGCGAGGTGACTCCCCCGACGGCGCATCCCCAGGACCTGGGGCTCGAACCAGGGCGACACGTGGCCACGTTGCGTCCGGTGCTCGAACACCTGGATCCGCCGCTGCCGTCGGTGGAGGTGCCCTTCGAATTGACGTGCCCGAAGAAGCCCGCCGACCCTGTCCCCGATGACGAGGGCTGCTCGCAGGCGGGCGGCGGGCTCACGGCGCTCGGGCTCCTCGCCACGCTCCAGCTCTGGCGGCGGCGCGCGCGGAGTGCGTCCCCACTGAGCCATGTCCCAACCTTCCAGCCTCCGGTGTCTGATGAGGCATGCACGGACACACCCCGAAGCTGGCCACCGTAGGGATGTTCCTCCTGGGGATGGGAGCGCTCCTTCCTTCTTCAGCGCACGCCTGCGTCGCGCCCAACTGCCTGCGAGGGACACGCTTCGCGCTCCCCGCTGACGGCGCAGCAGTGCCCGCGAACCTCCCCGGGCTGGTGGTGGTGCCACCGCTCCTGGAGAGCGTGGATCCGACCACCGTGCGGCTGCTCCTGGACGATGGGACTCCGGTGCCCGCGAGCGTCACGGCGGGAGCCCACCAGACGCAGGTCCTGGTCCCGGACGCGCCGCTCGTGCCGGGCACCCCCTACCGTCTGGAAGCGAAGGGCGTCTGCAACTTCGGCGGACCCCAGGAGACCCAGGCCACGACCTTCACCGCGGGCCCGGCCCTGTCGCTGCCCACGACGACCGGGACCCTGACGGCCGGGACGCCTCAACGGATGACCTTCGCCGTGTATGGGGATTCGAGCTGCGGGAACACGCAGGCGGAGGGCGACACCACCACCCTGCGCTTCACGCCGTCGCCGGAGCTGGTGCCGTTCCTGCCGTGGGTGCACTGGTCGGTGGAGGTGGACGGAGAAGCCTGGTCCTACGCGAAGCACGGCGGGCTGACTCCGACGGGCGAAAACCCAGACACCCATCTCTACGAATACAACCGGGGCCTGATGTTCCTCTACACGGTCTGCGGGGAGCCAAACCCCACCATGCCCCCGACCCGGGGCCTCACGCCCGGACGCCACCAGGCCACGCTCAAGGGCACGCTGGAGCACGCCCACCTCACGCTGCCGCCCGTGACCGTGGACTTCGAGCTGACGTGCGCCCAGGCGCTGCCAGAAGACCCTGAAGAAGAGCCCGGAGAGGACCCCGAGGGCACGTCACACCACGGTTGTTCGCAGGCCGGGGGAGGCCTGAGCGCACTGGCCCTCCTGGCCACGCTCCGGCCCTGGCGCCGCCGGGCCACGCGTCGCGCGGCTCCCTGACGGCTCAACCCACTGCGGCATATTACCCGGGCATAATTGACGCCCATTTATATCCGGGTAATATCCCGTCATGCCTTCACCTTCCGCCTGCTGGACCGCCTTCGCGGGACAACGCCTCCTTGCCTCCGGGCCACCGGCCGAGGTCGTCACCGTGGCGCGCCGCGCGCTCGACGCGGGCGAATCCGAATCCCTCCTGCTGTTCGATGACGCCACGGGCCAGCAGGTCGACTTCCACCTGCGCGGCTCGCTGGAGGAGGTGCTCGCCCGCCTCCAGCCGGCGCCGGAACCGACGGCGGAAGGCTCCGACCCCCGAGGCCCCGGACGTCCGAAGCTGGGCGTGGTGGCCCGCGAGGTGACGCTCCTGCCCCGGCATTGGGAGTGGCTGTCCCACCAGCCCGGCGGCGCCTCCGTAGCGCTGCGCAAGCTGGTGGAGGCCGCCCGCGCGACGCACGGCGAGGCCGACCGCGTCCGTCAGGCCCAGACCGCCGCGGATCGCTTCATGACCACGATGGCCGGCAACGCTCCGGGCTACGAGGAGGCGGCCCGCGCGCTCTACGCGGGTGACCGCACGCGCTTCAACAAGTGGACCCGTGCGTGGCCGGAGGACATCCGCGACTGCGCACGCCGCCTCGCGGCCCCTGCGTTCGCCAAGGAGACACCGTGAGAGCGCCCATCAACCGCCAGTGCGCCGAAACCATCGCCGAAGGACTGGAACAGGCGCCCACGGCCCTGCGGGGCCTGTTCGAAGGGAACAACCTGGGCAAGCAACGGGTTCGCATCGCCACCTGAGTCCTCAACCCCGCAGGGAGCCGCGAATGAACTTCCAGACCCCGCTGACCACCCTCCTCGCCGTCGCCGCGAGCGCCACCGCGGAAGCACGCGACCCCGCGCAGGACGAACGCGACCTGCTCAAGGTCGAAGCGGCCATCTGTCGCGCCTTCGAGGCCGGCGATGCGGACACCCTCCGCAAGAGCCTGGACAAGCAGTTCACGCTCACGGACTCGAAGGGCACCGTGACGAACCTCGACCAGAACCTCGCGGAGGTGTCCAAGCGCGACCCCGTCTACGAGGTCTTCAAGAACCACCACCAGAAGGTCGTCCTGTACGGCGACGCCGCCGTCATCACCGGCATCACCACCCTCAAGGGCCACTCCGGCAAGGTGCAGTTCGCGGGCGACTACCAGTTCACCGACACCTGGGTGTATCGCGAGGGCCAGTGGAAGCTGGCCGCTAGCCACGCGACCAAACTGGCGAAGTGAGGGACGCGGCGGCGAGGCACACGCCCAGGCGCCGCAGTCCCTCCGCGATGCGCGAGGTGGGTATCGCGCCATAGCCAATCACCAGGCCCGCCTTCGCTTTAGGCCCGGCGCAGTAGCGCGAGAGCGTGACGAACCCGACACCCGCGGCCTGGGCCCGCGCCACCACCTCCCGCTCCAGCTTCAGGCCTCCCCGCTGGAACGTCGCGCTCAGGTGCAGGCCCGCCATCGACGGCAGGGGCTGAAGCCAGTCACCGCAGTGGCGTGTCAGCCCTTCCAGGACGCGCTCGTGCCGCTCCTCGTACTCACGGCGCATCTTGCGGATGTGCCGCGCCAGCATCCCCCCGTCGATGAAGCGCGCGAGGGCCGCCTGCGCGGGGAGCTGGCTGTGCCAGTCCATCACGCGCTTGGCCCACCGCAGCTCCCGCTGGAGCGACGGCGGCGCGATGAGGAACCCCAGCCGCAGCACCGGGAGCATCACCTTCGAGAACGACCCCACATAGAGGACGCGGCCGGAGCGATCCAACCCATGCAACGTCTCCAGGGGCCGGCCTCCGAAGCGGAACTCGCTGTCGTAGTCGTCCTCGATGATCACCGCGTCCCGCTGCTTCGCCCAGTCGAGCAGCGCGCTCCGCCGGGCCGGAGACATGGGCATGCCCAGCGGGAACTGATGGGACGGCGTGACATAGACGAGGCGCGCGGAGTCCGGCAGCGCCCGCACGTCGAGCCCCTCCGCATCCACGGGCACGGGCACGACGCGCGCGCCCAGGGACTGGAACAACTGCCGAGCAGGGGGATAGCCCGGGTCCTCCACCGCGACGCAGTCCCCCGGTTCGATGAGCACCCGTCCCACGAGGTCGAGCGCCTGCTGCGCCCCATGCGTGATGAGGACATCGTCCGCCTCCGCGTGAACGCCCCGCGCGACGCCCACGTGCCGGGCCACCGCTTCGCGCAGCCCCGCGTGCCCCGCCGCTTCGGCATACCCCTCGGACAGCGCGGTGGCCCGGAGCTGGCGCGCCACCAGCCGGCGCCACGTCTCGAAGGGGAAGTGCGAGGTCTCCGGAATGCCGACGCGGAAGTCGTAGGCGGCGGGAGCCTGGAGCACGGGCTCCCCGGGCAGCTCGCGCCAGAAGGCCCGGGCGCGCAGGCGCACACCGCCAGCGTCTCCTCCCGCCCGGCCGCGTCGCGCGGCGGCCTCCCCCTGGACGAAGCTGCCCGCGCGCGTGCGCCCTTCCAGGAGCCCCTCGGCCGTGAGCCACTCGTAGGCCAGGCTCACGGTGTTGCGGGACACGTCCAGGCGCAGCGCCAGCTCGCGGGTGGGCGGCAGCCGCTCGCCACGTCGCAGGCGCCCGTCGAGGATGGCCGCGCGCAGCTCGCGGTAGATCTGCCCGGACAGGTCACGGCGGCCCTGGAGGGTGACGTGGAAATCCATGCCCGATGCTCCCATGGATTGGCCCCATGGAAATCGTCAATCCTGGCCCTCCCACAGGTCCAGGGTTGGGGCACCCTGGCGCCATGACCTCCTCCACCGTCCTCGCGTCCCTTCCCGTCGACTCCGAACGCATCCCGTGGCTCCCCATGCAGTCTCCGGGCCTCTCGTTCAAGCCGCTCCGCTTCTTCCGCGACGGGAGTGGCTGGGTGTACCTGTTCCGGCTGGAGCCCGGCACCCGCATCCCGCGCCACCGTCACACCGGCGAGGTGCACGCCTTCAACCTCTCGGGCCGTCGCCAGCTCGACACCGGGGAGGTGGTGGGCCCCGGCGGCTACGTCTACGAACCGCGTGGCAACGTCGACAGCTGGAAGGTGGTGGGCGAGGAGCCGGTGGTCATCCTCATCCATGTGCGCGGCGGGATTGAGTACCTGGGCGAGGACGGCCAGGTCCTCCGCACCGCGATGCCCGCCGACCGGCTGGAGAGCTACCGGCGCTGGTGCCAGGAGACCGGCGCGGAGTTCCTCGCGACCTGCGAGTAGCGCTCAGGGACGCGGGCGGGGGTCGCCCCAGGCCGCCGCGGAGATCCTCCACCGCCCGTCGGCGCGCACGAGCAGCAGGTGATCAATGAAACGCGTCCCCTCGACGACGACGTCCAGCTTCGCCGCAGCCACGTTCCCACGGACCTCCACCTGGAGGATGCGCCAGGGGCTGTCGCGGTCCTGGACGCCGGCCTCCTGGTTCAGCGCGTAGCGGGCCGCCGCCTCGGAGAGCGGAACCCAGGTGAAGGGCACCCCCTCCACGTGCAGGCGGTAGTACCGGCAGTCGGGTGTATGGGTTTCGTGCAGGAGCGCGGGGCTGTAGACGGCATGCGCTTCGATCTTCCCTTCGAGCACCGCGCGAATCGCCTCCACCTCGGAGGCGGACGCGGCCACCTGCTCCCCCGCTCCGACTCGCTGGAACACCTTGCCCACGATGCGCCAGCCCGTGGGCGTCTCCACCACGAGCAGCAGGTCATTGAAGACATGGTCGGGCCAGCGGGAGACCGCCTCCATCAAGGCGAAGGGGCCTTCGCGGTCGAGCACCGTCCACCGGCGCTCCAGCGCGGGCTCCGGATGGGCTGCTTCCGCGTCCAACCGCTGCCACCACTCCAACTGCGTGAGTGTCTTCAGCGCTCCACGCTCACCGTCCACCCACTGCATGAGCACCGCGGGGTGGAAGGCCTGGCGCAGCAGGCGGCTGGAATGGGAGTCGGCGGCGAGGAAGTACGTCCGCACCGCCTCTTCGGGCGTGGCGTTCTGATGGGACGAGGTCATGGGGGGACGGGGATGCGTACAGGCCAGGAGCTGCGCGAGGACCATTCCCAGGAGCAGGGGCTTGGGCATGGCGACAAGGTGCGCGCGAAGCGGAGATGACGCCAATTGATAGTGCTGGCGGAGGGCCATAGAAACGCTCGATGGACTTCCCGGACCTCCCCTTCCTGCGCACCTTCGTCGCGGTCTACGAAGCGCGCAGTGTCACGGCGGCCTCCGCGCGCCTGCACCGCACCCAGCCCACGGTGAGCTACCAGCTGCGCCGGCTGGAGGAGACGCTCGGCGCGCCCCTGTTCGAGCGCCGCTCCGCGCGCCTCGTCCCCACGCCCGTGGCGGATCGCCTCTTCCGGTTCCTCGGCGGCTTCGCGCGGGACGTGCAGGCGGTGTTGCAGGGCGAGGAGGCGGACCGGCCGTTGGAGATCGCCGCCGTCTCCGGCTTCGGCCGCTACGTGCTCTTCCCGAAGCTGCTCGCGGAGGAGGGACCGCGACGGGGGCTGACGCTGCGCTACCCTTCCGCCGACGACGTCTTCCGCCAGGTGCTCGAAGGACAGGTGGACGTGGGTTTCACCTACCGGGCCACCGTGCATCCGCGTCTGGTGTTGACGCCGGTGTACGAGGAGAAGCTGGTGCTCGTCGCCGGAGCCGCCTGGGCCCGCCGCCTGCGCGCGCAGGAGGACTTCCAGGACGTGCCGCTCGTGACCTACGACGAAGGGGACTACGTGATGGGGCGCTGGCTGGGCCACCACTTCGGCAGACGCCACCCGCGCTGGTTCAGCACCGCGCACTTCGAGGAGCTGGAAGAGGTGCTGGCGTGGGTGGGGAGCGGCCACGGCGTCGCCGTCGTCCCCGACTTCTGCGTCGCCCCGGGACGGGGCCTGAAGGTGGTGGGCTGGGGCAAGGCCGCGCTGACGAACACGGTCCATGCGGTGCAACGGACCCATGCGCCCGTGCGCCCCGCCGTCGCGGAGCTGCTCGAGCGCCTGCGGGTCCTCACTTCGTGAACAGGAGCAGCTCGCGCAGCAGGAGGATCTTCACGATGGGCGCGATGAAGGTGAGCTGCCGGACGACGGGCACGAGCTGCTTGTTGTCGAGGCTCAGCATCCTGAGAGGGAGGACCGTGGTGTTGTAGGTCTTCAGGGCACCTTTGCTGGTGGGCGGGGTCCAATCCCATTGATAGCCCCAGACCTCGTCGACCTCGTCCTCGTCGTCCTTCTTCGATTCGAAGTAGCCGCTGAAGTCGTCATCGTCCTCCTCCACGACGGGGGAGGAGAAATGGGTCTTCAGCGTCTTCAGCATCAGGGAAAGGTCTGGCAGGGAGCCCGCTTTGAAGAACACCTCGCAGGCGGGCATGATCAGCTCCTTGAGCTTGCGCGTGTCCTCGTCATCCGGAGAGAGGGTGTACTTGGCGATGTTCGCCGAGGCCAGCAGGTAGCCGATGGTGTGGGGCGCGTCCTTGACGAGCGCCACGTCGACCGGGTCCTCTCCCTGCCCCTTCACGAAGGTCCACTTCCTGGCGAACAGCTGGGTGAAGTTGATCGCGCCGGTCGCGACGCAGCGAAGGGCGTCCAGGTTCGACAGCCATAGCGGCAGCGCATGTCGGGGCTCGGAGAGGAACAGGATGGACAGCACCGTCGAGCAGACGGTCCGGACGGAGACGGAGACCTTCGTGGTGAGCGGGCTCTCCCGTTCGCTTCCCAGGGTCTTCACCTTGAGGGGGCACTGGATCTGGGTGTCGAAGAGCCCATCCGAGATGGGCTTGCAATCACCCGTCGCGTACTCCGGGCCCAGGAAGCTGAGCAGCTGCGCCGCCATCTTCGCGTCGCTCGCCCCCATGCAATCCTGCGTGGCCATCTGGAGGAGGAGGAAGAGCTCCTCGTAGGACAGGTCGAGGATGCTCAGCGTGTCCAGGTCCTCGTACTTCGTATCCAGCACCGTCCCTTCGACGACCTGCTGCTTGTCGACGAAGGAGATGATGCGCGTGGCCCCCTCGCCCTTCCTGGACTTCGTGTTGTGGAGCCACACACAGGTCGGGAGTCCGCCGAGCACCACATGGGTGAAGGAGTGGGCGATGTCAGCCCCGTCCTCGTCCACGTGGGTCATCACCTGCTTCAACTGCTTTCCCTGCATGCGTTTGCGGAAGACCGTCAGGTGGACGAGCGCCTGGATCCACGAAACCGGCTCCCCTTCCTCGATGAGGACCAGCCCCATGTCGGGTTGCCCTGTCACCCCCAGGTAGCGCTTGCGGCCCCCGCCCTTCTTCTTCAGCTTCCCCAGCCAGTGCTCCTGGGGATCCTTTCCCAGCGAGGAGTCCTTCTTGGGCGCGTGCGTCAGGAGCTGATCCTTGAGGCTGCGGTAGATGGCATGGAAGGCCCCGAAGTCCTCCGTGAAGGACGCATGCGCACCCTTCAAGGCCGTGTCCTTCTGGCCCTTGAGCACCAGCGACGAAAGCCGTGACAGCCGCTGCCCGAGCTGCTTCGTCTTCACGCGCTGGGGACAGGCGTTCGTGAAGCCCCGCAGACGGAGCGCCGACTTCTTCGGAGGCTTGGGGAGCTCCTTGATGGACTCCTCGAGGGAATCCTCAAGGGAATCCTCGGGGGGATCGAAGAGGGACAGCATCGTCGGAGCGTGCCGCGCCCGCCGGAAGGACGGGTTGCGCTCCCGGTTCTCCTTCTTGACGGCGCCCACGATGAAAAAGGCCTTGTCCCAGTCCGTGGCGGCCTCCTGCATCCCTTCCTTGCCCACCATCTCCAGGAGCGCGTTGGTCAGGATGGTGAGGGTCGTCCAGAACATCGACCTCACCATCCGCTCGAAATCATTCCAGTCCTGGGCGCTGGCAAGGCCCGTGAAGTGGGCTCGGCGCAGGGCTTCTCGGAGTTTCTCGTGCATTGGCTGTACCCAGGCGGGCCGGCATCCGCGGCGCCAGGAGAAGGAACCCGCGAGCGTGCCGGGCCGGGACTCCAGGAATCAACACTTGAACGGAGAATCCGGCCCGTGGGCCCCGGAGCAGGCGGGCAGGCCTTCCTCCGGGACAGGTTTTCTTCCCTCGGGACCGGGGTTGAGGGAAACACGTACTCCATGAGTGCTCGGCAGTTCGACGTGGTGGTCCTCGGCTCGGGTCCGGGGGGTGAAGGCGCTTCGATGAAGGCGGTGAAGTCCGGCCGCCGGGTGTGCACCGTGGAGGAGAGCCCCCTGGTGGGAGGCGCCTGCACCCACACCGCCACCATTCCCTCCAAGGCGCTGCGCCACGCCATCCAGCGCCTGATGGACGTGCAGCGGGACCACCCGGAGCTGCGCTCGGAGCTGGCGCGCCACACGCCGCTGGCGGACATGATGCGCGCCGCGTCGTCGGTGGTGTCCAAGCAGGTGCAGCTGCGCAGCACCTTCTACGAGCGCAACCGCGTGGACCTGGTGGTGGGTCGGGCCCGCTTCCGGGATGCCCACACGGTGGAGGTGACGGAGCCGCGCGGCTCCGTGGAGCTGCTGACGGCCGGGGCGTTCGTCGTGGCCACCGGCTCCCGGCCCTACCACCCGGCGGGCGTGGACTTCCGCCACCCGCGCATCTTCGACTCGGACACCATCCTGCGGCTGCGCGAAGCCCCGCTGTCGATGATCATCTACGGCGCGGGCGTCATCGGCTGCGAGTACGCCTCCATGTTCCGGATGCTCGGCGTGAAGGTGGACCTGGTGAACACGCGCGACCGGCTGCTGTCGTTCCTGGACGACGAAATCTCAGACGCCCTCTCCTACCACCTGCGGGAGCAGGGCGTGCTCATCCGCCACCAGGAGGAGATGACCCAGGTGGAGGCCCACGACGACCACGTGGTGCTGCACCTGAAGAGCGGCAAGCGGCTGAAGGCAGACGTCTTCCTCTGGGCCAACGGCCGCTCCGGCAACAGCCGCGACCTGGGCCTGGAGCCGCTGGGCATCACGGTGGATTCACGCGGCTGCATCCAGGTGAATGACGCGTACCAGACGTCCGTGCCCCACATCTACGCGGTGGGAGACGTGGTGGGCGCCCCGTCGCTGGCGAGCGCGTCGTATGACCAGGGCCGCTTCGCCGCCACGCACATCGTGGAGGGGCGGCTGGAGCACAAGCTGGTGAAGGACATCCCCACCGGCATCTACACCAGCCCCGAGATCAGCAGCCTGGGCCGCACCGAGCGCGAGCTCACCCAGGCGGGCGTCCCCTACGAAGTGGGCCACGCCTTCTTCAAGAGCCTGGCGCGCGCCCAGATCACCGGCCGCACCGTGGGCATGCTGAAGCTGCTCTTCCAGCGGGAGACGCGAGAGATATTGGGCATCCACTGCTTCGGCGACAACGCCTCCGAGATCATCCACATCGGCCAGGCCATCATGGCGCAGGAGGGGGCGGGCAACAGCATCAACTACTTCATCAACACCACGTTCAACTACCCCACCATGGCCGAGGCCTACCGAGTGGCCGCGCTCAACGGGCTCAACCGCCTGTTCTGACGCCGGGCCCGCCGAAGCTGGAATGACGAAGGGCACCGCGGGCGTACGGCCCACGGTGCCCCGGGTGTCACGGCGACGGACGGCTTAGTAGCGGTACGTGTCCTGCTTGTACGGACCGGACTTCTCCACGCCGATGTAGTTCGCCTGCTCCGGCGTCAGCTCGGTGAGCTGCGCGTTGAGCTTCTTGAGCTGGAGGCGGGCGACCTTCTCATCCAGGTGCTTGGGCAGCACGTAGACCTTGCCCACCTGGTACTTGTCGCTGTGCGAGTACAGCTCGATCTGCGCGATGGTCTGGTTCGCGAACGAGCTGGACATCACGTAGCTGGGGTGGCCGGTGCCGCAGCCCAGGTTCACCAGGCGGCCCTTGGCGAGCAGGATGATGCGCTTGTTGTCCGGGAAGATGACGTGGTCGACCTGGGGCTTGATCTCCTCCCACTGGTACTTCTCCAGGGAGGCGACCTCGATCTCGTTGTCGAAGTGGCCGATGTTGCAGACGATGGCCTGGTCCTTCATCTTCGCCATGTGGTCGTGGGTGATGACGCTCTTGTTGCCCGTCGCGGTGACGAAGATGTCCGCCTTGTCCGCGGCGTAGTCCATCGTCACGACCCGGTAGCCCTCCATCGCGGCCTGGAGCGCGCAGATGGGGTCGATCTCCGTCACCCACACCTGGGCGGACAGCGCGCGCAGGGCCTGCGCGGAGCCCTTGCCCACGTCCCCGTAGCCGGCGACGACGGCGATCTTCCCGGCGATCATCACGTCCGTGGCGCGCTTGATGCCGTCCACCAGGGACTCGCGGCAGCCGTACAGGTTGTCGAACTTGCTCTTCGTCACGCTGTCGTTGACGTTGATGGCGCGGAACAGCAGCGTGCCCTTGTTGGACATCTCCTGCAGGCGGTGCACGCCCGTGGTGGTCTCCTCCGTGACGCCCATGATCTTGGCGCTCTTGCGGGAGTACCAGGTCGCATCCTCCGCGAGCTTCGCCTTGATGGAGGCGTACAGCTCACGCTCCTCCTCGCTCTCCGGGTTCGCGATGACGCCCAGGTCCTTCTCCGCGCGCTTGCCCAGGTGCATGAGCAGGGTCGCGTCGCCGCCGTCGTCGAGGATCATGTTGGGACCCTCGTGGTCGCTGCCGGCGGGGCCGAACTCGAAGATGCGGTGCGTGAAGTCCCAGTACTCCTTCAGGGACTCGCCCTTGTGCGCGAACACCGGCGTGCCGGCCTCCACCAGCGCGGCGGCCGCGTGGTCCTGGGTGGAGAAGATGTTGCACGACGCCCAGCGCACCTGCGCGCCTAGCGCCTGGAGGGTCTCGACGAGCACCGCCGTCTGGATGGTCATGTGCAGCGAGCCCGTCACGCGGGCGCCCTTCAGGGGCTGCTGCTTGGCGTACTCGTCGCGGATGGCCATGAGCGCGGGCATCTCGCTCTCGGCGATGCGGATCTCCTTGCGGCCCCAGCTGGCGAGCTTGAGGTCGGCGACGGCGTAGTCCTGCTTCTGCTTCTGGGGGGCTGCGGTCATGGAATGGCTCCGGGTCCAGGTTTGGCGCGCCGTCCTGGCGAGGAGGAGGTCGGACCTTCGGCCGGACTCACCCTCGCAAGAAACGCGTACAGGTGAGCGCCGTTGGGTCATTCGGCTTCGAGCCTGGGGCCGGGAGGGCCTCGCAACGCTCCTCGAAGTCGCCCTGCAAACTACGGCAAGGCGCTCCGGATTTCAAAGGGAGATTGCCGACCCGGGGCCCGGCCGGCGGTCGGATGTGGGGGTACCCCGGAGGACATCCGCCCGCTCCCCTGCCCGCCCTCACTTCAGTCCCGCGCTGCCGGTGGGAACGGAAAAACCGGCCATCCACTGAATTCCCAATCAAACACAAACATCCAGCCGGGACACAAAGGATTGGGTGGGGAGAATAAAGAAAGACGCCGCCGTAACTGCGAGTGACAGCCCGACAAGGACTGTCACTTCCCATGGAGGCGGCACAATGACGAAGCATGCAACGCTCATGGCCCTGGGCCTGACGGCGCTGGCGGTGGGCTGCGGTGGCGGCACCCGGGACGACGCACCGACGTCCCCGTCCACGCAGCTGCAGGCCGCGCCTTCGCGGGAGCGGCCCTCGGAGCAGGAGCTGGCGGCCGCGCGGACCTCCGCGCCGGTGACGGCCGTGCCGGTGAAGTACGTCGTCGACCCGGGTTCGGAAGCGCAGCTGCGCAGCGCCGCGGGCACGGAAGCGGCGCGGCCGGATGCCTCCCCCGGACTCAAGACCGAGGGCGGCGCCCGCCGCCCCATCCCGTAGCCCACCCCGAGCATCACGTCACAACCCAAGGAGGTTCATGTGTCGACTCACAAGCTTGCAACGGCGCTGGCGTTGGCGATCGGTCTGGGAACAGCGGGTGAGGCCCAGGCCTGGATGCAGTTCTGCAATGGAACCAGCGTCGCGATCTGGACCACGTATGACTGGTATGCGCCAGCCTGCGCCTCGGAGGGTGGCATCCCCTGGCAGAAGCAGGGCTGGTGGAGCCTGAACCCGGGTGAATGCAAGATCGTCTTCGGGCCCAGCCTCCCGAGCCGCTATTCCTACTACTACGCCGAGGGCGGCGGGAAGGTCTGGGCGGGCGCCTACACCACCTGCACGCCGAACGCCGCCTTCAATCTTTGCGAAGGCATCTGCAACACCAACGCGCGCAGCCTGGGCTACCGGGAGCTCGATACTGGCAGCTATACGAACTACACGATGACCTTCAATCCCTGACACGCGGCCTCCGCACGCAGGCGGGCTTGCTGGCCGATGAGCCAAAGCCCGCCGCTTCCGGTCCCCGCGTCCGGGCGTGCCCAGCTTCCCTCCGGGGAGGCACGTCATGCAGGAGCAGCCGGGCAATCAGGGGGGCAAAGGCAGGCCTGTCGCATGGCATGCCCTGCCCCCCGAAGCCGTGCTGGAGCAACTGGGCAGCACGGCCACGGGGCTCACGGAAGCCGCGGCCGTGGAGCGCCTCACGCGCCATGGCCCCAACGTGCTGGAGCGCGAGCAGGGTGACAGCGCGTGGAAGCTCCTGTGGCGGCAGATCAACAGCCCGCTCATCTGGGTGCTCATCGCCTCCGCCGCGCTGGCCATCCTCCTGGGCAAGGTGACGGACGGGCTGGTGGTGGCCGCCGTGGTGGTGCTCAACACGCTCATCGGCTTCGTGCAGGAGTACCGCGCGGGCAAGGCCATTGAAGCGCTGGGCCACATGGTGCCGGAGTCCACCACCGTGATGCGCGATGGCCGCGCGGTGGACCTGCCCGCCTCGCGGCTGGTGCCCGGTGACGTCGTGCGGCTCGCGTCCGGTGACCGTGTGCCCGCGGACGTGCGCCTCCTGCACGCTCGCAACCTCCAGGTGGAGGAGGCCGCCCTCACCGGGGAGTCCGTCCCGTCGAGCAAGCGCGTCGCCGCCGTCGCCGGGGACGCGGAGCTGGGGGACCGCGCGAGCCTCGCCTTCGGGGGCACCCTGGTGACGTCCGGCACGACGACCGCCGTGGTGGTCGCCACGGGCAGGGCCACCGAGCTGGGCCGCATCTCCCACTTGATGGAACAGGCCACCGACCTGAGCACGCCGCTCACACAGGAGCTGGCCCGGCTGGGCCGCATCATCACGGTGGGCATCGTCATCCTGTCCGCCGTGCTGCTCGGCGTGGGGCTGGTGCGCGGGTATGCGTTCAGCGACGCCGTGATGGTGGCCGTCACGCTGGCCGTGGCCGCCATCCCGGAAGGCCTGCCCGCCATCGTCACCATCGCGCTGGCCATTGGCGTGCAACGCATGGCGGCCCGCCGCGCCGTCATCCGCAAGCTGCCCGCGGTGGAGACGCTGGGCAGCACCACCGTCATCTGCACGGACAAGACGGGCACGCTCACCCGCAACGAGATGACCGTGCGCGCGCTGTGGACGCCGGACGGCCGCTACGAGCTCACCGGCGTGGGCCATGCGCCCGACGGGCAGCTGCTGTGGGGCGGCAAGCCCACCGACGCGCCTCCCGAGGACGTCGTCTCCCTGCTGCGCGCGGGCGTGCTCTGCAACGAGGCCAGCCTGCTCGCCGGATCCGCGCGGGCCGGCTCCGAGCGATGGCGGATGACCGGGGACCCCACCGAGGGCGCGCTGCTCATCGCCGCGGAGAAGGTGGGGCTGGGCGTGGCCGACGTGCGCGCGCGCCGCCCCCGCCTGGACGCCATCCCCTTCGAGTCGGAACAGCAGTTCATGGCCACGCTCCACGCGGACGGCCCGGAGCGCCGGGACCTGTTCCTCAAGGGCGCCCCGGAGGTCGTGCTGCGCCGCTGCGCGCCGGAGACGGACGCGGACGCCGTGCTGGCGGAGGTGGAGCGGATGGCGCGGCAGGGGATGCGCGTGCTCGCGGTCGCGCGCAAGGACGCGCCCCGGGCCACGTCGCTTCAAGCCCAGGACGTGGAGGACGGCTTCACGCTGCTGGGCCTGGAGGGGATGGTGGATCCGCCTCGCGAGGAGGCCGTGGCGGCGGTGAAGGGCTGCCACGTCGCGGGCATCCGCGTGAAGATGATGACCGGCGACCACCTGGCCACGGCGGAGGCCATCGGCCTCCAGCTGGGCATCCACTCGCCGGAGCGTCCGGGCCTCACGGGCGCGCGCCTGTCCGAGCTGGACGACGCGGCGCTGACGCAGGCGGTGGCGGACACGAACGTGTTCGCGCGCGTGGCCCCTGAACACAAGCTGCGCCTGGTGCGGGCGCTCCAGGCGAAGGGCCACGTGGTGGCGATGACCGGCGACGGCGTCAACGACGCCCCCGCGCTCAAGCAGGCGAACATCGGCGTGGCCATGGGCATCACCGGCACGGCGGTGTCCCGAGAGGCGGCGGACCTGGTGCTGACGGACGACAACTTCGCCACCATCGTCTCCGCCGTGGAGGAGGGCCGGCGCGTCTACGACAACCTCATCAAGTCGCTGGCCTTCGTGCTGCCCACCAACCTGGGGCTCGCCCTCATCCTCATGGCGGCCGTGGCCTTCTTCCCCATCCAGGAGGCCGGGGGCGTGCACGCGCCGCTGATGGCGATGCGGCCCACGCAGCTCTTGTGGATCAACCTGGTGGCCACCGTCACGCTGGCGCTGCCCCTGGCCTTCGAGGCCCGCGAGCTCCACGTGATGAGCCGTCCGCCCCGCGCCCCGGACGCCCCGGTGCTCAACCGCTTCGTGGTGATGCGCACCGGCCTCGTGGCGCTGCTGATGGCGGCGGGCGCCATCGGCCTGTTCCTCTGGGAGTTCCTGCGCCAGGGGGGCACCCGGGACGCGGCGAATCCCCTGCCGCTGGCGGAGGCCCAGACCATGGCGGTCAACACCGTCATCAGCTTCCAGATCTTCTACCTGTGGCTGTGCCGCACGTTGATGGGTTCGATGCGGGAGGTGGGGCTGTGGGGCAACCGCACCGTGTTCGTGGGCATCGCGACGCTGGTGCTGCTCCAGGCCGCCTTCATGTACGTGCCCTTCTTCCAGCGCATCTTCGGCTCCGCGCCCCTGTCCGCCGGGGACATCGCCCGCTCGGTGCTGGTGGGCGCGGTGGTGCTGCCTGTCGTGGGGTTGGAGAAGTGGCTGCGCTCGCGCGGCGGAAGGCAGACAGGACGCGTGCCCCTGCCGGAGGGACGCGCCCGGTTGCCGGCCTGAGGCCATCCCGTCGCCAATGACTACCTTCAGGGCAGCACCGACCTGGGGGCCTCCATGACCATCGCCTGCACCACCAACTTCTCCGAAGCTTCCGGGCGGGCGAGTGAGACGGCGGCCCTGCTCGCCCGGCGGATGCAGGTCCCGCTGTGCCTGATCCACGCCATGTCGGGCACCGTGGCGCGCACCTTCGGTCAGACCGGCTGGGAAGCCGCCGAGGCCACGCTCCAGGAAGAAGGCCAGCGGCTGGAGGCGCTGTGTGGCATGCCCGTCGAGCGCGTCCTCGTGACGGGGGAGCCGGAGAAGGCCCTGGCCGAGCTGGTGGCGAAGCGCGACTTCCAATGGGTGGTGGCCGCCGCGCCGCGCGAGGAGACGCCCTTCCTGGGATTGGGAGGCACGGTCGACCGGATGGCCCAGGCGCTGGAGGTGCCCTTCCTCGTGGTCCGGGAAGGCACGGCCCTGGACGCGTGGGCGCGCGGCGAGCGGCCCCTGCGGGTGATGCTGGGGGTGGATCGCTCGCGGCCCTTCGAGGTCGCGCGGGACCAGGTGAAGAAGCTCTCGAAGTTCGGGCCGCTGGACGTGGTGGGCGGCCGGGTCTTCTGGGTGTCCGAAGAGGCGGAGCGCCTGGGGCTGGTGCATCCGCACAGCTACAAGGACGTGTCCCCTGAGCTCCGCGAGGCGCTGGAGCGGGACGTGTCCACGCTGCTGGAGCCGCTGCGCTCGGAAGGCGTGACGATCCGCACGCGCCTGGAGCCGGGGCTGGGCCGCGTCGCGGATCACCTGGTCGCGCTGGCCTCCGAGGAGCAGGTGGACCTGCTGGTGGTGGGCACGCACCAACGCAAGGCACTCGCCAGGCTGTGGAGCGTGTCGCAGCACGCGCGGCGGCTGGCCTCCATGTCGGTGGTGACCGTGCCGGTGCCCTCGGCCGAACAGGGCGTGGAGATGGAACCGCCCCGGGTGCGCGCGGTGCTGGCGACCACGGACTTCATGGCGCCGGGGGACCGCGCCATCGCCTATGCCTTCGCGCTGACGCCGCCCGGGGGCACGGTGCACCTGCTGCACGTCGAGCCCGCGAAGGCCACGCCCGAACAGCTCCAGGCGGCACGGCACCAGTTGGAGCAGCGCGTGCCCGACTCCGAGTACGACGGCAACCACAAGGTGGAGCTGTCGGTGCTGACCGGGGATGACGTCGCGGGCGTCATCACGCAGGCCGCCGAACGGTATGGCGTGGACCTGCTCTGCCTGGGCACGCACGGCCGCGGCGGGGTGAGCCGGGTGGTGCTGGGCTCGGTGGCCCAGCAGGTGATGGCGCGCAGCGACCGGCCCGCCGTGACGGTGCGCATGCCGCGCGCGTGACAAGAGAGGAGCAGTCCATGCGAGCAACCGTGTTCCGAGGCATCAACCAGGTGGGTGTGGAGGACGTGGAACGTCCGAAGGCCGGGGCGGGCGAGGCCGTCATCCGCGTCACGCTCACCACCATCTGCGGCACCGACGTGCACATCGTCCGGGGTGAGTACCCGGTGAAGCCGGGCCTCACCGTGGGCCATGAGATGGTGGGCGTCATCGACGAGCTGGGCCCGGGCGTCACCGGCTACCGGGTGGGCGAACGCGTGCTGGTGGGCGCCATCACGCCCTGCGGTCAGTGCCGTGGCTGTCTCTCCGGCCACCTGTCCCAGTGCGGGCATGGCTCGGGCATCGAGGCCGCGGGCGGCTGGCGCCTGGGCAACATGATGAATGGCGTGCAGGCGGAGTACGTGCGCGTGCCCTTCGCGCAGGCCAACCTGGCCCCCATCCCGGACGGGTTGACGGATGAGCAGGTGTTGCTGCTGGCGGACATCGCCTCCACCGGCTTCGGCGGCGCGGAGTCCGGCGGCGTGCGCATTGGCGACGCGGTGGTGGTGTTCGCGCAGGGGCCCATCGGGCTGTGCGCCTCCATGGGCGCGCGGCTCATGGGCGCCTCGCTCGTCATCGGCGTGGACGGGGATGAGTCGCGGCTGGCCATGGCGCGCAAGCTGGGCGTGGACGTGGTGCTCGACTTCCGCCAGCAGGACGTCGTGGCGGAGGTGAAGCGGCTCACCGGCGGCGGCGTGGACGTGGCCATCGAGGCGCTGGGGACGCAGCAGACCTTCGAGAACGCCCTGCGCACCCTGAGCCCCGGCGGCACGCTCTCCAGCCTGGGCGTGTACTCCGGCAAGCTACAGCTGCCCTACGATGCCTTCGCCGCGGGCCTGGGCGACCACCGCATCGTCACCACGCTCTGCCCGGGCGGCAAGGAGCGGATGCGCAGGCTGATGGAGGTGGTGCGTGCGAAGCGCGTGGACCTCACGCCGCTCTTCACGCACCGCTTCGCGCTGAAGGACATCCGTGAGGCCTACGAGCTCTTCAGCCAGCGGAAGGACGGCGTGCTCAAGGTCGCGATCCGTCCGTGACCTGTTTCCCACCCCGGACAGAATATCCGCGCGGGCCGGCGTAATCCCCCCAATGGCGGCATTTTCCGCTCGACCGCTTCCGGGTGATTCCATGGCACATTCCCTGCTTCGTCTTCCGCGGCTGCTCCCGCTCCTCGCCACCTCCCTGCTGGCGGCCTGTGGCGGCGGTGACGGGGACGGCCCCGGCGACGGCCCCGGGCCCGGCGGCGCCTGCGTGCGGGACATCTCCGGCAAGCTGGGCGGCACGACGAGCTGGGCCCCCGGTGACGAGCGCTGCGTCTACGCGGTGACGGGCGTCGTGGAGGTGAGTGGCGCGCTGACGCTCGCTCCGGGAACGGAGGTCCGCTTCGGGCCCAACGCGGGGCTGCTCATCACGCCGACGGGGTCGCTCAACGCGGTGGGCACGGAGGCCCTGCCCATCACCTTCACCTCGACGACGGCCGCGCCGGGCTTCTGGAAGGGGCTCGCGTTCAAGTCCAACACCCCCGCCAACGTGCTGGAGCACGTGGTCATCTCCTACGCGGGCAACGAGGACCCCTTCTGCTGTGACTTCTTCTACGGCGCCGGTGGCGGCGTGGACGTCCGGGCCGCCGTGGTGGTGGGCTCCCTGCAGGACTCCATCAGCCAGGTGCGCATCGCGCACACGACGGTGGAGAAGAGCGGCACGCTGGGTCTCTTCGCCTTCAACAAGGCGCGGCTGCCGGGCTTCTCGCAGAACATCTTCCGGGGCAACCTGGGCGCGCCCGTCACCGTGAGCATGTCCATCGTGGGCGCGCTGGACGCCACGACCGTCTACTCCGGCAACAGCGCCACCAACCCCGCGGCCAATGGCGACAACGTCGTCCACGTCGTGGGCGCACCGGTCGCGGACTCCGGGGCGACCCAGACGATGCACAAGCTGGATGTGCCCTATGGCATCTCCACCGGCCTGCCGAACACCACGGTCTCGTACACCGGCGCGCTCACCATCGAACCGGGCACGCGGCTCCAGTTCGAGGCGCAGTCCGGCCTCCGCATCGAAGGGGACGGCTCGCTGGTGGCGCGGGGCACGGCGGCGGAGCGCATCGTGTTCACGGGCAGGACCGCGACGCCGGGCTTCTGGAAGGGCATCTCCATCCGTTCCGCCGGCGGCAACAGCGTCATCGCCTTCGCCGAGGTGAGCAATGGGGGCTCGGACGCCTTCTGCTGCGACTACTTCACGAACGACGGGGACATCGTCGCCAACATCTCCGTGGGCGGCGCGGTCGGCTCCTCGGGCCTGGGCCGACTCCAGCTCACCGACACCGTCATCTCCCAGAGCCCCGCGTATGGCGTCTACGTCTTCAAGACGGCCACCTTCAGCGAGAGCGGCAACACGTACAGCAACAACGCGCAGAACCTGGGCCGCCAGAACTGAAGCGGTGCCTCCAACACCGCTTCACCGCCGCGCGCCGGCCCGGAAGGTCGGCGCGCGGCGGCGGGCCCGCTCCTGCGCGGAGAGCTGCCCGCTGAGGGTGCCATGCCCTGGAAGGAGCAAGCGGGGTTGCGTCCTCACGCGGGCCCTGCGCAGGCTGCGGGTTCATGAGTGACTCCCCCGACCCCGCCCCTGCCTCCGCTCCGAAGACCGCCGACCTCTGCGATGCCCATGCGGGCACCGCGCACTTCCAGATCGCCGAACCCGGCTTCGCGGACTACGGCGGCCGCCGCGACTTCTCCGGCCCCATCAGCACCGTGCGGGCGCCCGAGGACAACTCGCTCGTGCGCAAGGCCCTGGAGGAGCCCGGCCGGGGCCGCGTGCTGGTGGTGGATGGCGGTGGCAGCCGCCGCTGCGCGCTGGTGGGGGACCAGCTCGCCGCGCTCGCGCAGAAGAACGGCTGGGCGGGCGTGGTGGTGAACGGCTGCATCCGCGACGCGGAGGAGGTGGGCCGCACCGCCGTGGGCGTGAAGGCGCTGGGCACCCACCCGCTCAAGAGCGGCAAGCGCAACGAGGGCCAGCGCGACGTGGAGGTGCGCTTCGCGGGGGTGAACTTCATCCCGGGCCACCACCTCTACGCGGACGCGGACGGCATCGTCACGTCGGCGCAGCCGCTGCGCTGAGACGGTCCGCCTGGGAGAAGCTCACCCCACCGCGAGGGCCCGGGGCACCGTGGCTTCGAGCGCGGCGTGGAGGCGGGAAGCGGCGTCGCCGACTTCCTTCCTCCAGGCCATCCGCCAGGGCCGCCGCAGGGCCCCTGACGCCAGCCGCTTCGTGACGAGGTCGCCCTTCGCCAGATGCGGGGTGGTGATCCACTCGGAGATGACCGCGATGCCCAGGCCCGCGCGGGCCACGTCGAGGATGGCCTCGGTGAGCGGCAGCTTCTCCACCTTGAGGCGGGGCCGCTCGCGGCCGAACACCTGCGTCATGAACCAGTGCGTCTCCGCCGGAGGCGTCTGTCCGGTGAGGATCGTGCTCCCGCGGATGTCCTCGCGGGTGAGCGCCCTGCGGGATGCCAGCGGGTGCGACGCGGCCATCACGAAGACAATCTCATCCGAGAAGAGCGGCCGCGCTTCCACCCCGATGCGCGGCGGGACGGACGCCGTGGTGATGAGCGCCACGTCCAGCTCCCCCGCCACGAGCGCCTGGACCGGAGACTGGGTGTGCTCCACCGACAGCGACAGGCCAAGCCCCGGCAGGCTCTTGCGCAGCGTCACCAGCGCGGACGGCAGCCAGTGGTAGGCCGTGTAGCACTCGCACACGAGCCGGAGGCGGACGGACGGCGCCACCGGCGCGCGCACGCGGTGCTCCAGGTCCCCCAGCTCCACCAGGAGCCGCGTCGCGCCCGTCACCAGCTCCTGGCCCGCCACGGTGGGCACGAGCCCGCGAGGCGTGCGCTCGAAGAGGCGCGCTCCCAGCCGCTCCTCGGCCGCGAGCAGCGCGCGGCTCACCGCCGGCTGCGTGAGGTGCAGGACGGACGCGGCCTTCGCCGTGGTGCCCGCGGAGGCCAGGGCCAGCACCACGCGCAGGTCGCGCATGTCGAGGCGGGTGGCCGGTGGAGGGGCGATGTCTTCCATGCATCGAGTCTATGTCAACGATGCGTTGGACGCATCCTCTTCGGCAATGGAGAGTGCCCTTCGTTGTCGCGAAGACCACCCGCTTCCATGTCCTGGAGGACCGTCCCATGCAGCTCTACTTCTCCCCCCTCGCCTGCTCCGCCGCGACGCGCATGTGCCTCTACGAGGCCGGCACCGAGGCGACGTACATCGAGGTCGATTCGAAGACGAAGCGCACGCACGACGGGAAGAACTACCTGGAGGTGCACCCGCTCGGGCTCGTCCCCGCGCTGCGCACCGACGACGGTGACGTCCTCACGGAGAACGCCGCCATCCTGCAGTACGTGGCCCAGGCGCTGCCCCATGCGAACCTCGCGCCCACCGACCCGCGGGGCCTCGCGCGGCTCCAGCAGTGGCTGTCCTTCATCGGGACGGAGCTGCACAAGGCGACCTTCGCCCCGCTCCTCGACTCGGCGGGGACCGAAGGCGGGAGGGCCTATGCCCTGGCGAAGAGCACGCCCCGGCTCGCCTACGTGGAGCAGCACCTCACCGGGCGCGAGTTCCTCCTGGAGCGCTTCAGCGTCGCGGACGCATACCTCGTCACCGTGCTGGGCTGGTGCGTGGCGACGCCCATCGAGCTGAAGAAGTGGCCCGCGCTCAGCGCCTACTTCGCGCGCCTGTCGGAGCGCCCCGGCGTCGCGAAGGCCTTCGCGGAGGAGCGCGTGATGTACCTGGCCGAGCTCGAGAAGCGCAAGGCGCGCCCGTAGCGGCGGCGCGTCAGCGCTTCGCTCCAACCTTGAGGCCCGGCCACACGGAGCGCATCCTCCCGGCGATGGCACGCAGCGCCTCCGCCCTCGGGTGTCCGGGCCGCCACGCCATCGCGAGCGTCCGGCCCGGCCCCGGCGGCGCGGAAGTCCACCCCGCGCAGACGGACGAGTCCCCCGGCGTGGGCTACGCGGTCAGCGGCCTGACGGGCACCTACGTCCACGGCAAGCACGCGGAGGACAACGACTTCGTGCAGACCGGCGCGCTCTACCGGCTGATGACCGAGCCGGAGAGGCAGCGCCTGGTGGACAACCTCTCCGGCAGCCTGGCGCAGGTGAGCCGCGACGACATCATCGCCCGCGCCATCGCGCACTTCCGCGCCGCCGACGAGGAGTATGGTTCCCACATCGCCACCTCCGTCCAGCAGCTCCGCCGCGCGCGCCAGCCAGAAGGGAACACTGTCCATGAGCTCGAACGACCCGAAGAACCCAGGCCCCTCCCCAACCCTGGACGGCGGCGCGGACGACGCCGCGGTGCTGGAGCTGGCGAGGACGGCCTTCTCGCACGTCCGCACGGGAGATGCCCTTCAGCTGGGGGCACTGCTCGACGCCGGGTTGTCCCTGGGGCTGCGCAACGAGCGGGGCGACTCGCTGCTGATGCTGGCCAGCTACCACGGCCACGTGGACGCCACCCGCCTGCTGCTGGAGCGCGGGGCGGATCCGGAGCTGACCAACGACGCCGGGCAGACGCCCCTGGCGGGTGCGGCCTTCAAGGGCAACCTGGCCATCACCACGCTGCTGCTGGACCGGGGCGCGCGGGTGGATGGCGCGGGCCCGGATGGCCGCACGCCGCTGATGTTCGCGGCCATGTTCGACAAGCTGGAGGTGCTGGAGCTGCTGCTCCAACGCGGCGCGAACCCGGAGCAGCGGGACGCGGCCCAGCGCACGGCGCGGGACTATGCCCGGAGCATGGGGGCGCAGCGCGCGGCCGCGCGGTTGGAGTCCCTGTCCTCGCAGACGCCTTGAAGCGGGCGGGGCTCAGGCGTCCGGGTGGCTCCAGGCCTGCTCCTGGGGCTTCCCCTTCCCTTCCGTGTCCAGGGTGACGTCCTCCACGAAGGACGTGACGGCCTCCACGATGTGCTCGGCGTCGATGCCGGCTGCGTTCAGCAGCTCCGCGGGCTTGCCGGAGCCGGGCAGCTTCGTCACCGCGAGGCGCACCACCGAGGGGAGCCGCTGGCGCTCGCCGGTGAACGCCTCCAGCACCGCGTCCGCGAGCCCGCCATCGGCCCAGTGGTCCTCCACCACGATGAGCCTGCCGTGCGTCTCGCGCGCGGCCTCGCGCAGCGTCTTCGCGTCCACCGGCTTCACCGAGTAGAGGTCGATGACGCGCACCGCGATGCCCTCCTCCTTCAGCATCGCCCAGGCCTTGAGCGCTTCGTGCAGCGTGATGCCGGCGGCCACCACCGTCGCCACGTCCTGGTCGGACCGGCGGATCACCTTGCACCCGCCGATGGGGAACTCCTCCGACGCGGGGTAGAGCACCGGCGTCTTCTCCCGGGTGCTGCGCAGGTAGCTGATGCCCTTGCGCTCCACCACCTGGGCCAGCAGCTTCGCGGTCTGGTTGGCGTCGCTCGGGTAGAGCACGGTGCTGCCGCCCACCGCGCGCATCATCGCCAGGTCCTCCAGCGCCATCTGCGAAGGGCCGTCCTCACCAATGGACACGCCCGCGTGGCTGCCGCACAGGTGCAGCGTGGCGTTGGAGATGGCCGCCATGCGGATCTGATCATACGCGCGCGACAGGAAGGCCGCGAAGGTGCTGACGAAGGCGCGCTTGCCCAGCACCGCCATGCCCACCGCGCTGGACACCATGTTCTGCTCGGCGATGTACATCTCGAAGTAGCGCTTCGGGTGGGCCTTGCGGAACGCGTCCGAGTACGTGGAGTTGGACACCTCCGCGTCCAGCGCCACCACGTCCGGGCGGGCGTTGCCCAGCGCCAGCAGCGCGTCGCCGTAGGCCTTGCGGGTGGCCTCCTTCTGGCCGACCTCGTAGCCAGGCAGCTTCAGCGGCGCGGCGGCGTCCTGACCGGAGGGCTTCAGCGCGTCCGGCTTCTTCACGTCGATGCGCACGTGGCGCTCGCCCCCCAGCTCCTGGATGGCGTCGCGGGCCTTGTCCTCGGGCAGCGGCTTGCCGTGCCAGCCGTCTTGATTCGCGATGAGCGAGGAGCCGCGGCCCTTCTCCGTCTTGCAGATGAGGCAGGTGGGCTGGCCCTGCTTCGACTGGGCTTCGGCGAGCGCGCGGTCGATGGCGTCCAGGTCGTGGCCGTCGAGCGTGATGGCGTGCCAGCCGAACGCGCGCGCCCGGGCGGCATACGCCTCGCCGTTCCAGCCCAGCTCCGTCTCCGTGCTCTGGCCCAGCCGGTTCATGTCGATGATGGCGCAGAGGTTGTCGAGCTTGTAGTGGGACGCCTTGTCGAACGCCTCCCACACGGAGCCCTCGGCGGTCTCGCTGTCGCCCATGAGCACGTAGGTGCGGAACGGCAGTCCGTCCAGCCGCGCGGTGAGCGCCATGCCCACGCCGATGGCCAACCCCTGTCCCAGCGAACCCGTGGCCACGTCCACGAGCGGCAGCACATGCGGGTTGGGGTGACCTTCGAGCCGACTGCCGAACTTGCGCAGAGACATCAACTCCTTGTCGTCGATGGCGCCCGCCGCCTTGAACGCGGAGTAGAGGACCGGGCAGGCGTGCCCCTTGGAGAGCACGAAGCGGTCGTTGTTGGGGGCGCGCGGCTGCTGGAAGTCGAAGCGCAGGTACTTCTGAAACAGCACCGCCATGATGTCCGCCGCGGACATGGAGGAGCTGGGGTGTCCCGAGCCCGCCGCCGTGGTGCACCGGATGCTGTCGATGCGCAGCTGCGCCGCGAGGTCCGCCAAGGTGTCCGCCATCATTTCGCTCCTGGGGGTGGGGGGCACGTCGGTGCCCTCCGTACTGTGTTGACTGCCCAGGCCCAGGAGAAGCGCTTCGCCCCGCTGGCCCCAGTCCCAGGCAGAATCCGCGAGTGCCCGCCCGCCCGCTTGGACCTGGGGGGACGGACGTGAGCAATTTCAGGAAACGCCATCTGGGAGCCTTGCGGCCCCCACCGGAGAGAAACCCATGAACCCGCTTCGACAGCTTGCCGAGTTTGGTCAATCCCTCTGGGTGGACAACCTCCAGCGCAGCTACATCACGCAGGGCACCCTGAAGAAGTTCATCGACGGGGACGGGCTCAAGGGGCTCACGTCCAACCCCACCATCTTCCAGAAGGCGGTGTCGGGCAGCGAGGACTACCAGGACCTCTTCGACGCGGCGAAGGGCAAGGGCGTCTCCGGCAACGACGTCTACGAACAGCTGGCGGTGCGCGACGTCCAGGGCGCCGCGGACATCCTGCGGCCCGTCTATGACTCGCTGAAGGGGCAGGACGGCTACGCGTCGCTGGAGGTGTCGCCCCGGCTGGCGCTCGACACGAAGGGGACGTTGGAGGAGGCGCGGCGGCTGTGGAAGACGCTCGCTCGGCCCAACGTGATGATCAAGGTCCCGGGCACGGTGCCGGGCGTCCCGGCCTTCGAGCAGCTGACCGCGGAGGGCATCAACGTCAACGTGACGCTGCTCTTCAGCCAGGAGCGCTACCGGGAGATCGCCCACGCCTACGTCGCCGGCCTGGAGAAGTTCGCCGCGTCGGGCGGAGACGTGTCGCGGGTGGCGAGCGTGGCGTCGTTCTTCGTCAGTCGCATCGACGCCCTCGTGGACAAGGAGATTGAGAAGAAGGTGAAGGCGGGCGTCACCGCCGAGCAGCAGAAGGCGCTGGAGTCGCTGAGCGGCAAGGTGGCCATCGCGAACGCGAAGCTCGCCTACCGCGCCTTCAAGGAGGTCTTCAGCGGCGCGCGGTGGGAGGCGCTCGCGAAGAAGGGCGCCCGGGTGCAGCGCGTGCTCTGGGCGAGCACCAGCACCAAGAGCCCGAAGCTTCGGGACGTGCTGTACGTGGAGGAGCTCATCGGCCGGGACACGGTGAACACCATGCCGCCCGCGACGATTGATGCATTCCGAGACCACGGCAAGGTGCGCCCCAGCCTGGAGGAGGACCTCCCGGCCGCCGAGGCGACGATGCGCCAGCTGGAGACGAGCGGCATCTCCATGAAGACGGTCACCGACGAGCTGGCCACCGACGGCATCCGCCTGTTCGAGGAGTCCTTCGACAAGCTGCTGTCCGCGGTGGGGGAGAAGCTCGCGAAACAGTAGGGGGAACCATGAATGAGCAGGAGAGGGACCTGACGGCTGAGCTGGCGCAAGCCTTTGTCAGCCGCAGTGCCCCCGACGAGCTCCCGCTGTTCGGGGCCATGAGCGAGGTCTACTTCCGCGACCCGGAACGCGCGCTCGCGCAGCCGTCCTCGAAGGAGCAACCCCTGGGCTTCGGCGTCGCCGACGCCGCGATGCTCATCACCCCGGTGGCCTTGAAGGTGGCCGCCGAGGTCGCCCGGTTCATCTCACGGGAGCTGGGCAAGCACCTCCAGGAGGAAGGCTCGGGGTTCTTGAAGTCGCTGGTCCAGCGCGTCTTCCAGTGGTTCAAACCCTCACGAGCACAGACGCACCCGCCGAAGGCGGTCCTTCAAGGGCTGACGCCCGAAATGCTCGTGAAGGTCCACGCCATCGCGCTGGCCCAGGCGCACCAGGTCGACCTCCCCGAGGACAAGGCGCAGCTGCTCGCCGACTCCATGGTCGGAAGTCTGTCCATGGCGGCGGCCACGGCGGTGCCACAGCCCTCCGCGTAAGGGATTGGCCTGACGAGGTGTCCCATGACGTCCACCTCCCTTCCCGGGGTCTCGCCCCGGCTTGATGCCTTTGCCTTCCCTTCGAACACGAGCCTCCGGTTCGTATTGCTGCTCGTCTCCGTGCTCGGTGCGAGCACCTTCTTCTTCCGCACCCTCCCGGTGGGCGCCGTCCCGGATGAAGCCTGCATGCAGACCTCCTTCCAGTCGGCGGAGGCGCAGCTCCAGGGGGCGATGGCCAGGCTGACGACGGCCGACCCGCCTGTGGAAATGACGAGCCCAGTGGAAGCAGCGTGCATGCGGCCCTATGTGAAGGCGCTCACCCTGCGAATCTCTGTCGGGATGGCGCTGCTCCTGGGCGTAAGCGCGGTCCTCTTCTGGCTGCTCCCTGCCTGGACCCTCCGACGAAAGGGATTGGTGCCCTTGAAGGGCGCGCAGTTCCCCGAGCTGATGGGCCACCTGGACGGGCTGTGTCGCGAGGCCGGGCTCCAACGCCAGCCCCGGTTCGTGCTCGCTCCCTTCAATCCCTCACCCAGTGGGCATGTCTTCGGAAGGACGCGACGTCACTGGGTGGCGCTCTCCGGCGGGTTGGTGAAGCAGTTCCAGAGCGACCGCCCCCTGTTCGACGCGGTCCTGCGGCATGAGCTGGCACACCTGCGCAACGCGGACGTGGGAAAGGCCTTCTTCTCCGTCGCGCTCTGGTGGGGCTTCCTGCTGGTGGCGCTCCTCCCCTATCTCCTCCAGGGCCTCACGCATGCGATGAAGTCCGCCTGGCCCTGGACGCTCCATACCGCCTGGCGGATGGTCGTGCTCACGGGGCTGGTGGTGCTGGTGCGCAACTCGGTGTTGCGGGTTCGTGAGCTCTACGCCGACCTGCGTGCCTCGGAGCTGCAGGGGCCGGAGGGTGGTGCACTGGAGCGCGTCGTGGCCGCGCTGCCGCGGCCGAAGGGTGGGCGCTGGCGTGAGCTGCTGCGCAACCATCCGCCCCCGGAGAGCCGCGCCCGCGTCCTGACGGGGGAGCAGCGTCTGTCCCGTCCCGCCTGGGGAGAGGCCTTCGCGGTGGGGCTGCTGGCCATGGTCGCCTTCGCCGACATGGACCAGTTCCTGATGTGGCTGCTGGCGGGGACTCCCTTGCGCGACTTCACCCGTGAGGGGGCGGCGCTTGCCTTCATTCCCCTGGCCATCTGCATCACGGGACTGGGCCTCTGGCGTACGGCGTTCTCGGCTTCGAGGCGCGGAGAGTCCCTGCGCGGTGTGGGGCCAAAGCTGGCGCTCTGCCTGGGCGTGGGCCTGGTGCTGGGAGAGTTCCTGTCGTTCGACAAGGCCCTCGAGACGATGACCGTCCCGCTCTTCGCGCGGTATGTGCTCGGGAGCCTGCCCTGGGCCCTGGTGCTGGTGGCCAGCCTGGCACTGCTCTTCCAGTGGATGACGGTCTGCGCCTTGGAGTGGCTGGCGGTGGTCGGGGCTTCCCGTGCGCGCTACCTGGCCTGCGCGGCATGCCTGCTCCTCGTGAGCGCCGCGCTGGTGGAGTGGCTTTCCCAGCTCACGCTGCTCCGCGAGAGCGCGAAGGTCGTGAAGGAGGGCGGGAACCCGGCCCGGCTCGCCCTCTTCATTGGGGGATACGGCTACCTGAAGATGACCTCCTCCGGGTTCTTGCTGATGACGAGCGTGGTTGCCTGGGCGTTCCCCTGGGCCGCACGGTTCTGGCCGCAACGGAGGGAAGCTGTTGCGACGTCTTCGGATCCGCTCGTGCCGCCGCGTCCAGGCCCATGGCGGTTGGACTGGAGACGCGGGGTCATTCCCAGCATGGTGTTCTTCTTCCTCCTGCTGCTCGTCCGGCTCGTGCTGGTCTCCAGCGTGGAGGAAGCGACGCGACGCACCCCACTCTTCCTGGCGGTCTTCTTCGCAGGGCAGGTCTGGTTCGCGGCCCTGCTCCAGGCGGCAGCAGCGGCCCTGGCCGCGGCCCGAGCACCCCGGCTCGGGGTCCTGCAGGGCCTGTTCACGGCCACTGTTTCGGGGGCCCTGATGACGGTGGGAGTGCTGGGTTTGAACCTCCTCTTCGGCGGCAACGTGGACCTGGCCTTCGTCTGGCTCACGCTCAAGGCCATCCTCAATCTGGGGGCCGTGCTCTCACTGGTCGCGGCGCTGGGGGTGTGTGCCGTGCGGGGGGCCGGGCAGGCGGGCTCGGGCCCCTGGAGCGAAAGGGGTAGGCTGCCGCTCGCATGAGCACGAGCGGATCGGCAGGGCCCGGATTCTGGCTGGAGGTGGACCTCGCGCGGGCAGGCGATGAGGTCAGCGCCACGGCGCGAGGCAGCGGGGGCCAACAACCTCCGCCGCACACGTTGGGGCCCGCGCACTCGCCCGAGGCCCTCCGCCGCTTCGGCGAGTGGGTGCGGGACGCGGCCGTGCGCGGGGCCCGCCTGGAGTCTCCCGAGCAGGCGCGCGAGCTGCACTCCGCGCTCTTCCGGAGCGGGCTCCAGGAGGTGCTGCTCGAACTGCGGGGCGTGTTGCGCAACACCGGGAGCAAGAAGCCCCTGCTGCTCAGGCTCCTGCCTCGCGACCGAGAACTCCAGGCCCTTCCGTGGGAGGCGCTCTGTGGACCGCTCGGGGCGCTCGACTTCCTGGGCATCTCACCGGAGCTGTGCATCGTGCGCGGGGTGCAGTCCACGAAGCCCTGGCTTCCGCGTGAGGTGACGGGGGCGGTGCGGCTGCTCGTCGTGTCGCCGCTGGATGTGGAGGCGCCTGCACGCCTTCGCGCCATGCTCCAACCGGCCATCGACTCCGGCGCGCTGGAGTGGATGGAGCCGCTCGTGGGGCCCCGCTCGCGGCGCGACTACGTCATCGACCGGCTCCGTTCGGAGCCCGCGCCGCACATCCTGCACTTCATCGGTCATGGCGGCGTGGACGCGCGCGGTGCCCCGGTCCTCGAACTCACGGACGCGGACGGCGCGCCCGCGTGGCTTCCCGTGGAGCTGCTGGCAAAGGAATTGGCGGGAGCCTTCCGGGGCGACCTGCGCCTGGTGGTGCTCGAAGCCTGTCAGGGCGCGCAACCCGGGACGCTGACGAGCGCGGCGGAATTGCTCGCGCAGGGCGGCGCGGACGCGGTGGTGGCGCACCTGTGGCCGGTGAAGACAGACGTGGCGCGCGCATGCTCGCGGGCCTTCTACCGCGCGCTGGTGGGAGACACGCGGCACCGGGGCGACGTGGCCCGCTGCCTCCACGACGCGCGCAGCACGGTGCTGACGGAGTTCGGAGAGAGCGCCGAGGCGTTCTCTCCCGTGCTGTACCTGCGGGGCAGTGACACCACCCTCTTCTCCTTCCGGCCCGCCCGGGCGAACACCGCGCCTCGTGCGCCCGTGCAGGCCGAGCCGGTGCGAGGAGAGGACCCGTCCCTGCGCGGGCTGCTGGACCTGGTCTCACGTCCCTTCTCCCTGGTGCTGGGCGACCACGGGGGCGCCACGGACGAGGACCTGCGGGAGCTGCTGCACGGCCGGATGCGAGGCACGCCCTGGGCCGTCCCGGAGGCGCTGCCGATGAGCGCGCTCGCGCAGCGGTTCACGCTGCGCTTCGGGCCGAAGACGCTGGACTCGCACTTCCAGGAGGTGTTCCGGGATGCGACGCCCACGCTGCCGCTGGTGGAGGCGCTGGCGCGGCGACTGAAACCCGGCGTGCACATCACGCTCTTGCGCATGCCCGTGCTGGAGCAGGCGCTCGCGCTGCACCGGCCGGAGCTGCCGCTCTATGTCATCCAACCCTCGACGCCCGACGAGGGCTCCGCACTGATCCGTCGTCGCCTGCCGGGGCAGGACTGGGAGCCGCTCGACGCGCTGCCGTCGGACTTCGATCCGTCGCGCGACGTGGCGCTGGTGCGGCTGTACCGGGGCTACCTGCCCGACCACGTCTTTGAAACACCCCTGCTCACGGAAGACGACTACCTGCACGGCGTGCGCGACCTGGAGTCCGTCCTGCCGCCGGACCTGGCGGACGCCATCCTGGGCACGATGGACAGTCGGCCCGCGCTCCTGATGGGACTGTCATTGCTGGCGTGGCACCACCGCATGCTGCTGTCGCGGCTGTTCGGACGCCGGCCGCTGCCGCGCAAGAGCCTGGTGCTGCTGGAGCCCGGGGTGCATGAGGCAGAGTCGTGGAAGTCCGGCCGGGGCCTGCCCGCGGGCGCGGGCGTCCAGGTAGTGCAGGCGGAAGCAGGCGCGGTGGCAGAGGCCCTCGGCGCGGTGACTACTGGAGGCGCGCGATGAGCGGCCCGGTGAATCCCTTCCTCGGGCCGCAGCCCTACCGCGCGGCGGACCGCGAGCGCTTCTTCGGCCGTGAGACGGTGACGCAGCGGCTGGTGAACCGCATCCTCGCGCACCCGTGTCTCACGCTCTTCGGGCCCTCTGGCGCGGGGAAGTCGTCGGTGATGCAGGCCGGGGTGATTCCGCTGCTGGAGGAGGCGCACGAGTTCCGCACGGTGCGCATCGACGGGTGGCTCGCGGGGGAGGCCCCGCTGGCGCGGCTCGTGCGCACGATGCACACGGAGCTGGAGCTGGGGCCGCCGCCGGAGGAAGCGGGGACGGTGCAGGCGCTGGACGCGGCGCTGGAGCTCGCCTCACAGCGGTCGGACCGGCCGGTGCTCATCTACCTGGATCAATTGGAACAGCTCTTCCTGCCCGGGCGCGACGTGGAGGCGACGGGCGCGCTGCTGAAGGGGCTGGACGCGCTGGCGCGCAAGCCGGTGCGCGGGCTGCAACTCGTGCTGGCGATGCGCGAGGACTACCTGGGGCGCTTCCGCGACCGCGTGCGGGGCAGGCGCGAGTTGCTGGAGCAGGGCTTCCGGCTGGGGCCGCTCACCGTGGGCGAGATGGTGAAGGTGTCGTGCCGGCTGGCCACCGAGAAGGGCCTGCCCACGCAGCCGTGGTCCGAGCAGGAGGTGCGCGGGCTGATGCGGCAGGTGCGCATGGCGGGCCAGGGTGATCAGGACGACGACGCCGAGGTGCAGGCCGCGTTCGCGCAGATTGTCTGCCGGGCGCTGTGGGACGAGCGGGCGCGGGGACAGGCCGTGGAGCCCGTCGCCGCAGAGCCGATGGTGCACCGCTACCTGGAGGCGACGCTGGATGCGCTCGGCTCCGACAAGAAGAGGGCAGCGCGCCGACTGCTGGAGCAGTACCTCATCGCGAGCGACGGCAGCCGGACGCTGCTGACAGAGCAGGAGGCCCGCGCCGAGCTGCCGCCCCAGCACGCGGACGAAGTGCTGACGCACCTGGAAGCAGCGGCGGTACTGCACGCGGAGCAGCACCAGGGCAGCCGGTACTTCGAATTGGGACACGACTGGCTCGCGCGCAAGGTGTTCGACCTCAAGCAGCAGCGCATCGAGCATGAGTCGGAGCAGCGACGGCGCCGGCGTGACGCGGCCGAGCGGCGCAAACTCATCGTCCTGGCCTCGGTGGCTGCGGGCGTGGCGGTAATGATGACCCTGCTGCTCATCTGGGCTGTGACAGAGCGGTCCTCGGCGGAGCAGGCAAGGGGCGACGCGATCCGGGCGACGCGGGAAGCCGTCAAGCAGGCGCGAGACGCGCGAGGACTGGCATTGATAACGGGGGCTCGCGACCTGCAAAGCCGCGGCTACACCGTGATGGCCACGAAGCTGCTCCTCGAAGTGCCCGACCCCGCGCAGGCGCGGTGGTGGACACAGCTGGCGCATGACTTCCTGAAGGAACCCCTTCCGGAGCTGACGTTCCAGGGGGCGGACTCGCTGGAGGTCGCGGCCTTCAGCCCGGATGGCCAGCGGGTGGCGGCGGCCTCGTGGGCGAGAAGGGCGTGGGTCTGGCGCGTGGATGGGACGGGCACGCCCGTGATGCTCAAGGGGCATGAGCTTGGCGTCAACTCCGCCATGTTCAGCCCGGATGGGCAATGGGTGGCCACCGCCTCCGACGACATGACGGCGCGGGTGTGGCGCGCGGATGGGAAGGGCTCGCCCGTGGTGCTCAAGGGGCACACGAAGCCCGTCTCCTCCGCCGACTTCAGCCCGGATGGGCAATGGGTGGTGACGGCTTCCAAGGACGGAACGGCGCGGGTGTGGCGCGCGGATGGGAAGGGCTCGCCCGTGGTGCTGAACGGACACGAGGCCGTTGTCCTTTCGGCGCGCTTCAGCCCCGATGGGCGGCGGGTGGTGACCGCGTCGTACGACAACAGGACGGCGCGGGTGTGGCGCGCGGATGGGAAGGGCTCGCCCGTGGTGCTCAAGGGGCACACGAAGCCCGTCTCCTCCGCCGACTTCAGCCCGGATGGGCAATGGGTGGTGACGGCTTCCAAGGACGGAACGGCGCGGGTGTGGCGCGCGGATGGGAAGGGCTCGCCCGTGGTGCTCAAGAGGCATGAGGGTAAGGTCAACTCCGCCGGGTTCAGTCCGGATGGCCGGTGGGTGGTGACGGCTTCCGACGACCATACAGCGCGGGTGTGGAAGGCGGACGGAACGGGCACGCCTGTGGTGCTGGAGGGACATGCGGCCGGCGTCAGGTCCGCGCGGTTCAGCCCGGATGGCCGGTGGGTGGTGACGTCGTCCTGGGACGGGAGCGCGCGGGTGTGGAGGGCGGATGGAAGGGGCACGCCCCTGGTGCTCGATGGGCACGCGGGCTACGTTGGCTCCGCCGAGTTCAGCCCGGACGGACAGCGGATCGTCACGACCTCCATGGACGGGATGCTGCGGGTCTGGAAGGCGACCCGGCTGGAGCTTCCCGTGGTGTTCCAGGGACCTGAGGATCCGGCCGACACGGTCCTGTCCGCGCGGTTCAGTCCGGATGGGCAGCGGGTCGTCACTGCGGGCGTCGACGGAACGGCACGCGTCTGGCGCGCGGAAGGGACGGGAGCACCCGTGGTGCTCGATGGGCACGCGGGCTACGTTGACTCCGCCGAGTTCAGCCCGGATGGGCAACAGGTGGTGACGGTCTCCAAGGACGGGATGGCGCGGGTGTGGAGGGCGGATGGGACGGGCCCCCCGGTGGTGCTGGGGGCGCGGATCAGGTCCCTCGGTTCAGCGCGGTTCAGTCCGGACGGCCAGTGGGTGATAACCACGACCGGGATCATCGGGGGCGCGCCCCAGCTGTGGAAGGCGGACGGGAGCGGAGCACCCCGGCTGCTGGGGCACGACGAGGAAGCGGTCTCCGCCCACTTCAGCCCCGACGGGCAGTGGGTCGTGATCGTGTCGGCCCGAACTCCGACGGTGCTGAGGGCGGATGGAACGGGCACGCCCGTGGTGCTGGAGGCACATGCGGGCAAAGTCACGTCCGCGCGGTTCAGCCCGGATGGCCGATGGGTGGTGACGGCTTACGCCGACGGGAGCGCGCGGGTGTGGAAGGCGGACGGAACGGGCACGCCCGTGGTGCTCAAGGGGCACCAGGACTGGGTCGGCGACGCGCGGTTCAGCCCGGATGGCCAGTGGGTGGTGACGGCTTCCGCGGACAGGACCGCGCGGGTGTGGAGGGCGGATGGAACGGGCACGCCCGTGGTGCTCTACGGGCATCAAGATTCCGTTCACTCCGCCGGGTTCAGCCCGGATGGCCGATGGGTGTTGACGACCGCGAGTGACAGGACCGCGCGGCTGTGGAGGGCGGATGGAACGGGAGCGTCCCTGGTGCTCCAGGACTGTGTTACGGGGGTCGGGTCCGCCGAGTTCAGTCCGGACGGGCGACAGGTACTGGTGGCCTGCGCCTATGGACCGGCGCAGCTCTGGCCCCTGGATGTTCCGGAGCTTCAGCGGCGGCTTCGCTCCATCAACAAGGACTGCCTTCCCCCGGATGTGCGTCGCAGCTATCTGGACGAAGGCGAGGAGCAGGCGCGGAGCAGCTATGCGGAGTGTGAGCGGATCCAGGGACGGGATCCGCTTGTGACGCCGCTACCGACCTCACGGCTGCTGCCCTGAAAGCCTCGCCGCGGGGTCTCCGAGCAGCAGGTAGCCGCGCAAGTCATTGCGCAGCATCCACTGGTAGCCCTGTCGCTTCGGGTCGACGGGGTCCGGAACGCCATACAACTGCGCGTCCTGCCGGGCCCGGTAGCCCTCCAGCAGCGCGTCGTTGACGCCACGGTACGCGCTCATCAGCGCGTCCAGGGCGACGCCCGCGCGGCTGCCATGGGACAAGACCTGGAGCGCGGAGAGGACGCGCGAGGCGCGGCTGCGCGTCATGTCCTCCGTGTCCAGGAACCCCAGCGTCCACGCCAGGTCGCTGTGACCGATGATGCCCAGCGGGCCTCGCGGATTCGCCAGCAGGGCCTGGGGCAGCGCCGCCACGAAGGGACGCTCGCCCGCCTTGGGAAGGCTGTGCAGCACGGAGGCGGGACGGCCCGCGAACCCGCCAGCCCTGGCGATCTGATCCAGCCACGCGTGGAACGCGCTGTTCGGGGGGGTTGCCGCGCCGAAGCACGCGACGCTGAACCACATGCCCCCGGGCAGGAAGGGCGTGTCCCGCAGCAGCGCCCCCGTGAGCGGGGGACCTCCGCCCAGCGTCAGCGCGCCCTGCATCGCCCGCTGTTCCTGGGGAGAAGCCCAGCCCTTCGAGGGCCGCCCCAACCCGTGCGCCACCGTGAGCATCACCGCCGAGCGCGAATTGGCCGCGGCCTCCAGCAGCGCGTCCGGACCCGCGAAGGCGTAGGGAACCTCCTGGACCTTCAGCGCGGGCCGCTTCGCCTTCCACCGCGTCTCCATCACCTGGAGGCACGGCTCCACCAACAACTTGTGTCCCGAGGTGGTGGCCGTCGTCCCATCCCGCGCCGTGTAGAGGAGCATGTCGGGGGCCTCCGGAGGCGCGCCCCGCTTCTCCGCCGCGACCACCTTCTCCGCGTAGGCCGTGTAGCCCGCGAGGTCCGGCTCGCCGTCGGGCAGGCCCACGTGGAGCCGCCCCACGAACGCACCGTGCGCGAGCACGTGTTGCAACTCAATGGACACGTCCGGCAGGTCCCCGAGCAGCAGCAGATACTTCGGTCGTTCCTCCTCGGGGACATCTTCGGCCCGATGCACCGACTCCTTCCATCGCACGGCCGCGTTCGCATCCATGCCGGGAGGAACGCGGTAGCGCATCACGGGAACGCCCTGCTCTTGCTCGCGGTGCTGGAGGAGCGGCTCGATGGCGTGGAGCATGGCATCGCCCGCCGTGCCCACGGGCGCGATGACACCCCAGCGCTGCGCGGCCAAGTCATTCGGGTTCGCGTCGGAGCGCTCCAGCGTCACGCCCTCGGCGCGGCGAGGAAGCGGCGCGGGCCTCGGTGCGTCGTGGGTGGACTCCGCCGGAAGCCCCTCCTCCAGCACGGGCCGGCGGTCGTCGGCGCGAGCGAGCAGGAGCTGCAGCGCTTCATCCTTCACGGGCTCGGGCATCCTTCGGCTCGCAGTAAGAGGACGTCAGCACCGCGGCACAAGGGTCGGTGACCCCAGGTGCAGCGGCCTGACGGACTCGGTGTCCCGCATCTTCGCCGAAGACGCAACGGACCGCTGCTCGGAGGAAGATGGCGCGCGGTGGGGCCGGACCAGCCCTATGCCGACTGAGGACGCCAACATGCCGCTGGACCCATTGCTGGCCGAGCTCACCCGGCATCACTTCCCCAACCCACCCGCGACGCCCGCGCGGATCGCCGCCTTCGAGGCGCGGGTCGGGTGGACGCTGGATCCGGAACTGCGAGCCTTCTACCTGCACTGCGACGGAGCCACCCTCTTCAAGCGCTTCCCGCACGCGAACTACCACCTGCTGCCGCTCGCTGAAATCCAACGCGCACGGGCCGCCATGAGACCACGCGACGACGACAGCTTCGGCCCGGCGTCCTGGTACACCCTCGTCGACCTTCAGGACTCCGACTACGTCATCCTCGACGTGGCCCATCCGAAGGACGGCCGCTACCCGATCCTCGACGGGTACCACGAGACCTTCCCCGAAGGCGTGCGCCCCATCGCCGCGTCCTTCCGTGAGTTCCTGGAGAAGGCGCTGGCCAGTGGAGATGCGTTCTTCTGGTTGGATGGATAGCGCCTGCCCCCGCCCACCGGCATGCACCCGGTGGGCGGCGGCATCACTGCCTACTGATAGGTGTCCAGGTAGGCGCGGTGGCTGTTGGAGAACTCGAAGTTGGTGAACTTGTCCCAGTTGATGGACCAGGTCATCAGCCCCTTGAAGCCCGGGTAGCCGCCCGCCTTGCGCAGCACGTAGGTGCCTCCGAAGGACTGGCCCTTCATCAGGTAGTCCAGCGCCTTCTGCACGTTGGCCGGCGTCGTGTAGCCACCGCCCGCGGCCTGCGGCGAGGACGGCAGGCCGATGATGACCTGCGCGGGCTGGAGCGCCGGGAAGATGGCGCTGGCGTTGCCTCCCACGGGGAAGCCCTGCAGCAGCATCTCCGCCATCGCCACGTGGAAGTCCGGCGTGCCCTGCGCGTAGGCGCGGCCATCCAGCCCCGTCACCGTGCCGGTGTTGTAGTGCTGCACGTGCAGGTACGTCAGCCGGTCGCGCAGCGCGTGGATGACCGGCAGGTACGCACCCCACGGGCCGCCGTACGCCGCGTAGCCGCCCTGCACGTAGGCGGTCTCCGGCGCCATGGTGAGCAGGAGGCCCGCGTTGTCGTTGAGGAGCTGCCGGGTGCCGGCGATGAGGTTGAGGATGCGCGGCGTCGTGGGGCTGCGGAAGTCGGTGTCACCACCGTTGAGCGCCAACGAGCTGCCCTCCAGGTCCAGGTCCAGGCCGTCAAAGCCATACGTGTTGATGAGCCCCTGCATGCTGCTCACGAAGTTCTGCTTCGCCGCCGCGTCGTCCAGGTGGATGGTGCCGTTCGCGCCGCCCAGGGAGATGAGGACCTTGCGGCCCTGTGCCTTGAGCGTGGCGATGTCTGCCTTGAACTCGGCGACCGTCGCGTTGTACGGCGTGAAGCCCATGGTGCCCGACCCCGCGCCTGGCACCGGCTCCGCGAAGGCGACCTGGATGACATTGAACTTGGACGAGATGTCGCGCAGCCGGATGTTCGTGGAGCCGTTGTCGAAGTTGTGCCAGTAGCCGACCAGCACCTTGCTGCCCGAAGGCTGCGTGTTGCTCGTCGTCGCGGAGATGCTGTTGCTCGCGGAGGACCGGTTGCCCGCCGCATCCCGCGCCTTCGCCGTGAACGTATACGTGGTGTTCGCCGCGAGCCCCGTCACGGTGACGCTCGTCGTCGTGCTCGTGGCCGCGGCCGTCGCACCCCCGTTGACGAAGACCTCGTAGCCCGTGACGCCCACGTTGTCGGAGGACGCGTTGAACGCCAGCGACACGCTGCTGGCCGTCACGCCGGTGGAGCGCAGCGAGCCGGGCGCGGTGGGGGCCTGGGTGTCCACCGGAGGCAGCGTGGGCGTCGTGGTGCTGAACGCCGCGCTCGCCGCCGAACGGTTGCCCGCCGCGTCACGCGCCTTCACGGTGAAGCTGTACGTGGTGTTCGCCGCGAGCCCCGTCACGGTGGCATTCGCCGCCGTGCTGGTGACCGCCGCCGTCGCGCTGCCGTTGACGAAGATTTCATAGCCCGTGACGCCCACGTTGTCGGACGAAGCGCCCCACGCGAGCGATACGCTGTCGAACGTCTTGGACGGAGACGTCAGCCCCGTGGGCGCGGTGGGGGCCTGGGTGTCCGCGGGCGGGTTGCCCGTGCGCTCCAGCCACAGGGCGAGGACGTTGGGCGGCTCCCAGCCCACCAGGGACGTGTGCGATTGCCGGCAGTCGTAGCCCTTGCCGCCATACGACGCGATGTCGCCCACGACATACGCGACGTTCGGGGCCCAGGCACCGCGGTCCGCCGCGGCGGCCAGGGCGGGGAACAGCAGCAGGAGCAGCGTGGCGGTGGCCATCCGCGCGGACCGGGCCGCGCGGGAGGGGGGACGAGGGGGATGCATGGGGTGAAGCCTCCCAGGGAGAAGGTGCGGCCCAAGGGAGGACGGACCCCATCAATTCGGGTCAAACGTCCCGAAAGATTCCCAACGGCCCCGGCTCCGTCCGCTGCTTCTTCAGGATGAAACCCACTCGTGACAAACCACCGGAGGGCTTCCACCCCGCCCCGGGCAATGGCCATGTGCCTGTTATTGTCCACCCATGCCACAGGGCCCGAACCTCGATGACTTCGTCCTCCTCAAGCGCCTGGCCCTGGGCGCGATGTCCGAGGTGTTCCTCGCGGAGGTGAAGGGCGCGGTGGGGCCGGACCGACTGGTGGCGCTCAAGCGGATGCGCCCGGAGGTCGCGGGCGACGACGCGTGGGTGCGGCAGTTCCTGGACGAGGCCCACCTGTCCACCCTGCTCCACCACCCGTACCTCGCGCGGCTGCGTGCCTTCGGGCAGCAGGACGGGCTGCTGTTCCTGGTGTTCGAGTACGTGCACGGCCTCACGCTGGCGCAGCTCCTGGAAGCCCGCCGCACAGCGGGATTGGGACCGCTGCCATGGGCCCACGCGGTGCGCATCGCCGCGACCGTGGCCGAGTGCCTGGCCCACCTGCACACGCTGCGCGGGCGTGACGGACAACCGCTGGGGCTCATCCACCGCGACCTGCATCCCGGCAACGTGATGCTCGCCGACACCGGGTCCGTGAAGCTGCTCGACTTCGGCATCGCGCGGCGGACGGGGCGCCTGACCGAGACACAGCCCGGACAGGTGAAGGCCCGGCTGGAGTACGCCGCGCCCGAGCAACTCCGGGAGGCACCGCTGGAGCCCTGGACGGACGTGCATGGACTGTCATTGACGCTCTACGAGCTGCTCTCCGGCGTGCAGCCCTTCCGGCGCGACAGCCCGGCGCGCACGATGGACGCGGTGTTGACGGAGGTGCCGCGAGGGCTCGGGGCCGTACGCCCCGCCGTGCCCGCGCCGCTCCAGAAGAGCGTGACGGCGGCGCTGTCCAAGACGCCCTCGCAGCGCCCGTCGCTGCTGGAACTGCGGACGGTGTTCGACCAGTCGCTGCGCACCGCCGGCGCACCGCTGGTGGGCCTGCCCGAGCTGGCCGAGCTGGTGGCCCCGTTCCTTCCCGGCGCGGGGCGGCTGCCCTGGGGCCAGGACCGCGCGCGGGAGGTGGCCACCGCCACGCTCAGCACCGGGTCCTCGCACGCGACGTCGCCCACGAAGGGCTGAGGCTTCAGCCGCCGGCCTTCAACCCGTAGCGGTGGAGCAGGCCGTGGACGTGGCTGCGCGCCAGCCCCGCCGTGCGCGCCACCTCCGAGATGTTGTTGTCGCACTTCGCGAGCAGCGCCGTGAGGTACTCGCGGGTGAAGGCCTCCACCAGCTGCTCCTTGGCCTCCTTGAAGGTCAGCCCGCTCAGGTCCCGGGGCGCGGCGACAGCACTCACCGGCTGCGCGTCCGGCAGGTCCACCTCCCCGGCCGCGAGGACGCGGTGCACGAAGTTGCGCAGCTCGCGCACATTGCCCGGCCAGTCGTAGCCGACCAATCGCTGCACCAGCGCGTCCGTCAGCGGGAAGTCTGGATGGCCCGCCTGCTCGAAGAGGTGCCGCGCGAGCAGGGGGATGTCCTCCGAACGCTCACGCAGCGCGGGGACCCGCACCGGCACCACCGCGAGCCGGTAGTAGAGGTCCGCGCGGAAGCGGCCCGCGGCCACCTCCGCCTTGAGGTCACGGTGCGTGGCGGCCACCACGCGCACGTCCACGTCCCGCGTGGCGTTGTCGCCCACCCGGCGCACCGTGCCCGACTCCAGCACGCGGAGCAGCTTCGGCTGGAGCTCCAGCGGCAGCTCACCCACCTCGTCGAGGAACACCGTGCCGCCATGCGCGTTCACCAGGTGGCCCTGGCGCTCGGCGTGCGCGCCCGTGAAGGCGCCCTTCGCGTGGCCGAACAGCTCGCTCTCGATGAGCGACGGCACCACCGCGCCGCAGTCCACGATGACGAAGGGCTTCCCAGCGCGCGGCGAGTGCTGGTGGAGCGCCTCCGCGAGCAGCTCCTTGCCGGTGCCCGTCTCGCCCAGCAGCAGCACGGAGAAGGAGGAGCGCGCGGTGCGCTCCAGCACGCCGAAGAGCCGCTGCATCGCGGCGCTCTGGCCCAGCGCGCGTCCGAAGGCGGTGCGGGGCGTGAGGGCCCCTGCATCGTCCGACGCTTCGGGCACCACGAGCAGCGTCGTCTTGCCCAGGGAGAAGCGGGCCTCGCTGGCGACGGTGACCTCGTGGATGCGCACGCCCAGGGACCACGTGCCGTTGCGCGAACCCACGTCGCGGACCCGCACGCCCTCCGGCCGGGCCTGCAACTCCAGGTGGACGCGGGACACCGTCGGGTCGCTCAGCTGGAGGCCGCCTTCGACCTGGGTGCCCACCAGCAGCGTGCCTTCCAGAACGACTTCCCGCCGTGCGTCGGGGCCCATCTCCACGACGACGCGGAAGCGGGGGCCGCGCGCATCGGGCCGCCCCTCCGCCAGGGCACCAGGGGAGAGCGGCTCGGTGGAGGAAGCGCCCATGGGTTATGGCAACATAGGACCGCCCATGGCGCTCCACAAGCAACCCTCATCGTGCGCCACCTGTGGGCTTCCCCTGCCCTTCGCGGGGTCCCCGTGCACCGATTGCACCGCCATCACCCAACACGCGGGCGAGGCCGGGTGGCGGGCCCGCACGTCGGCGCGGCGCTCGCTGACACCGGGGGACCTGCTGGAGGGCAAGTGGCGGCTGGAGGAGTTGCTGGGCGCCGGTGGCATGGGGCAGGTGTACCGGGCGTTGGACGTCGCGCTGGAACGCACCGTGGCCATCAAGCTGCTTCATGAAGCGCTGTGCGAGGATCCGGAGAGCGTGGCGCGCTTCGAGCGGGAGGCACGCGCGATGGCGCGGCTGGAGCACCCGCACATCACGCCCATCCACGCGGTAGGTCAGGAGGGCGGACGGCCCTTCATCGTGATGAAGCACCTGGAGGGGATGTCGCTGGCGCGCTACCTGCGGTCGGTGCCCGGTCCCCTGCCCGTCGCGGAGGTGCTCGCCCTGGCGAGGCAGCTCTGCGCCGGATTGGACTTCATCCACCAGCGCGGCTGCGTGCACCGCGACATCAAGCCCGCGAACATCTTCCTGTCGCCCGGCGGGCGCGCGACGCTGCTCGACTTCGGCATCCTCTGGGAGCACCGCGGCGAGGAGGCCACCCGGAGTGGCCTGCGGCTGGGAACGCCCAGCTACATGGCGCCGGAGCAGGCGCGGGGTGAACCGGTCGACGGCCGCGCGGACCTGTATTCGTTGGGTCTGGTGTTGCTGGAGGCGCTGACGGGCCTGCCGCCCGCGAGCACGTGTCGGCTTCTCGGGGAGGGGCCGCGCGATGCGGCGCGAGCGCTGCGGGAACAGGCGCCGTGGTTGTCATTGCCGCTGACGGAGGTGCTCGTCCGCGCCACCGCGATGAATCCGGAGCAGCGTCACGCGGGGGCGCTCGCGCTGCTCACGGCGATGGAGGACGCGGAGCGTGTGGCCTTGAGTCCTCCGAAGGGAGCTATGCCTTCGGCGACACCGGCTCACGCCCCTGGCGTGCCCTGGCGGAAGCGCATGCGGCCCTTGTCCCTGGCGGCGCTGGGGGGCGTGGGTGTGGCTGTCCTGGTCTTTGGCGCGCTCACGCTCCGGAACCTGCACGAGGCTCCGAACGCTTCGGTGGCGCGTGAGGAGCCCGGGGTTCAAGCACCCGCCACCGTGGCTCCGGCACCGTCCGGAGGACCCGCGAGGTCAGCGGATTCCTCGTCAGGGACCGAGCCCACGCCGAAGGCATCCGTGAAGACAGCGGCCTCCGCGTCGGATGCGGCGAACGTGCCGGAGCCACGCACCACCACCGCGCCCGTATCCAAGACCGCCCCCACCCACCGGGCCCGCGTCCCGGCCAGGTCCGCGCCGTCGGCCCTCAAGGGCAGTGCCCCCCGGCAGGTCGCCACCCACGGCCAGGGTGAGCTGCGCGTGGTGACCGTGCACGACGGCAAGACGGTCTGGGCCGACGTCAGCGTGGATGGCAAACACCACGGCGCGACGCCCGTGTCCCTGGAGCTGCCCGAAGGACGGCACTCCGTCCGGGTGGAGCGCGACGGCTTCGCTCCCCAGCAGCGCCAGGTGGACGTCCTCCCGGGAACCAAGGCCGTGGTCCGCATCGAGCTCCAGCCATGAGCGCCGCTGGGTTCTTGCTCTCCCTGCTGCTCGCCTCCCCCGGCACCGAGCCCCGCGAAATGGAAGCGGCGCTCCAGGCCCTGTCGGAAGCGGACTTCGAAGCCGCGCTGTCCCGCGTGGAAGCAGGGCTGCGGCAGACCCGCGATGAAACACAGATCGCACGCCTGCGCCTCATCCAGGGCGAGGTCCACGCGGCCCTCCGTCAGTACGCCCAGATGGAGACCGCCTTCGCCCAGGCGCTCGAAGCGGATCCGGACGCGCACCTGGATCCGGAGCGCGTGCAGCCCACCGTGGTGACCCTCTTCGAGAGCCTGCGCTCCCGGCTCCAGGGCGTGCTCACCGTCGACGTCGAACCCTCCAGAGCGGAGCTGCACCTGGACGGGCGCCAGCTCGGGCAGGCCCCGTGGCAGGGGTCGGTCCCCATTGGCACGCACACGCTGGACGTGGGCCCGGGGCTGACCACGCTCCAGGTCAAGGTGCGTCCCGGCCGCACGGAGCAGGTGCGCGTCGTCCTTCCGTCGCCCGCGCCAGTGTCCGCGTCCTTCGTCTCCACGCTCGCGTTCAGCGCCCAGGTGCGGGCCGCGCTGGGGCTGGCCCCGCTGTCGGGCGCGGGCATGGAAGCCGGTGCGAGACTTTCCGGCACGTATGTCTTTGGCGAACTCAACGCCACCGTGGGAAGCCAGTTCGGCGCCGCCGCGCGCGTGGGCGCCCAGGCGCCTCGGCTCATCGGGCCCCTGACCTTCTTCCTGTCCTTGGATGGCTATGCGTTGGGAGGCCCTGCCCTCTTCGGCGGAGGGCTGTCCGCGGGCGCGAGCCTTTCCCTCTCCCGGAAGTTCGACGTCTTCGCCGAGCTGAGCGGACGCTGGCTCCCGTCGAGCGACACGTACCGGAGCACGCACCTGCTGGGAGTCTCCGGCCTGCGCCTCACACCCGGCCGGTAGGCCTCAGCGGGCTCGCCGCCGATGTGCGCGCCAGAGCCACGCCCCCAGGAGCAACGGCAGCCCCCCGAAGGCTCCAGGCGCCGACGAGCACGTCCAGGGCCCGCCCCCGTCCTCGTCTCCATCCCCAGGAAGGACGTTGGCCGGATCGACCGAGAGCGAAGCCGGAAGGAAATCCCCGTGCGACGCCGTCAACGTCACCGTGCCGCCCGAGTCCTTGGGGTGGAAGTACACGCGGCGCTCGGAGCCCCCCTTGGGAAGGACCACCCGCGCCACGGGAGAATCACAATCCGCATCCTCGTGGAAGTCGCCCGCGCCGCCGTTCACGGCCAGGGCCACCTCGGCGTCATAGGGCGAGGGCGCGAGCGTCCCGTTCTCGGACGACCGCAGCGACACCTCCACCGCGAGGCATCCCGATGACCCGGACGCAGCCACCGGCCGCTGCAATTCCAGACGGCTGGCCATGGGCGCGGCGCTCACCCGCACGTCGTCGAAGTCGAAGGAGCCCGTGAAGGTCCCCGTGTCGCTCCACGGCTCGCCCACCATGACCTGCTCCACCATGTTGGCCGCGCCGCGGAAGTCCTGCCCGCTGAGCGCCGTCCCCTGTTCAATCCCATCCACCCAGAGCCGGGCCTCGCCAGAGGTCGTCCCCAGTCCCCGGATGCCGAACTCCACCAGGTACCAGCGATCCGCCGCCACGTCCGAGCCATGCAGGCTCACGTAGGTCCGGCCCGAACCACTCCGCGCCGCCAGCTCCCAGCGGAGCCCGGGCAGGAGGACGAGCCGCAGCTCCACCAGCATCGGCAGGCCCTGCATCAGCACCACGTTCCCTGTCGTGCCCACCGCCCGCATGCGCAGCCACGAGCGCATGTGGAACTCGGAGGTCAGCGAGGCCCGCACGACATTGATGCTCGCCTGCGAGCCGGAGACGCTGTCCCGGTCCACCACGGTGAACCCGTACCGCCCCCGGTGGGCCCCCGCCGTTCCGCTGGCGAGGGTGTTGGGACTGAACGGCACCGCATCGTCCCAGCGGCCCGCGGGCGAATCCTCCACGACCAACGTGCCCGTCTCGAAGTCGTCCGCGAACCAATCGGAGGCAGCGGCGGGCAGGGATGACAGGAGCAGACAGCCCCCCAGCACCCCGCCCCACACCGACCGCCTGGCCCTTCCTGCTCGCATCTGGATGAAGTCTAGCAGCATGGTTCGCAGGAAGGGTCGTACCCCTGTGGCCTAGCGCAGCACCGTCAGGTCAACCCGGTCCGCGTTGAGGGTGTAGCCGGAGGACGCGCTGTTCTTGCGGCCGGACACCTTCACCGTGAGCGAGTGCGTCCCCGCGCTCAGCACCGGGCTGGTCCACATCAGCTTCTGCTCCTGGCGGGTGGCCGCATAGAAGTCCACGTCCACCGCCGTGCCGCCGTCGATGGACACCGCCGCGATGCCGTGGTGCGACGCCGCGGAGCCGTACAGCTTCGCCTGCGTGCCGTTGAAGCGCACGACGTAGGTGGAGTTGGTGGTGCTGGAGAAGTGGTCGTCGGACTGGAACTTCCCCGTGCCCGTGCCCGCCTCCCACGTGCCCGTGTACTCGAACTGCTCCAACCCGGTGCCCACCACGCTGTCATTGAGCTGCACGGAGACCGTCGTCTGCCCGCTCGCCGTCACCGTCACGGCGGTGCTCGACGCGCTGTTGCTGGCGGCGTCGAACGCCTTCACCACCAGCGAGTGCTGACCCGCGGTCGCGGCCCAGGTGAAGGCGTAGGGCGCCGCGGTGTCCTCGGACACCTTCGCGCCATCCACCCAGAGCTCCGTCTTCACGACGCCGACGTTGTCCGCCGCCGTCGCCTGCACCGTCACGTTGCCCACGGCCACCGTGCCGCCGGTGGGCGCGGTGATGCTCACCGTGGGCGCCGTGGTGTCGCCCTGCGTCGCGGTCAGCACGTCCACGCGGTCCGCGCTGATGTAGTAGCCGGTGGAGGCGGCGTTCTTGCGGCCGGACACCTTCACCGTGAGCGAGTGCGTCCCGGCGCTCAGCACGGAGCTGGTCCACAGCAGCTTCTGGTCCTGACGGGCGGAGGCATAGAGGTCCACGTCCACCGCCGCGCCGCTGTCCACCGACACGGTCGCGATGCCGTGGTGCGGGGCCGCCGCGGCGTACAGCTTCGCCTGCGTGCCATTGAAGCGGACCACATAGCTGGAGTTGGTGGTGTTGGAGAAGTGGTCGTCGTCCTGGAACTTGCCCGTGCCCGTGCTCACCTCCCAGGTGCCGAGGTACTCGAACTGGCCCGTGCCGGTGCCGACCGTGTTGTCATTGAGCTGCACGGTGTTGCCGGTGGGCGGCGGCGTCTGGGCCAGGGGGAAGGCCTTGATCATCGGCAGCATCGGATCATCCGGCCCGAAGTTCAGCTCGCAGCCGGACGGCGTCGTGGCCTGCCAGGTCCAGACGAAGACGGCCGCCGCGCGGCCCGCGAGGTACTGCTCGAACTTCTTGCGCATGGCGTCCCGGCGCCCGGTGCGCGTGGTGCGGCAGCCGCTGTCCGCGGCCTGGATGCCCGTCTCACCCACGATGAGCGGCTTGTTGAGCGCGTCCATCGCCCGCAGGGCCGGCGCGAAGTGCGGGGAGACGATGGTGTTGCCGTTGTTGTAGTCGTAGTCGTACTCGTGGAGGCTGCCCACGTCGACGTTGGGGACGTCGTGGAGGGACTGGAAGCCCGCCTCGCCACCGTAGGCCCACGGCGCCCAGGAGCCGGAGCTGATGAGGTGGTTCGGGTCGATGCCCTTGATGGTGGTGCTCGCGTCGTTGAAGAACGCCTTGATGGTGGCGGTGTCGGCGTCACCCGGCTCGTTGAGCAGCTCCCACATGCCCACCGACGCGGAGCCCTTGAAGCGCGTGACGACCTCGCGCGCCCAGGGGATGTAGTTGGTGCGGTAGCCGCTGGAGTACCAGGAGGGCTGCTTGCCGCTGCCATCGCTGCCGTTGTAGCCGTCCCACTCGCCGCAGTAGCTGCGGCCGTCGGCCAGCGTCAGCACCAGCTTCTGGTTGTACTTCTCCGCCGCGGCCACGACCTTCTCCAGGCGCGCCAATCCCTGCGGCTTGAACGCCCAGGTGCGCACCAGGCTGTTGGGACGCAGGCCCGCGAAGAAGGCATCCAGTTGCGCGTCATTGGGGGCCGCGCCACAGCCCGTCAGCGGAAAGGCATTCACGCCCACCATCTGATACGGCGCGCCGTTGAGGTAGAGCTGCTTGCCCTGCCGGTAGAGGAAGTTGGAAGGCACGGCCAGGGCGGCCGGTTCGGAAGCCAGCACGTCCTCGCCCTCCTCCCCGGGCATCGCGTTGCACGCGGCCAGCAGGGAGAGGGAACAAAGCCCGAGGATGCGGCGGAGAGGTGAAGCCATTCGCACGGATGAACTCCAGGAAGCGAGGGGGAGTGCTGCCGGCCCGCCCTTGAGCAATCGCTGTACCAGCCCCGCATCCGCTGAAATCCGTGTGTTCCCAGAAGCAGCAGCGTCCTTCCCTGCCCGCACCTGACCTGCCGGGAGGACAGGACCTGTCCACGGCAGAGGACAGGTCCCCCACGCCGCACGCACCCGCCGCGCGAGTGCAATGCAGGGCCGTTCCAGGGATGCTCCTCCGGCTCCAAGCCCGCGGTGGGACGGGAGCGTGGGAAGGGTGATGCGTGAGTGAAGAGATCGTCTACCGCCATGCCATCGAGGGGCTCTTCCTGCGCTCCGCGGGCAAGCGCGTCACGCCGGAGCTCAAGCAGCAGCTGCGCGCCATCGGGTTGGACCTGGACGAGAAGATCCCCCACCACACGCCCCGCCGCGTCTTCGCCGAGGCGCTGCGCCTCACCGCGGCGCACCTCTACCCGGACGTGGACGCGCAGGAGGGCTACCGCAGGCTCGGCCAGGGCATCATCACCGGCATGGAATACACCCTGCTGGGCAAGGCGCTCGTGTCCCTGTGGCCCATCTTCGGACCCGACCGCGTCCTCTCCCGCATGCAGGAGAGCTTCGCCACGGTGAACAACTACATGAAGACGCAGCTCATCACCCACGGCCGCGCGAACCACACCATCAAGGTGAGCGAGTGCAACGGCAACCCCGGCTACCTCCTGGGCATCATCGAAGCGGGGCTGACCCGCGCCGGGGCCAGGAACGTCCACGTCGAACCCTTCGACTTCGACGGCCACGCCTGCGCCTACCGGGTGCGCTGGGAATCGTGAGCGCGGGGCCTCCCCCGGACCGGAGGGCTTTTTCGTAACCTCAGAAAAAGATACCAACGGGTCGGTTTGTGGTGGCCTGTAGGGGAATTCCGGGTCTAATAGGGAAAGCAACCCCCTTCGACCTTCCTGGCCGCCATGCCCCCAGACACCTCCGCTTCCATCTCCGCCCCCGGGGAAGGCCCCTCGCGTTGGCGCAAGCCGCTGCTGGCGGCGGGCCTGGGCCTGGGGGTGGTGCTGGCC